>NZ_FOER01000027.1:0-59658 GCF_900110805.1 Butyrivibrio sp. TB | reverse complement strand
TATTTCATGATATCTGCCTTAAAACCTCCGCGAAGATTCAGATTCTCAAGCCATACAAGGTCACACTGATCTTTTGTCCTGTCTATGATTGCTTCTATATCCGTAATTCCCGGGAACACGGGTGAAATGAAGCAAATTGTACGAATGCCTGCCGCATATACCTCTTTCATTGCAGCAAGCCTTCTTTCTATGCTTACTGCCGCATCCATATCATCTTTAAACTCTTCATCGAGAGTATTGATTGACCATGATACTGTAAGTCTGCTATTTTCATTGATCTCTTTTAGCAGATCCAGATCTCTTAGAACAAGGTCTGACTTTGTGCAGATAAGTATGTCCGCACCACTGTCCTTTAGTTCTTCCAGAAGTCTTCTTGTATTTTTATATGTTTCCTCTAGCGGATTATAACCATCCGTAACTGTTCCAATGATTACCTTCTGGCCGGCATACTTCTTTGGATTCTTTATTTCAGGCCAGTCTTTCACATCCATGAAAGTTCCCCATTCCTCCGTATGCCCTGTAAAGCGTTTCATAAAAGATGCGTAGCAGTATTTACAGGCATGGGGACACCCCACATAGGGATTCACCGAATATCCTCCAATAGGAGTATTTGTGTCAAGCACACATATCATAACTTCCAATTTTATGTTCCAACGTTCATCCCGACAAACTTGATTTTGTGTTATCTCCTCCACATATCTTCATCTTCCTTATCACCGGAGGTAAGCATACTTACCTCAAAATGCTTTATCCAGCAGTTCAATACCATAAGTTCTTACATCACCGTTCACAGCATCAAATATCCACTCACCGACGCTTCTGTCATTGCCAAGCCTGTCGAATACATTCGATGAAATGATCGTATGCTGTGTATTGTGAGTATCGGCATCCTCTCCGTTGCTCCAGATATAAATACCTACGTCAGGGATATTCGTCTGCAAGCCATGTACCATTTCTTTCAGATCCTGCTGAAACTTATCACCCAGTTCCTTGGTCTGATCCATCTTTCCGTTGTCGATATAGGACTGGTACTGCATCAACGTATTGTCACGATAGGAGCAGTCAAATAGGATCTTTACACTGTTCCCACGTTTTTCGTGGAGTGCAGTCAGACTGTCAAGAACAAGATTATTTGTGGTCAGTCTGTCAGAGATCTCTGTCGGAGATTTCCATAGATTAACCGCTGTGTCATACCATCCGTTATACAGCAGAAGTGAACTGTCAACACAGACAGTCACATTTTCTGCACTCTGGAAACGATCAATCACATCATCGGCAAGCAATGATGTTGCAAATCCTCCTGCTGAAAAACCTGTTACAAGCAGCGTATCAGGCTCTCCCACATACGGCTTTATCTGCTCGATGTATGCAGAATAATTATTGTATCCTGTATGATATACAGTCTTTTTTCCTTCATAGATTCCTGTTCCTGTATGAAAATCTCCAGTCGCATAAGGTATCACAATGAAACTCCAGTCTTTGAAAGGATTGTCTTCTGCGCTGCTTCCAATACCGCCCTGTGCCACAAAATCCTGAGCGAGCATTGTAGTTGCGTAGAACGCCTTGCCACCCTCCGAGGTTTCAGGTGTGATGCTCACTCCACCACCGAAGAAATATACGACTAGCTTGTTTTCCGTACCCTTGCGAAATATGCCGTGCCATTCACTGCCATCAGAAGACAATGCTCCTTCCACTGGTACATCGTACCATTTGCCGATTTCAGGTTCTCCCTCAAGAGTTGGAAAAGTGTTAAGAACAGTCATCTTTAGGAAAATTGCTATGCCCAGCGCTGTCACTACGATTATACTTACGGCAGCTATCAGTACCACTTTAATAATTCTTTTCTTTTTTGTATTTCCCATATCGATATTCTCCTGATATTTAGGACTCGACAAATCCGTCTTACATGATACTATAGTATCAGTCTATTGCTTTAAACTCAATAAAATCAGGAAAATGATACTATTGACGGAAATAGTATCATTTACCGGAAAGGTGATCTTGCAAATGTCAGATTATGTAATCTCTTCCTACGGAGAAGCATTGTTTAAATTAATGAAGAAAAAAAATATAGAAAAGATAACTGTTGACGAACTCTGTGAAGCAGGGGGCATCGGCAGAGCAACATATTTTCGCAATTTCAAATCCAAAGACGAGATCATTACATCGTACATTGTCATGAAGTGGCGGGAATACGAACGTGAACACAAACTCAAGGAACATCCGCTGAATGACGGATATCGCGTGAAGCAGTATTTTGATTTCTGCTATTCTATGCGTAAAAAGAATGATCTTATAATTGATCAAGGTCATCACGGTGCAATACTGTCTGCCTACGAACTGATTACAACTGACAGTGACACCGATCAGGCCTTGAATACATATGAAAGTTTCTATCTGGCATATGGCCTTTTTGGGATATTTATAAAATGGGCCAGAGGCGGTTATACAGAATCGGTGCAAGAGATGACAGAGATAGTGGTAGAGAAGATATTCACACCCGCAACTCTAAAGCGAATGTAGTGCAGCTTGAGTTCCAGAATCTTGGATCATTTAACTGAAATATATTCTGATATAATGCTCATTCCAACAAACTGGAATTGTTAGCACTCTGTCTTATTGCACCGGAGGCATAAAGCATAAAATGCAATCGCCAGAAACTGTGATACCACAGACACAGTGACAAGATACACAGGATTCAAATCATACAGGGCACCGAGAAGCCAACTGCCCAGAAACCACGCAATACCAAATCCTGTCTCAAATATTCCGAAACCGGTGCTTCGCATGGAACGCGGGACGATTCCGCTGACAGCTGCTTTCATAATACTTTCCTGCGCACCCATTCCAATCCCCCACAGAATTATCCCAGCTCCGATCAACCAGGCATTTCCAGTCATAAAAACAAAATATGAGAAGAATGTGCTGCATAGTGTGGAAATGATCAGAGCCTTCAGCCCGACCTTATCATAAAGCCAGCCAAAGAATAGTGCAGCAAAGGCATCCACAGCCATTGCCCCAGCATATAGCAGGCTGAGCATGGATTCATTAAATGCTCCGGTATTAGCCGAATGAAGTGTGATCAGGGTGAAGTCTGCAAAGCCAAAAGCAAAAAAGCAGATGGCCGCCATGAACAGAACAAATGACTTCCTGAATTCAAAGCTTGCCGGTTTATCTTCCTGCTTTTCAAAGATCTCCGGATCAGGGTATCTTATCTTTGCTGTCAAAACAAGAGCTATGGTGATCATTGCAGGAACAAGCAGTATCGCAAAAGAGATCCTATATGTTGTAAAAAGGTCGTCTGTACCTTTTACAAGAGCTGTTACAAAAAGCAGTACCGGTCCGAGAAACGCGCCAAGCTGATCCAGAAACTCCTGATAGGCAAAGCCTTTTCCGGTTCCTATCTCGCTTGCCGCAAAACTTACCAATGTGTTTTTGGCAGGCTTTTTTATCGCTTTTCCGATACGCTCCAGGATCACAAGACCGCAGGCCCAAATCCAGCCATGTTCAGGTACGAGTGCCAGTGCAGGAATCGCCAGAACCTGTATTACATAGCCTGTGATAACAAATGTCCAGTATTTCTTCGTTTTATCTGCTATAAATCCGGATATGAGCCTTAGTGAATACCCGCACAATTCTCCTATACCGGACACAAATCCGATGGTTGCAGCGGATGCCCCTGCGAGGTTCAGATATTCGCCCAATATGCTTCTGGCGCCTTCATGAGTCATGTCCGAAAACAGACTTACGATTCCCATCAGGGTTATAAATGTTATGGCGCCAAACAAAGCCCTTTTTTTATCCATGTTCTACTCCACTAATCCCGATTTGCTTATTTCATTATCCTGAAATTCAAAGTTTTATTATCGTCGCAAGTTTCTTTCCGCATAGAATTCCAAATATGCAGCAACAACAACTCAGTGCCACATATAATCCGCCATTCATATATTGTTTCTTCTCAAACAAATTAAAAGCTTCAAGGGAAAATGTAGAGAATGTGGTAAAACCTCCACACACCCCTGTCTTCCAGAAAAGAATGGTATTATTAGATACACTTTCTCGGTTACTGGTAATTCCAACAACGAATCCAATTAGTATGGCACCGAGGATATTTGTAATCAGAGTTAATATCGGAAAATAAGTCTTAACAGGAATCAGACTTATTGCATATCGCGCTACTGCACCCAAGGCACCACCAAGTGCTACAAATAGAAAATTCATATCAACCTCCATTAAAGCCGTGTTCTTATATCTTTCAGTTCCTCGATACTGAATTCTATAGGCGATGCATTATCAACCTCTATCGTATGCGACTCCTCAAATGGTATATTTCTTTTCATAGCAAGAAGCGTCATAATGACAACACCGTGCGATATTATAAGCAGGTTTTTGTCTGAAGAAGCATCATGTTGACCAAGAATATAATCCAGCGCATTGAATAATCTCTCCATTACCATTTGGTATGATTCACCACCAGGACTACGATTGTACCTTTTATTTGATAGCCAAAAGAATTATCATAAAAATTTATGATGGTGCTTAATGATGTACCATGGCTTCCAACTACTATATTTTTTCCTGTCTTCCATTCCTCGCGGACTTAACTCACGAGATCTGTCATTCTATGTGGTTGTATTTCATTACTTCATCAGCCTTTTTCATTCCGATCTTCTCGTAAAAACCTACAGCATCTTCATTGGCAATCAGATATTCGGCTATATCCTTTTCATCACCGGCGATTTCATGTGCAGTCTTCATGAGTCTTGTCGCGATGCCTTGCCTCTCATAATTTCTGTCCACCCCAAAGTCTGTCACGTACAACCAATAGCAGAAATCTTCACCTGGGATATGTTCACCCAAGTCATATATTGGTACCAGTCACCGTGAATTTTTCTTCACAGTGACTGGCACTTTTTTTGAATAATGAACTATTTCACTTCATTTTCGCTTACAATAGTAACTATCATGTTATAGAATTCATCATCAACTTGCCATAAATAATCATCATACATTGGATAATTGGGCTCAAAATTAATATCGATATAGTAGTTGTTTTTTTCCTTAAAAATATAAAAGGAAAAAACATCATATTCCCCATTTTCATCATGAAATCTGCCTACCACATCCAAAGTTTCCGCAAAATTAATGTTAGTTGATGCCTTTTTATCTGTTGCCTTAGCTGTCTTCAATGCTTCAACTATTCTTTTAATAGAAGAAGGATCAGATATTGACACACCATATGGTCCACTGTAAACATTTACTTCATAAACACTATCTGGCTCTGGAAATCCTTCTATATGCTTTTTTGAGAGATTAAATTTTTGATATCCCCAAAAAGATGTTATCACAGCAAATAGTAATACAACCACTCCTGTTATAAATATTACAATCTTTTTCTTCTCCAAATTACTTTCCACATCTTTCACTTTAACTTTCTGTAGTCTGATCATTATTCTACCCTTTTTTCAGACAAAAATAAAATAGCCCCAGGCATCAATCAGATCTTGATTCCGGAGCTATTAAAATCATCCCTCTTTTATTGTTCCCTATCCGAAAGTAGCACTGGTATGCTTCATTGTGCTTCTCCTGTTATCTCTTTAGCAAGTTCCAGAATTTCAAAGGCATATTTTTCCTTGCCCTTTTTAAGGAGCTTCTTGTATAAAGGAAAGTTAATGATGCAGATTGCAACACCTACTATTCCAAGAAGCACCCCGATGACCATGAAAATTACTCCTGTTCCAAAGACACTAAGTCCAAAGCACATCCCTGTGCCAAAGATCAAAGTCCCAATAATTCCAAGCGTTATGGCTTGATGATACACTTCTGTATGACACTTATGATCTCATCTTTTGACTCGGTGCATCCACCTCGTACCCACTCAGTGACAACTCCGATAATGCCCTTAAGATAAAAGACCATGATAAGTGGCTGTTCTTTTTGGGGAACTCCAAACCTTGTAAGAATGGGGCCAAATATAGTTTTAAACCAGGTTTCATAGGTCTTTTCTGCGCCCATCATCTCGTTCTTTTCATACATCAGATAAAAGAGCTTGCGGTTCTCTTCCACAAAATCCAGATATGGCATCAGATACTTGGGTGTTACAAGGAATAGCTCATCCTCTTTTTTTTCATCAATATCAAGTGCTCCAGGTCCCTCAGCACCAAAGCGCCCAAAGAAATCTTTATATACAGCTTCCACCGTTTCATGCAGAAGATCATTTACATTATCATAGTGAAGGTAAAAGGTGGATCTGTTAACGCCAGCGGTTTCACATATCTCCTTAACAGAAATAAGTTCAAAATCTTTACTGTCAAGAAGTGTCAGTAACGCTGTATGCATTTTTTCCGCAGACTTAAAATACTTGCTCTCATTCTTGTTCATGGCAAAGCACTCCTAACACCTGTAGACTCATACTATAATGATATCACAATTTACCTTACTTACTAAAACTACTTGGACGGGCCGGCATCCCCAAAGGTTTTGCCGGGCAGGCAGATAAGACTTGTGATGGGCTACATCTCTTTGATTTGTAACCAGGATGGATGCTCTGCCTTCATCATCGGGATTTAAGACGAAGCGGTAAACAACCGCCATATCTTCCATATTCTGATAATGCGTAAAGTGAAATTTTAAGTTGAATCTCTCTCCAGCAGTACCGGAGTAGTGCAAAACGATTGAGTCTGAAGATTCGGATTTTTTATCTTCTGGAGCATGAACCGTGCAGCTTGAGCGCCCATCTCATACATATCAACTTCAATTGCAGTCAGGGTAGGCTCAGCCAGCATTGAGAAGGGATAATTATCAAAGGTCATGAGAGCAATATCTGAGGGAATATCCAACCTTTTTGCATGTATGCTCTGGATACATCCAAGAGCAAGATAATTATTGGTGCACAGGATGACCTCGGGAATATTCTTCCTCTTTAATATCTCTTCAGTTACCACACGGCTCTCTCCATAGCTGGTGACATTGGTAATGGTTTCTATCTTCAGCTCCTCTTCCTCAAAAACCATATTGATTCCATCAAGTCTTCTTAAGGATATCTGATCCTCCTTTTCATCTCCCATTAGGAAGATGATCCTTCGGTAGCCCTTATCCAGAAGGTAATTGGCCGCAATCTGACCGGCAGATTCATGGCTGACGTCTATCCAGCTGATGGTGGTAGTAAAATCAGGCTTTCCTATCACCAGATGAGGATAAGCTTCCTTTCCCAGAACAAAAGCCAGCTGCTTAGTCAAAATCCCCGCATGAAGAATTATCCCGTCAGCTTCTTCACTGTGCATCAGCTCTTTTATAGCCTCCGGAGCTGTATCCTTTGAAACATGCTTTAAGATAAGCGAGTATCCTTTTTCCTCAAGGTATCTGTCCACACCCGTCACAATTTCAAACATGTGCGGGTTTTCAAATCCTACTCCCTTGGACAGATCTGCCGCGAAAAGTATAATTCCGTTTTTTCTTCTGGCAAAACTGCGGGCTCTGGCATTGGGCTGATATCCCATGCTCTCTGCAATCTCTCTTATTCTTTCTTTTGTCTTTTCAGAAATAGAATAGCTGTCGCTGAGAGCTTTTGATACTGTTGAAATTGACACTCCTGCTGCTTTGGCAAGATCATAAATTGTTGCTGCCATAAATCACCTAACTCATTCCTCTGTTGTCACTACATATCCATTTTCAAAAAGCTTTTCGTCTTTGTAATTCTTACTAATAATTATGCGGCCTGACAATTGCAGAGGCAATGCCTTTTCACCGTTATTCATATAAACAGTAACAGTTTCTGTGTCATCAGACCTTCTATATCCGTATGTGTTTCCATTAACAAGGACAGTTTCATATTTCCCGTTCATAAAGCATGGGTGAGACTTCCTAAGTGCTATGAAGCTCTTGTAAACCTCTTCAAGTCTGTCTTCCTTGCAGAATTCCATAGGCCTTCTGTACTCAGACTCTTTTTCTCCCTCAAGCCCCTTCTCATCACCATAGAAAATGCTTGGCATTCCAACGAAGGTCATTTGGAACAAAATTGCCAGCTCCATCCTGTCTCTGTCCCCTGCGCAAACCGTAAGGAAACGGCTCACATCGTGGCTGTCAAGTAGGTTAAGCTGGGCATAAGTGGCCTGCTGGGGATATCTCATGAGCAAGTTGCTGACCCTGGCATCAAACTCAGCGGAATCTATATTGCGCTTTGCAAAGAATTGCCCGCAGAACCTTCTAAAATCATAGTTCATGGCGCTGTCCATCATACTTCCGTTTATGTAATGATTGGCGTTTTCCCAAACTTCTCCGATAACCAGCGCATCCTCTTTGGCCTCTTTAACAGAATTTCTAAAAGCCCTGAGGAACTGATCATCAACCTCGTTTGCCACATCAAGGCGCCAACCGTCCACGTCAAATTCTCTGATCCAGTAAGCACCCACGTCGCAAAAATAGTCTCTTAGCTTTTTATTTGCGGTATTTGTTTTAGGCATTTCCGGAACATAGGCAAAGCAAAGATATCCCGGCTCTTCCCCACCTTCAGGGTACACAGGATGCTCCGGTAACTCATAGAAATAGTCGTAAAACTCAGAGTTTTTGCCCTTTTCAAGCACATCCTTAAAAAAGGGATGTTTGTAGCATACATGGTTAAAGACGCCATCGATGATAACTCTGATGCCCATGCTATGGGCTGTCTTTACAAGCGATCTGAAATCCTCATCCGTACCTCTTGTGGGATCCACATGATAGTAATCCAGAAGATCATATTTATGATAGGAGGATGCCGCAAAGAACGGATTCAGATAAACACAATTGCACCCCAGATCCCTGATATAATCAAGATTTTCCTCAATTCCCTTTATGGTGCCGCCATGAAGAGATCTGCAGATTTCTCCCTGATACTCAGCTGAGCTTTCTACATCTTCTATTATTCTTTTACCATCTGCAAAGCTGTCCGGGAAGATATTGTATACTACTGCCTCCCTGACCCAATCCGGAATTATAACCCTGTCGGATCTTAAGTTAAACGGCAGCTGGAAAAACTCATAGCGCTCCACATCCGGAGTCTCGCTAAAACAGTCGCCAAGATAAAAGGTTTTCTCGGTGCCGTCGTCGATTTCAAAATAGTATGCAATCCTTAGAAATGTTGTTTCTATAAGCACTTCAAAGTAGTCGTAATACTTATCACGCCTCACCTTGTTCATTGGTGCTGGAGAAAAATTGAGAGTCGGAGCCATCTCAGCCCTATCTGCAAACCAGAATGTACAGTTTCTGATATCATCTCTTTTACATCTCAAGCGAAAGAGATAGTGGGTATCATCCACCGCATCGGCATACTCACTCATAGGTCTGTGAAATATTGATGCGTAGTCCATTATGTTATCCTTTCGATGCCCCGGAAGTAACTCCGGCAACATAATATTTCTGTAGTCTGATAAAAAGGCACACGATTGGTATCGAAACCAGTACGGCACCTGCACAGAAGGCGGTGTAGTACTCAAATATGTTGGCCTTATCAACCATCGTGTATAAGCCCTTTGCTACTGTATAGTTCTTATAGTTATCTTTCATGATAACTGACACAAAGATGAAGTCCACCCAGGGAGCAATAAATGCATTTATAGCAGTATTGACTACGATGGGCTTAGAGTTTGGAAGTATAATCCTCCAAAAAATAGTATGCCTGTTGGCTCCGTCTATCCTGGCAGCTTCATCCAGTGATCTTGGAATTGTGTCAAAAAAGCCTTTGGCTATGTAATAGTTAAGCGCTGCCCCTCCTGAATACACCAGAATCAGCGCTAAGAGAGTCTGGTCAAGGCCGATGGCTTTCATGAAATGGTAGATTGCTATCATACTCATGAACCCAGGAAACATCCCAAGGATAAGGGAAATATTCATAAGTCCCTTTCTTGATCTAAACCTCAGCCTCGAATAAACATAAGCAACCATCAGCGTGAGAATAGTGGTTATCAAACAGCTGCAGGTAGCCACAAACAGTGTGTTCATAAACCATCTCGGAAAGTCAAAAAGTCTCCTGTCAGTAAAGAGCCTTATATAGTTATCCAGGGTAAATCCCGAAGGCCACAAATTGGAGGTGTAGGCACCTTTTTCCACTCTAAAGGAGCTGAGCACCAGCCAAAACACAGGGATCAGCCAGATTATAGCCAGAATGGTCAATATAGCATGAAGGCATATGCTTACAATTTTCTTGTGTCTGCTCATTGGAACATATCCTCCTTCTTTACCGATCCTGTGTTGTTATAAACTGCCAGTGAAACCGTGGACACGAGCATGAAGATAAAAATACCAATGGTTGAAGCCAGCGCATAGTCATGTTGGTCCACCGTCAGCTTGTACAGCCATGTCACCAGAAGGTCTGTCTTTCCTGCCTGGTAGTAATCCAGAGCAAAAGGGCCACCTCCCGTCAGCAGGTAGATCACGTTAAAGTTATTGATATTGCCAACAAATGTGGTGATAGTTGCGGGAGCTGTAACAAATATCATGTATGGGAGAGTTATGCTGACAAAGCTCTGCAATACTCCTGCCCCGTCTATCTCTGCGCTTTCATAAAGCTCCGCAGGTATATTCATAAGAACGCCACTGAAGGTCATCATAGTATAAGGGATTCCTATCCACATATTTATTACCACTACGCAGAACCTAGCCAGTAGCGTATTTGTCAAAAATGGTAGTGGCGATGAAATAATACCTGCTTTCATAAGAGCAACATTTATTGCTCCCGCAGGCTCCAATGCTCTTGATATCAGGAGGAGGCTAACAAATTGAGGTATCGCTATGGATATGATGAAAAGTGTTCTCCACATCTTTTTAAACTTAACAAGCTTGTGGTTTATAATTATTGCCAGCAGCATTCCCAGAATATAGTTTGTGAATGTTGCAAGGATAGCCCAGACAACAGTCCATCCAAGTATTCCAAAAAATGTGTGTGTTTTGGTTGAATTTCCAAGAAATACATCCGTTACATTTGTAAGTCCCGTCCAGGTAAAAAGCTCCCCCGGAGGCTGATGACTTGAATCAAAATTGGTAAAGGCTATCAGGATCATAAACACTATGGGCAGAACCGTAAAAAGAATAAGTGTAGTTATAGGCGCTGCCAGCAGCGTTATGTGGAATTTATTGTCAAACAGATCCTCCACCACTTCCTTGAAGGTCTCGATATGCTCTCCATTTTTGCTTCGAAATACTATAGCTTTAATGTTCCTTATGAGTAAGATAAGGATAATTGCAAACAAAATGCATGCAGCTATGGTAAGTACGCTAAAAAGAAGAATCAGCATGGAGTTGTCGCCTATCTTGCGCTCATAAATCTGAAGTTGCTCATTCCACACCTTAAGCTGAGTGTTCTCCCCAAGAGTATTAAAATGTGACAGATATTTAAGTCCAAAGCCAAAGAAAAATAAAGCAATGAGTACTTCAGCCAGGATATACAAAAAGCTTAAAATTATCATTTTCCTATTCCTTTTTACAAATATAGCCATCGCCACAAAGCGATGGCCATACACGTAAGTTATTATTTATTCTGCTGTTGCCTGCTCAACCAGCTGATCCAGCATTGTCTGAAGGTCTCCTGTGGAGTGTCCCTCAAGCTCTGCTCCAAATGCCTCAGCAGGAGTCCAGTAAGCACCGTTTACATGCTGACTGATAGCATACTGACTCTGCTCAGCAAGAGCCTTAAGTGCAGGATCTGAAGCTACTGCATCTGAATTAGCTACATTGATATTAGAAGGGCCATAGCCTAAAACCTCAAATCTACGAGCCTGTGATTCTTCGTTTGTAAGAAACTCAGCAAGCTCCATGGCCTCTACAGGATGTGCTGTCTGTGTATTAACTCCAAGCACCTTACAGCCCAAAAATGATCCCATCTGAACCTGCTTACCGCCGCAGGTGAAGGTTGGAAGCTTGGCTGCTCCAAAGTTATCTCCCAGCTTTTCCTTAATGCTAGCAGATGTCCATGGGCCGCTTATTCCGCAGCAGATATTGTCTCCGATGCCGCCCTGAAGAACGCTGTCATCTCCGGTTACGAATGCAGGGTCGTTACAGAACGCTCTAATTGCTTCTGCTGCTTCAAGTCCCTTTTCATTGTTGAAATCACAGATCTGTTTGCCGTTCTCATCAAGAGTTAACTGGCATCCGTTTCCAAGGAAAAATGAAGCAAGATACCATCCATTTGAAACATCCATGTGTACCTGTTTTCCTGCCTTATTAGCTGCTGCAAGGATGCCGTCCAGCGTCTTAACATCCTCCTCAGTCAGAACAGATTTGTCATAATACAGGTAATATCCATTGTCTGCTGTCATAGGATATCCGTATAAAACGCCGTTATAGCTTGCTGCATCAATTGTTCCGGGTGCATTTGCACTCTTTATCTCATCTACATTTCTTGTAACTTCATAAAGAGCATCCGCCTGGACAAGTGTGATGAGCTGATCATCAGGATATGAAAAAACATCTGCGGCTGCGGCGGGGTCTTCGAGATATCTGGCCTGAGCATCAGCCTCTCCTACTACACCATACTCAAATTCCCAATCATTTTCAGGATGCTCGGAGGCGAACTTTTCGCATAGCTCCTTTAACAGCTCCTGATCTGTCTGTGATCCCCATACTTTAAGGGCTATGGTCTCTTTCTCTCCTGCCACGTTATCGGTTGCCTCGTTATCTGCTGTTGCATCACTTACTGTTGTGCTATCACCTGTCTGTGTTCCTTCTGCAGGAGCAGCTGTGTTGCCTGCTGCATCTCCGCATGCACAGAGGCTTAATGCCATAGAAGCGGCCAGAAAAATCGATACTATTTTCTTCTTCATTTTTATATCCCTCCCTTGCTGATTATTTTCATTGTTTGCTATTGGGTACCCCGGTATCGTTATTATTTCACCACTTCTTTTTACAGTCAACGAAAATCTAGGAAAGCGCTTTCCTTGGTAAAGTCAAATACCAGCACTCCTACCATTCCATAAGCCATGACACTACCAAAGACTACAATTGTGCCTATAATATATACCCAGTTAAATCCCTTAATTTTCTTTTTAGCTTTTATAATAGCCATACTCTTCTCCCATATCTACCAGCTTTACCAACAAAAAACCTGCGAACATCAGGATTTCTCCCAATGCCCGCAGGCGTAGTAACAATTCGTTATTCAATTACGATATCTTCAAAATTGTCTTTCCCTTTGACCCACCGGAAGCCACCTTTTTCAATACCTTATTTACATCATCCAGGCTGAACACTTCGTCTACCGATGCTTCTATCTGAGTGTCGTATTCCTTAATTCCTATCTTTACTGTTTGACTGCTCCGTCGGACACTCCAGCCACCAGGAATCTTGATAGTGCAAAGTACAGGATCACGATAGGTACTGCGATGAAGATGGCACCTGCAGCAAATCTTGAAAACTCCGTTTCGCCAAGATGTGTAAGTCCTACAGCTACAGTCCACAAGTCCCTGTTCTTAAGGAGCATGTTAGGAAGTATGAAATCGCTCCAAGGCCATGCAAAAGAAGTAAGCGCTGTATATACAAGGATTGGTTTGGACAAAGGCAGCGT
The DNA here is from genome assembly GCF_900110805.1 of Butyrivibrio sp. TB. Classification (NCBI taxonomy): domain Bacteria; kingdom Bacillati; phylum Bacillota; class Clostridia; order Lachnospirales; family Lachnospiraceae; genus Butyrivibrio; species Butyrivibrio sp. TB. The sequence goes on along the minus strand of NZ_FOER01000027.1, from coordinate 46,127 downwards.
TACCTTAAAGAATATAGTCGGATTGGAAGCTCCATCTATTGTTGCAGCTTCATATATTGATGTACTGATTGTATCAAAATATCCTTTTTGAACCAGATATCCCATAGGTGCACCTGCTGAGTAGATCAGTATAAGGCTCCACAGATTATTGATCATATTGAAATTGATCATGATAAGGTATACTGCTGTCATCCCCATAAAGCTTGGGAACATGCTAAGTACCAGAGTTGTCTTCATAAGAGGCTTTCTCATTTTGAATTTGAATCTGCTCATGGTATAAGCAGTGAGTATCACAAGCACTGTAGAAAGTATGCATGAGCAGGCAGAAACAAAAAGAGTATTCCTAAGCCATGCCGGATAATCATACATTGCAGTATCATTAAAAAGCTTATAATAGGTTCCTGTACTAAAGCTCTTTGGGAAAAATCCATCATAATCGTAAATCGAGCCTGTTGCAGAAAATGATGCCATTACAAGCCATAGTACAGGGAAAAAGAATATGAAGGAAACAAGTATGAGAATGGCATAGGTGATCACTACTTCAGAGATTCTTTCTTTTCTCATCTGAATGTATCCTCCTTCTTAAATGCTGATGAATTAACATAAGTTGACAGCGATATCACTGATGTAATAACGAATATGATAAGGCTGACTGCTGCTCCTATTCCATAGTAATTATTATCAATTGAAAGATTATACAGCCAGTTGATAAGAAGATCTGTATCGCTGGCAAGGAAATAATCGTCAAGATAAAGGCCACCTCTAAGGAAATAGAACACACCGAAGTTATTAAAGTTGCCTACAAATCCTGTTATAAGCGTAGGAGTTGTTGAGAAGACAACAAATGGAAGTGTCAGTTTTGTGAACTGTTTCCATCTTCCTGCTCCGTCAAGGCTTGCTGCTTCATACAGTTCATTGTTCATATTAGAAAGGATTCCTGTTGCAAGCAGCATCGATGTGGGTACAGATATCCATGCATTTACAAGAAGGCCTATAAGCCTTGCCTTATTGCCGGCATCGATATCAAGAAAGCCAATGCTGCTCCCGCCAAGAGCCTTAATGTAATAGTTGATAGGGCCGCCATAAGAGAACATGAATTTAAAACCAAGAAGGGTTATAAATCCGGGAACTGCATAAGCGATAATTGGGAATGCCCGCCAGAAGGTCTTTCCTTTGACACACCTCTTATTAAGAAGCAGCGCAAGAAACAAACCGCAAAAATAATTGATAACTGTAGCACAGACTGCCCAGACTATATTCCAGCTAAGAATTCTAAAAAATGTCTCTTTGATGCCGGACATAGCGAAAATCTGCTTGAAATTATCAAATCCTACCCAGTCGATAAGCTTTGGCGGTACAATATTGCCGCCGTAGTTGGTAAAGGCTATGAGGATCATAAAGACAATTGGAAGAACATTGAATATAAGCACACCGACTACAGGAGCAAAAAGAGCTACAACATAGAATTTTTTGTCCACAAACGATTCCACCGACTTAAGAAAACCAGGCGCTCTCCTGCCGCTTTCTGCTAGCTTTTGAATATTTTTTATATCTTTGATATTAGAAAGATAAAAAACGATAACTGCTCCAAGTATCATAAATGAAAGTATACCCTTCAGCATCATGATAATAGAGTCATCGCCCTTGGTCCCCAGCCAGGGATCACCCTCGATGGTTCCGAGGGTGAAAAGTCCTGTCATGTCAGAGATTCCCTGAGTAAAAAGATATATAAGATATATTGCCAGAATGCCCATATACAGTATTCCTTTGATCCTCTGACCATATAGAAACTGGCCAAGTCCCATCACTACATAAGAGCATTTGGTTTTTAGATTACTGTGTTTCATGCCGGCACCTCTTAATTAGCAAGAGTATAGATCGCGTCATAGATGCTTTGGTCAGCTTTGTCAAGGGCATCCTGTATTGCCGCTGTATCTGCGTATTTGACAGTTTCTCCTTTGGACTGTCTGAAAGCATCCTTGGCAACATCGCTTAGAAGAGTCTGCATCGGGTCCCAGATCTGATCGACTGCTTTGACAGAAGGCATGAGATATATATGTCCTTCATTTAGGCTCTCAAATATCATACCTGTCACACCGCCTATTTCATCTGCTACGTCTCCCCTTGTAGGAGCTATTCCAAGGATCTGTGCTCTCTTTGTGATCATCTCATAGCTAGTAGCGAAGTTAACGAATTCTATGCAGGCATCGCGATGCTCTGTATAAGCACTGATGCCGTATCCATTCACACCGCCCATTACGATCGTGTCTGTATCTGCTGTACCAGATTCAAGATCACCGTCAGATGGCATCTTGCCGGGAAGTTCGACCATACCAAGGTTCTCGGTGGCCTTCTTGTCAGCCTCTTCTTCGCTTAAGCCTTCGCCTGTATATACTTCTTGTAACCTGTCATGGAAAAGGACGTAGGTGTCAGGGGTTGAGATTGAGCAAAAATATGATCCGTCAGCAACCTTAGAATATCTGCTCTGCTTGATAGAATCGTCAAGACACTCTTCGCTCATGATCCCGGCAAACTGTCTCATAGCCGCTATACCATTGGCTGTATCCCCGGCTGCAAAGCCGATATCTTCTGAGTTAAAGCTTCCATCTTCGTTTTGACCAAATACATATCCGCCATATGAGAATATGAACTCAGCCATCATATAAAGGTCATTGCAAGGCGCAACAAGACCGAATTTCTCGCCATTAGATGCCTCATAAAGCTCTTTGGAATATGAATATAAGGAGCTCCAGTTTTCGAAGAAATCAGGAGTACCGCTTCCATCACTATCCCATGTACTCTCCCAATCTTCCGGCAGGAGATCTTTCCTGTAAAAGAGCATCGGCTCCTGAACATTAACTGGTACTCCGCAGGTGTACTTCTGACCGTCAACAGTTACGGCAAATGCATCCCAGGCTTCCTGCGGGATCTGGTCTGCGCATTCAAAATCCTCTTTGTTGATCGCCATGAGATGTTTGTCTTCTGCATAGGCCATAAGCTTATCGTTGGCCTGGTACAAAACATCAGGGCCATAGCCATAAGGGCCGTTTTCTGCAAGATTACTGTATTCTTCCATATTGGCATCAACTGCCTGAATGCCCTTGTCTTTATAGGCTTCATTAAAGGCATTTAAAAGTTCATCAAGATAGCCTTCTGATTTGGCCGTATCATTTTCAAGTATTCTGAGAGTGATAGTCTCTCCGCCTTCACCTGTCCCCGTCTGTGTCTCTTGACTTTTGCCACAGGCGCAGGTTCCAAGGGCCATAACTGTTGTCAATACAGTAGCAGTAACTTTCTGATATTTCATAATATTTCTCCTCCATCTGCAAATAGCCTGAAACTCCCGGGGGCTATCTGTAATTCGTTATAAGTACCTACCTCATCTGTCTGATTTATATAAAGCTCGGCATCTGCTCTTTGACCATGTCTTTTCAAAATCAGTACCCTTCCATCTTGTGAAGCATTTACCAATGTACCTTCAAAAGAGAATTCACATTTTTTTCTAATTAGGGATAACTTACTAAGCAATAATACTGCCTTATTGTCCTTATTAAGAGCTGTCTCCCAGTCCATACATCTGCGGCAATCCGGATCATATCCTCCCATGGTGTAGCACTCCGTACCGTAGAATATGGATGGAGCACCGGGGAAAAGATATAAAAGGCAGAGTGCAGCATAGAGTTTGTCCTTATCTCCCTTGACCTCATTTAAAAATCTGTCGGTATCGTGACTGTCCAAAAGGTTCAGCATCATGTCATTAACTGTATCAGTATTTCGCATAAGTATGTCATTAAGCTTCTGTGCCGTCTTCGTGGCATCCAGTTTATTATATGCGAAATAGTCAAGGCATGCCTTGGTAAAAGCGTAATTCATGATGCTGTCATACTGATCGCCTCTAAGGTAAACCGATGCGTCGTGCCAGTTCTCCCCGATTATGGCAGCATCTTTTTTGACAGATTTAATCGCTTTTCGGAATTTCCTCCAAAAATCGTGGCTGATCTCATCAGATACGTCAAGCCTCCAGCCGTCAATATCGTACTCCTGTATGTAGTATAGGGCTATTGCTATAAGATAGTCCTGCACTGCCGGGTTGGAGGTATTCCATTTGGGCATATAATCGCAACCAGCAAAGACTTCATAATTTAGAGGATTCTTACAGGGTCTGTCACCGCGGATCACAAAGTAATCAAAATATTCAGAGTCTTTACCTTTCTTGATGACATTCTGAAACAACTCGTTTTTTTCACTTACATGATTAAAAACTGCATCCAGAACTATTCGCATGTTACGCTTATGAAGCTGTTCCACAAGGTTCTTAAAATCTTCCTTGCTACCAAAGTGCTCATCTATATCATAGTAATCAACTATGTCGTATTTGTGATTGGAGGGCGATCTGAATATGGGCGTAAGATAAAGGGCATCGCAGCCTATACTTTTGATATAGTCAAGTTTTGAAATGATCCCTTTAATATCTCCTCCTGCAAAACTCTTTGGAGTTGGCTTATCTCCCCACTTAAGGTTGATATAGCTCTTATCTTTGTTATCATCTCCTATACAGAATCTGTCTATGAATATCTGATAGAAGCAGCTATTACATAGCCATTCAACCTTATGATGGATGTCAGCTTCGTTTATATACGGATACTGGAAGAAGTTGTAATATCCCTTACTAAAATCATAATCAAGTGAAGCGCCGTCTTCTGAAAAGTAGTAATAATTCTCTCCGTCATTTAGATAAAAAACATATGCAAGCCTTGTATCATCAAGCCTTAAACGAATAGAATAGTAATCATATATCCTGCCGGTACCTATTTTGGTCATTAGCTTTTTGTGCCGGCTTTCTGCAATCTTGTACTTGCTCTCGTATATTATATAAGCTTCCTTGATATCATCAGCTGCTGTTCTGAGCCTTATAACAATTTCATTGTCTGATACAGGAAAACAATATGCAGAATCTGTAATGTGCTGTAATGCTAATTGATTCATACCTAACCTCATGTTGCGCGCAAAGTAAGCCACTAATAGTTCAAATTGATGGGCTCGCAATATCAATTTGGGTTTGAAAATGAAACATTTTCAAAGTTGGATTCCTGATCAGTTTGCCTCTACCGGGTCTGAATTTCTTACAATAGTAAGCGTGTCCTGAGCCTGATTGTCAGGATTGGTTGTAAGAGTGATGGTGTAGTTGCCGTCTTCTTTAACCTGTACATTGGCTTTGTCAACTGAGTCTGCAAGGCCACCTGCATTCTCCATCTGAGTATCATCAATCTGTGTGAACTTGCCGTAGCCTTTTTGACCATCCCATGACCAGTCAGGAATGATCTGGAACTGATCGCCTTCATAAAGATCTATTGTAATTGAGAATTCATTAACTGCATTACCTGTAGGAACAAGCTCAAACTGGGCTTTGTCTTCATCACTAAGGTCTGCAGCCCAGTTGTTAAGTGCAAGTGATCCTGTCTTGGAAGTTCCTGCAATGTACCAGTGACGTGTATCTTCAGATACCTCTGCAGCTCTGAAATCTCCATAAAGAGTTGTATCCTTGGTAAAAGAATCTGTATTAAGATCCTTCTTGCTGGATTCAAGATATGAAGGTGTCTCATACCATCCGTTAAATTCACCTGACTCTGCTGTCTCAAATGCTTCATATGAAGACTTATCAAGAACTTCTCCGACGTTAGCTGTTGCTGTTCCGATAGTCTCGTCCTGATTCATAAATGTTACTGTTATCGTCTCTGCAGTACTTGCAGCGCTACCGGCCTGACTGGAAGTATCTCCGCATCCTGTCAGCAATCCTGCTGTAAGAACTACTCCTGTTAAAAGAGTTGCGACTTTAGATAATACGTTATTCTTTTTCATATTTGCCTCCCTTGTTTGTATCATGTGATTTTTGCGCCAATCGTGACTTAAGTTTATCGATGTTTAAGTTGATCGTTGCTTAAATTGATCGGTACTTAAGTTGATCAGTGCTTAAGTTGATCAGTGCTTAAGTTGATCGGTGCTTAAGTTGATCGGTGCATTTTGTTAACCTTGTTAACTTAACTGTTAAATTATAAATATCACTTTTGCCCAAACTTGTCAATATGGCATATTTTTGGTATTATTGGGTTAACTTGTTAACTTAACTAATGCAATCTAAAGAAAGAGCACAAGTTTAAAAGTGTTCCACTTTCAAACCCAAATTGGTGTCGCGAGCTCCACCAATTTGAACCATTAGTCACTCGTTTCACTCGCGACATGAGGTTAAAAAATGGCCAAAGAGAAAAAAGCCACTGTAAGAGACATAGCCAAAAAAGCAGGTGTATCCGTGGCTACTGTTTCATATGTTTTAAATGATAAAGAGGGAACCAAGATAAGTGACGCCACCAGAAAAAAAGTCCTTCAGGTGGCTAATATCCTAAACTACCAGATTCCGGAAAAATATAAAAATAATGACACTACAAAAAGCAGCTATACAATCGGTATCATCTACAGCATCTTGACTGAAATAGAAGTACATCCCTGTACTTCCGGGAATTCCCTTTTACATCCTGTAATGGCGGGAACCCCTTCGCGAAATGCCCAGATCATGCAGCTTATAAATCTTCTTGCAGAACGCTTTGAACGCATGAAGTTTAACTGTGTGCTGCTTCCGCTAGAGCCTGATATCGACAGATACGAACCTGTTCAAGGGCTTGACGGGATCATTGCCATAGATCTTCACGAAAGAGATTTTAAGATCATGTCAGGCAGTTATTTTATCCCTATTATGTGCCTTGACATGATGATCAATGATTTTCTTTTCTACCAGATACATACCGATTTTGAGCAGATTGCCGATAAAGCCGCAGAAATGTTCAAAGAAGACTACTACCTTCTTACAGACAGCTGTTTCAATGAAGGATACAGCACATATATCTCGTCTGTTTTTGGCAAAGACAGAGTTCTGTTTTTTGATAAATTAACGAAAAAAGAGCTCTCTTCACTAAAAAACAAAAAGCTCCTTGTATACGGAGATTATCTTGGGATGATCATCTCCCGCTTTACAACTGACGAAAACGTAGTGATCATCTCCGGTACGGATGGCAACATGCCTGGTATGGAAGGACTTAGGATCATCCACAATGATCTTGAAAAAAAGGCAAATCTTGCCATGAATATTATGATGAATGCTCTTGAAAAGAAATTCGATGTCAAGCATGAGTATAAAGTGCTTTGACGTCCCAGTGACGAAGTCGATGTACCATTTGATATCAAAACTGATATCTTAATCCAACCTGTAAAAAAGGTATGACCTACTATTGGGCATACCTTTTTAGTTGTGTAGATTGATAAAACTTCCCACTTGGACGGGCCGGCATCCCCAAAGTCTTTACAGAGGCAGGCAGCATATATATCATTGCCATGCTGTTAATAGTTTTATAATTCATGGCATGATATCTGGAGCTTTCCATTCTGGGGTCCAAACTCGCTTCGCTCAGACATGTGGACCCCGGGCAGAATGAAAATCTCCATCTATCACGCTCATGAATTTAATAAAACTCTTAAAAGCATGGCAATGATATATATGCTGCCTGCCTCTGTAAAGATTTTGGGGATGCCGGCCCGTCCAAGTGGGAAGTTTTAATAAATTATTATTAAAATATGATATATGTATATTCTTTATATTATTTGTTATCCTGCCGATATTTATAGAAAGCGCCTTATCAAATGCAAAAAATCATTTACTAAAGTTTTCCGCTTATACGGATAGTATATAGATCATTGCCATACTTTTTAAAGGGGACACTATGACAACAGACCAGATCAAAAAAAATCTTGAAGAAATGATAGCTCACGCAGTATTTCAGGCAGTAAGTGATCCAATAAATGCAGATATGTGGACTGCATTCAGAACAAGTCTCCAGGATGCGGAAAATCAGCTTCAGAGCATGGGAAAACCAAAGCCCAAAGCTCCCCCAAAAGCGGATCAGCTTACTGCGCGTATGTTCTGTATATGTGTCAAAGTATCAAAAGTTGACCCGCAAAAAAGAGAGTCTCTATATCCCAATGATATGCAGGAACTTATAGGTAAGACTTTCAAGCTTGTCAAAGATTATTGCAAAGAAACTGTGGGCAGAGATCTAAACTGGTGCAAACTAAGCTTCTCTACCGGCCATGGTGATCTTATGATCATGTCCAATGGCGCCGACAAGTGGAATGAGCTTACATTTGGCGCATGGGCTTCTAAGCTTCAGAAATACAGCGTCAACAATAATAAACCCGTAGAGAGCATGTACTTCTATGTAAGATTCGCTCCTGACGAAACCTTTGATACCGACAAAAGCCCTGAAGCTCTAAATAAGTACATGGCTCTAGAGACAGGCTTTGACAGCTGGTTTGATAAAAACACTGATCATTAAACAAGTCATAAAAAAGCAGGCAACCTTCAGGTTACCTGCTTTTTTAGTCGCATTTCTATAGGACATGTCCAGAAATGCATGGATGCATTTCTATGTCGGTTACAGGATGTAACCAAGACATGTCCAGAAATGCATGGATGCATTTCTATGTCGGTTACAGGATGTAACCAAGACATGTCCAGAAATGCATGGATGCATTTCTATGTCATAGGATCAATGGTGTCATCGCTCCGTCAGACAATACCGCAAGCTTACGGGTTGCTCTTGACATAGCTGTATATAAGCGGTGTTTAGAGAGCTTATCATCCGGATAGCGTGACGCATCAGCATCAGGTATCACGACGCAGTCAAATTCAAGTCCTGCCGCGTGCGACAATTCTATCAAGATAGCACCTTCCTTAGGAAGTTTCTTATCTCCTGTTATAACCTGAGGCGCATCCTGTCCAAGGATATCTTTTACCGCATTAAGGCTCTTCTTGTTCTGACATACTACTGCAAGAAGTCCCTCACTATCTGTATTTGTTCGTATAGTATCAAGAAGGAAATCTCTATACTCTTCACTACTGCAAGCCTTGATAAGAGGCTTGGTTCCTTCTCTTTGGACGCTCTGGGTGTTGATCCTTACTTCTTCCGGAAGAAGTGATGTGAAGAGCTGCGTGATCTCAGGCGATGATCTGTAACTTGTAAGTAGTGATATAGTGTCAGTGCTCTTTTTATCTGTTGAGAAAAGAGCCTCCAGTTCCTTGAAGGTTACAGTTCCTGGTCTTATTGCCTGGAATTCATCACCAAGGAGCATGAACTTAGCTCTTGGGAAATACTTCTTAAGGATCATCATCTGAGCCTTAGTATAGTTCTGAACTTCATCCACCATACAATAACGTGCGTTACGATCACACATTCCTGTAAGTGACATCTTAAGATAGAACCATTCTATTGCAGATGGTGTATGGCCTATTAGGCGCTTTGAGATAGCATTGTAATTGAGCCATCCGCAGTTTCTGATTGTCTTTAAGGCTCCGCCAAAATCATTTTCGAGCTGATTCTCTGCAGCCTTCTCTTCTCCTTGCTGCTCCTTATTATCTCTTTTTCTGGAGCGGAATACCTTCCTTGCTCTTGTTTCAAGCTCTGTTGCTACTACCTGCACAAGGCGTACTCCCATAGGGATCGTCTCGTTATATTTCTCAACAACAGATTGGACTTCGGCCTTGGACAATATCAGCTCATCCTTTTGATATACAGGAAGGAAGTCACCATCATCAGGTACCAATAAAGACAACATATCATCTATTGCTTCAAGGTCCCTGGCGTCTGTTGCAGCCGGGTTCTTGTCTGCCATAGGTATGCTGCAAGAGTCCATAAACTCCTGCCAGGTCAGTGTATTGGGATTGGACTCGCCAAGATCCGGAAGTACACTATCGATATATTCACGAAATACCGGATTTAAAGTGATCATATAGACCTGATCCGGGCGCAGATTCTCTCTTTGTTTGAAGAAAAGGTAAGCTATACGCTGCAGTAGTACTGATGTCTTGCCGGATCCTGCAATACCGGATACTATAAGCGCCGGAACGTCAGGATGCCTTATGACAGCATTCTGCTCTTTCTGAATAGTTGCACTTATAGACTGCATCTTGTCTGAGCGCTGTTTTGAAAGTGATCTGAGAAGAAGCGGATCCTCTATTGCGACTTGTGTGTCAAAATATGAATTAAGCTTATCTCTATCAAGATCGAACTGGCGGCGAAGCTGAAGATCAACATCTATCCTGTTGCCATTTACCTCATAAAACGTATGTCCGTTCTCCTGATTATAATAAACTTCAGCTATAGGGCTTCTCCAGTCTACAACAATAGGAGTTGCTCCGTTTTCTGACATCTCAACGTTGCCAATATAATAGCTTTCCGGCTCTTCTGAAGGGTCGAACTGAAGCGTTATCTTGGCAAAATAAGGTGCTTTTAACAGTGACTCAATACGTGTCTTCTTGTTACGAAGCGCTTCACTTTGTACGTTATAGGTATCTATATATCTATTCCATACTTCCAGCTCTCCGTATGTCTCTGCCTTTGTTTCATCATCGGCGAAATCAAGTCTTATATTGTCTCTAATGTCATTTTTTTCTTCTGTAGCCTGACTATCAAGTTTTCTGATATCTTCATCCAGCTCCTCGCTTATCTTAAGGAGCTTATTATATGTAGTTGTTAAATGTTCCTGTTCCTGTTTTAAAATATTATCTTCCAAACATCCTACCTCAATTTTTTATATCTGTTCCATGCAATGATTGCTCCTGCAAATCTGAACTCGCCGCTATCCATCATCTTATCTACTTCGTCAATACTAAAGAGTCTGTGCTCTATCACTTCCAGCGGTTCAAGATTCCTTTTTTCTTTGTTATGACAATGCGCAGCAAAAAGATGTACTATCTCATCTGAGTAACCGGGAGACGGATATATATCGCCAAGATATATAAGCTCATCCGCTATATAACCCGTTTCTTCGTATAACTCGCGTCTGGCGGCTTCTTCCTTAGAATCGCCCTCATCCATAGCCCCTCCGGGGAATTCAAGATCCCAGTCTTTAATGGGATAACGGTACTGTCTTAGTACACAGACCTTATCTCCATCTATAATTGGGAGCACATGTACTCCGGCTTTCATGGAAACATAAGAATATGGACCTGTCTTTCCATTTCTTTCAAGATGGTCCATATGAATCTTAAAGCGCCCTATTTCGGTTATATTAGAATCGATTACTTTGTACATTTTAATGCTATGTCCTATTGAAGTTTTTAAGCATGCCGGCATAATAGCTGCCAGGATCATTGCCCGAGATTTCATTATGCCGATTTAGAAAAGCCATGTCAACAAATTCATATTCGCTTCCTAAAAAGCACTGATAAAATGAATTACAACATATTATAACGCTTACTTCTACATACGAGCAAAGTGTCCTACGCCTACCTCAAAATATGAGGTAGGTGTCAAAAGTTCCTTTTGACACCTTATGACTAACGGATTGTTCCGTTTCTTCGAAACTCTCACAATCCTAAAACATTCGCAAATCCGCACTACGTGCTACTTTGCTCATGTTTTGCGGGTCATAAATTCATATTCGATTTCGAGCAAGCTCGAATCGAAATGACTTTTGACCCTTACGTCATAATATCAAATAATGAAACCTGCTCAAATGGTGAATTCTCATCAAAAGTCATATCATCATCAAGATCCGGATCCTGATCCTCATCTTCTGTGCTTATCTCATTCTTCGTACCCATCTCATCCTCTGACCTATATCTATTATTTAAAACAGTGTTATCTAAAACTTCCTTAGTTTCTGGATATATGTCATTATTATCGTCAGATTCTTCATCCTCAATAGTATTATTTTGGGCAGAAGAATCAATTACTTTGACATTACTAGGTGGCTGTGCTCCTACGAGTACTTTTTTGACTCCCCATGAATTGTAGTAATGAAGCTCTTTAAGCATAGTCCTTATCTTCTCTATAGACGCCGGAGCTATATCTTCAAGATCAACATATAATATTCCGTTAGTATCATGCGCTCTGAAACCTTTAGTAGTAAGGATATCAATAACCTGATTTTTATCCATAGACTCCTCCTTGCATAGACCTCTTTTCTCCTCCTATATTTTATCACTTTTTCGTGTACAATATTGCAATTGTGCTGAATTTTAATGAGCTGTTTGCCGATATACTATTGTGACTAATTGGTCAAGACTTATAAGGTGTTACTTCTTGAACATTATGTTCAAGGATTTATGATCTTGATGCGATCAATCATTATATGTAACTTATGGAGAAGATAATGAACCCGGACAAAGCTCATAAAAGCGATCTATCCAGAGTTATCATATTGGATATCATATTGATAGTGGCTTTTGCTTCCTGCATCCTCATTACTACTCTTATGTATGATAATGAGTCTGAGAAAGCTGCGCAAAAATATATTAATTCCAATGCCAGTTCACTTGAACACAATCTCGAGATATTAGATTTCGAGAATTGGGATCTTATAATAAGGGATTTCATAGACTATTACAACATGGATGTAATCGTGACCGACCCAAATGGTGACATTACATATATCTTCGCTCGCGGAGCCATGGATTCTGAGAATTCTATATACAAGACCCTTGAGATAGGTTCTACCGGGTACACTCTTATTGTCAGCGCAATTCCTTCTGATGTGACCATAATCGACAACAATACTGTATCAGTATCTCTTAATATACTTCTTGTCAATGCGTTCATAGTAATAATCCTGATCGTAACTTCTTTTATCCAGTCTTATAGAAATCAGATCGTAAGGATGGCTACAACTGACGAATTAACAGGCCTTTCTAACAGAAAATCATTTATAGAACGTTACGACGAGATGAACCAGAAAGGTAAGCTCGAAGATGCAGTCATATTCATGATCGATGTTGATAAGTTCAAGGTCATAAATGACAATAATGGTCATGCTTCCGGTGATACTGCCCTGAAATATATCGGTCTTAAGTTAAAAGAGCTTGAAGGTTCCAATATTATAGCCGGAAGGTGGGGCGGCGATGAGTTTGTAGGTATCATCAAGTCTCAAAGCGGTGATTCAGTCCAAAAGGCTAAAAGAATCCTTACAGACCTTATGAAAGATGTGAATAAAGCCCAGATAATTGAAGGGATAACTCTTTCTCTTAGTATTGGCATGGCCAGTATCATTGACAGTAGCGATATTACCAAGAATATGGAAAGAGCAGACGCAGCTTTGTATGCGTCCAAAAATAACGGCAGAGGTATACTGACTGATTATAACGATCTTGCGGATAATGAAACGGATGTTTTAAGATCAGATACTTCCGGAAGTGCTGATGTTCTTTCGAACACTTCTAGTAAAGTATCTGATAGCCCTAAGATGAGTTTTGATATTTCAAAATCTACTGCTTCAGGTAAAAAAACATCCGGAAATGCTGATAACTTTCTGGATATCCACTACGAGGACGTATCTATCGCCCATTCAGATGCAAATATCTATGAGCAGGTCCTTGGCGGAATCGTAGATGGTGTCAATCATATGATTCCATTTGCTGTTGGCGGCGGCATTTTAATTGCTTTTGCCTTCCTTACAGATGCTGCAAGTATTGACATCAGCACTCTTGACGCAAGCCAGCTTAGCAGCTTTGGTTCTATAACAGAGTTTGCAGCTTCTTTCAAGGCATTGGGAGATATGACTTTTAATTTCATGTTCACTGTGTTCTCCGCATTCCTTGCGATGTATCTGGGCGGATATGAAGCTTTTGTCGCAGGTTTCATGGGCGGATATATGGCATATGTAGGTAATGCCGGTTTTATGGGGGCATTTCTTGCAGGAATAGCTGCAGGATACAGCGTCAAGCTTATGAAGAACTTTGTCAAAGAATTGCCTTCATCATTTAATGCCTTCTCTGCTATTATCATATATCCGGTGCTAAGTCTTCTTTTGATAAGCTTTTTGATGTACTTTATGGTCATTCCGACTGCAAATATCTTTAATTCTGCACTTACAGAAATGCTTGACGCTATTGCAAGACTTGGCAAACTTCCGCTAAGCATTGTAGGCGGTCTTATGATGGGCTGCGACATGGGCGGACCTGTCAACAAGGCTGCGTATTACTTTGGAACCACTGCTATTATGAACAAAGAATATGACGTCATGGCTTTTATCATGGCGGCAGGTATGACTCCGCCTTGCGGTATCGCACTTTCTACGATTCTTTTTGCCAACAGGTTCTCAGAGTCCGAACGCCGAAGAAGCGGCGTTACACTTATCATGGGACTTGCCTTTATCACAGAAGGTGCCATCACCTATCTTCTATCAGATATCGTAAGGGTCATGATCTCCTGTATGATAGGCGCAAGCGTGTCTGCAACACTGTCTGAGCTCTTTGGATGTACTCTTATGGCTCCTCATGGTGGTATTTTTGTCTTTCTTATAGTTGGCAAACCTGTTCTTTACTTCCTTTCTATCATGATCGGAAGCCTTGTAACTGCTGTTATCCTTGGCTTTATCAAAAAGATTAAAGATATGAATGTCAAAAACATACTTAAGATTCCAAGCATATTTACTATGATATTGTCACTGCTTCTTCTTACGGGATGCAGAAAAAATAATGCCACTGATCTAAATACTTCTTCTGAAGATGACCATTATACCTTCGCATATACCTGCATGGATGGAAGCAATCCTTATTTTGCCACTATACTTGAAGAGATCACTACTCTTGTCGAAGCAAGAGGTGACAGCATCATCGTGTATGATAGTGAAAATGATATATCCAAACAGCAGTCACAGCTTGAAGATATGGCCTTTATGGACATCGACGGCGTATTTCTCAATCCTGTAGATTCTGAAAAGGTAATAGTTCCTCTTAAGAAGATAAAAGAAGCTTATATACCTGTTGTATGTTTTGATGCACAAGTAGAAGATGTCTCCTGTATCGACAGCTATATTGGTTCTGATAATTATAATGCAGGAAAAGTTGTTGGCGATGACCTTGTAAGAAGATGCCCGGATGGTGGTTCTATCATAATCCTCGATGCTCCGTCTACAAGATCTGCCAGAGACAGAGTTGACGGTTTTATAAGCGCTATCATGGGGCATGACTTTGATATATTCTCAATATATGATTGCAGCGGTGATGAAGAAAAAGCTTATGAGAATACCAAAAAGCTTCTGAATATAAAAAGTGATATTACAGCTATCTTCGCAGAAAACGATCCTACGGCACTTGGTGCTTTAAAAGCTGTAAATGAGCTGGGAATAAAGGACTGCTGTATCTACGGCGTAGATGGATCGCCCTTAATAAAGCAGGAACTTATCAAAGAAGATTCTCCTGTCAAAGGAACAGGAGCTCAGTCTCCGGTATCTATAGCACAAAAGGCTGTTGAAGTCATGTACAGCCTCCTCGATGGAGAAACTGTAGAAAAAACCTATACTATAGATACCTATCTTATATCAACTGAGAATATCATTAATTTTGACGTGAAGAACTGGCAGTAATATTGCCCTTGGCGATCATCTCTTCAACCCAGAGGCGCAGTGACTCTACAGATGCAGAGATCTTGGAGAGCTGCTCCTGAATATTATGGAAGTCTTCAAGCTCATCATCGCCGATCTTGCCATCAGCTGTGATCTCAATAAGGCGTTCCTTCTCACGATTCATATTGTTGAGAGATGCAAGCATCTCTAACACGATCTGTGAAAGCTCTTTTTTAGGAATAGCAGGTACATACTGCTGTCCTATAGGGCATTCGTGTGAACAGAAATAGTTATTAATAGAAGGATTTTTATAATACTTGGCCATCATCAGTACTTCGTCCGGATGTGGCAAAGATTTCTCATTTTCGATTTTCTCAAGACGATCTGCAGAAATGCCTGTGAGCTCTGCAGCATCCTCTCTTGTAAGATCAAGTGACTCTCTACTTATCATATAAAGGTTCTTATTTGGTCTTACTGATTTCTTACCCATAGTCGTTTTTCTCCCAATTTAAATATAAACGAGTCAGCGCACCAGCTGAGGATTTCATAAGGCAATGATTTATAGTAAACGACTAAAAAAGTCACATACTGCCTTCTTATTTTTAGTGACAGCAAACCCGTATTTTTTTATCAGAAATAATAATAGCATAAAACTCTTGTAATGTGGAAACTATATAGTCAAGCCGCAAAAAATTACAGTTTTTGCAGAATCTGCGATTTACAAACTCATAATCCGGTGTTATTATGAACATGTTCATAATAACTGTTAAAAAAGGAGATTAGTTTATGCCTAAGATCATTATGCATCTTAAGGAGCAGATAATAATGCAGGCAGAAAAGCTCTTAGTGCAGGAAGGCCCTGAAAAGATCAGTATCAGAGGTGTCGCAAAGGCCTGCGGAATTGCCGTTGGTACCATATATAACTACTATCCTACCAAAGATGCACTTATTGCAGATCTCATCCTGCATAGATGGTCCAGATCCAAGGATAGTATGTACAGATCTCTTGATGGCGCATCGGACCTGATGTCCGGACTTGATATCATATATGAAGGTATTAGGCAGTTCACCAAGACCAACCAGAACATATGGCGCGCAACCGCTGTTTCTAAGCAGTTCTCATCATCTTATCCGCAGCATCATAAGAAGCTTTCAGAAGAGTTGTCATCTCTTATCTCCTATCTTCTTATTAAATTCCCGAACGAAAGAGACAGGTTGTATCTCAAATTCGGGCAGGAGGGTCTGGAAGCTTTTATCTCTGAGAATATCCTTCTGTGCTATTCCAACAAGGATATAGACATAAGATTACTAAAAATAGCATTAATGTGATACGAATCATCTTCTGTCACATCACATCATAAATATATTTATAGGAGGCTTATCATGAAAATAGTATTAGCAGGTGCATATGGCCATCTGGGAGGAGACATTCTGAAGGCACTTGAATCCATGGGGCATGATATTATAGCTCTTGACTTAAACGAAAGGCCAATTGAGTTTACAGGTAATGGAAGCGTATCATTCAAGCGCTGTGACGTAACCAAATCGGATATGTTATCCGGAGTTTTAAGTGGCGCAGATATGATCATATCAACTGTCGGTCTTACCAAAGCATCCAAAGATGTAAGCTGCTACAGTATCGACTTAAAAGGAAATATTAACCTTCTTGAAGAAGCTAAAAGTGCCGGCATTAAGAAGTTCATCTATATCTCGGTGATCCATGCCGACGAACATCCGGAGATTCCTCTTCTTGACGCCAAAGCTAAGTTTGAAAAAGCACTCAAAGAAAGTGGCCTTGAATACATTATCTACAGACCCACCGGTTATTTCTATGATATTGTCCACGTTCTTAAGCCAATGGTAGAAAAGGGCGCTATAAATCTTCTATCAGGAGAGCCTGGCGTAGCTAATGTAATTGCAACAGAGGATTTTGCTGACTATATAGCAAGTCATCTTGATGAAAAGAACATCACGATCTCCATAGGCGGAACTGAAACCTATAATTATGATGAGATTGCCAGGATGTGTTTCGAAGCTGCCGGCAAGCCTTGTGTTATAAAAAGAGCGCCTTCTTTTATCTTCGATATTCTTATATTTATCAATAAGATAAAAAAGACAGGAAAAGCAGACATAATCAAATTCAGTAAATTCACTCTTACAGGTAATCTTGTGGGGGATGTAAAGTATGGAAAGCAGAGCTTTTCAGAGTATATAAAAAATTCCTTTTAAACTCTATGCCATCGATAAAACATGTAGTTAACAGCTCAAAAATATCATAATTTATTAAAACAGTCCGAGTTCTATATAACACTAGGGAGGAATCATCATGAATATTCAGGGATTATTAATTCTTTTTTCAATCTCGCTTGCATTCTGCAGCGTAGGTTTTTATAAATTTGTTTACTTTATGTCTGTTGGATACGGACTATCTGTCGCAGCTATAGGTGCTACCCTTCTAATATACTATAACGATAAGTCTACTACAGCTACTATACTCGCTTGCCTTATAATGATGATCTATGGTATACGTCTTGCGGGTTTTCTCGTGTATAGGGAATTAAAAAACGGCGCATACAAGAAGGTTCTAAGTGATGCAACGCCTCATTCCAAGTCAATGCCCCTTCCTGCCAAAATTGGCATGTGGATCGGTATGGCTTTGTTATATGTCCTTCAGACTTCTCCGCTGTTTTTCAGAATAGACAACATGACAGGCGACAATTTATTTATTTACGCAGGCTGCGCTATTTCAGTTTTTGGTATATTATTTGAATCTCTTGCAGATATTCAGAAAAGTGCCCAGAAAAAAGTTCGAATGGATATGGTTGCAACCAAAGGTCTTTACAAGATCGTAAGATGTCCTAACTATCTGGGCGAGATCATTTTCTGGACAGGAGTATTCGTAGAAGGAATAACTGCTTATGACAGTGTATTTGAATTTATCTTTGCAGCTATCGGATATATCCTGATCCTGTATGTAATGGTTGATAGTGCAAAGAGGCTTGAATCCAAGCAGAACAAGAATTACGGAGACAAGGAAGAATACAGAGAATATGCTGATCATACACCTATACTTTTTCCATTTATTCCGCTCTATCATCTGGCAAAATAATATATTTTAATAGCTTCCCTCACCAAGCTCTGGCTGCTGTAAGAAACGGCTTATGTTTGGTAAACGGGAAGCCTTAATCAATCAGAAAGGTCGTAGTCTATGATTCACAACGACAAAGCTTCTTCATATTCATATGATAAATATAAGGATTTCACCCTGTCTCTGGCAATTGTTGACGCAGTACCGGTGATACTATTCTCAATTACATGTGCTGTCATCGGTTCTATTTTTAATAATATACTCTTTAGTCTGGGTGCGATACTGACTATCCTGGGAGGTATGTGCAAGGTCTTATGGAAGGTGCTCCTTGCAACCATTCACAAAGATGTTCGATTTTTGAACAGGCCTCTATTTATAGTTCTGATGCCTGCAGGTTTTGCCTTAATGCTTATTTCATTTGTCATTAAGGGGCAAGGCACTGATTGGAATAATATATCATCTGCTATTTTTTCGTTTCCTGCAGTAATATTCTTTGCCCTGGGAATTCTTGGGCTATGCGCCATGACTATTTTTTTCAAAAAGCATGACAAAACTGATGTTAAGAACAACTGGACCGAGCAGCTTACTAATTGCTTTGCCCAGGCTATGATCCTTGTGGGAGTTATAATAGCCTGCTACTAAGGATTGGGAGAGTTTTAGTTAATATGCCGATAATGTTTTTTGCATGTCATAGGGGATGTCTGCATCAAAGGACAGTTTCCTGCTTGAAACAGGATGCATGATCTCCATATGCGATGAATGAAGAGCTACCCTCTCCATTCCATACCAGCTTGGAAGATCAGCACCATACAGACCATCCCCAAGAAGGGCGTGCCCTATAGATTTCATGTGAACCCTTATCTGATGTGTCCTTCCTGTTTCAAGTCTGAGCTTTACAAGAGCAAATCCCTCTTTTTGTTCTATAACTTCATAATGTGTAAGTGAAGGGTCTCCATCCTCTCTTATCTCCCTGACCATCTTAACTCCTGGCGGAAGTCCTATGGGCGCATCAACAAGTCCTATGGGCTTATCAAAAAAGCCGCTGCAAAGCGCAAGATACTCCTTGACCTTGATACCATTTATGCTCTGATCATTTAAGATATTGGCTGAAAATCTGTTCTTACCAAAGACTATAAGACCAGACGTCTCTCTATCAAGCCTTCCAACAGGGCGAAGTGCATGTCTTTCGCCGCTTTGTTCAAAGTGCCAGGCAATATAGTTGGAAAGAGTGGCTACTGCGTGGCTTTTTAGAGGATGTACAAGCATGCCTGCAGGCTTATTAACTACAATGATATCTTCATCTTCATATACGATATCAAGGGCTCCTTCTATAGGCTCGATATACGATGAATCCTCAAGATTTTCGTGGATCGTGACATGGAGTATCTCTCCACATGTTACTTTGTATAAAACATTAACATGTCTGCCGTCAATAAGTATACCGTCGTCAAACGCTTTGGCATGGCTTATCTCCCTGCGGGACATGTGAAGTATCTCTTTAAGGATATCTTTGACAAGCTTCCCTGTATCTTCTTGTGTAATTGTGTATTCAAGATTTCTTTCTGACAATAGTATTACCTTGCTTTTTGTTAATACTGCTTTTTGTTAATATTGCTTTTTGTTAATTTGGCTTTTGGTATATTCCCTTTTTTGAAATATACACTAAAAGTATATTTTGAAATATACGGATCATTTCATCTTTGATAAAATATCGCACGTTTCTTTATATCCCAGTTCTTCCCTCCATTTAAGGGATTCATCTGAGAAGTCAAGTGTTCCTGTATCCTTTTCTTTCTCAAGAGGGACAGAGGGAATTATCTCTATGACTTTAGCCTCGCCGCCTAGCACAGGTATCTGCACCCTGTCCTCTGGTTTTAAATAACTTATGATAAAAAAGTCGCATGGTATATCTTTTACGCAGCCTACAGGGATCTTGTCTTCAGGTGCCGGATCTTTACAGATCTCAGGAATACAGCCGCCGTCAAGATAGTAGTCTCCTTTATAGTAAATAGCTGGTGATAGAAAAGGTATACTTCCGCTTGCTATGGTAAGAAGTCTTTGATCCTCGGGATCAAGTCCGTTAAGCTTATAATATTCAGGCTTTTGCTTCGTAAGTGAATAAACACATACTGTAACAGGTACGTCGTTTTTTAAAAGAAGTTCATCAGGGCAGATCCTTCGCATTGCTTCTATCATATACAGATTGTCCATCTGATAATATCTTCTTGAATGAAGATACTCTTCAAGTGATACCTTGCCATCAAGGACGTCCTGCCTGGCCTTATCTATAAGCTCCATCCTTGTCTTAATATATGGATCCGCCATCTCTGCAGCAAGTGCATCTTTAAATACTTTTAAAAGATCATATATTGATTCCTTGTCTTTGATCGCATAGATCAAAGAATTCATAGCACCTATCGATGTGCCTGCAAGGGTCAGATTCTTCTTTTCAAGCCCCTCTTCTTCCAAAGCTCTTAACATTCCGATCTGATATGCGCCTTTAGCTCCGCCGCCTGACATAACAAGTGTTACTTTTTTGTCCGTGAAAATTCCCATTGATGTCTTTCCTCTTTGTTTATACTTTTTTGTATCAATGTATCTGTCGATATTATGAGGTAGGTGTCAAAAGTTCCTTTTGACACCTTATGACTAACGGATTGTTCCGTTTCTTCGAAACTCTCACAATCCTAAAACATTCGCAAATCCGCACTACGTGCTACTTTGCTCATGTTTTGCGGGTCATAAATTCATATTCGATTTCGAGCAAGCTCGAATCGAAATGACTTTTGACCCTTACGTCATATTATTGCTATAGTAAAAGGCTTAAGAAAACGCACTATGTCAGTCATCAAATGTCCTATATGCCATCACTGGATTACTGGCATATAATATTTTCTAAAGTCGTTCACTAATATAACCAGATTATAGAATAGCACTAGTAGAGACTTTTTTCATCATTTACAGGTGTGCCTAAGCCAACTTAAACATCCCACCCTGGTATTACACTGCCAGGGTGGGATGCTTTAGTTGTTTATAGATAAGACTCAAAAATTAACTACTATAACTATCTTTCCTTCTATATAGTCAGCTTTGACATCGCAGTTCATACGCTCAGCAAATATCTTGACTATAGAAAGGCCAAGACCTGTTGAAGAGCTTCTGGCATTTTCTACTGTAAAAAACCTGTCGAACAATTTGCTAACATCTACACTGGAGAGATTTGGGGCAGAGTTTGCAAACCTAAGTCTGCCATCATCCGATAATGATATCTCCAGATCACCACTACTATATTTAAGTGCATTACTAAAAAGATTGTTTATGATCCTTTCTACATAAGTTGGATAAAGATTTCGAACAATCTTTTCCTCTGTAATATCTATGACAGGGGCAATTCCTCTTGCTTTCAGCGACGGATAATAGTTCATGATACAGTCTTCAAGCAGCTTGCCGATGTTGACATCCTGCTTTTCTTCTGTAATCTCACCACCTGTTACTATCGAGTATTCAAAAAGCTCTTCTGTAAGCTTTTTCATATGCTCTGTTCTGCCCTTTATTATTGTAAGATATTTGTCCATTTCAGGGCTGCAGTCCTGTCTTTGCGCAAGCTCAAGATATCCGCTTATGGCTGTAAGAGGCGTCCTTAGATCATGTGAGATATTGGTTATTGCTGATTTTATCTCCTGATCACCGTGTTCATACCTGTTATAAGAATCTCTCAGCTTTACAAGTGTCTTATTAAGAGTCCTGGCAAGTTCTAAAATCTCCTTATCCCTGCTTGAAACTGTCAGAACTGTATTGGTATGAATACCGGCTCTCTCCTCATAGTCTTCTCTTAGTTCTTTGATCGATAGCTTCATTGCGATTATCTTCATGATCAATATTATTATAACTATCAGGCAGATTATAAGCAGGTATTTCATTTAGTAAAAGCTCCTTTGGCTCTTTTTAAGGTCTTTATGACATAAAAAAGGTCAAAAGAGATTTTTTGACCTTTCTTCATAATTCATTTAGTAATCAATTGGATCTATGGGTGTAACTTCATAGTAGCATATCAAAGCATCATAGCGGTCTGCAAGTATCATAGATGTTCTATGGCTGTTAAAAAGATCATTTAAAGGTGAATAGCCCTCACCGACAAGGCCTGTAAAAACGTAGCTGTGAAGCTTTTTGTATACACTACTATTTTCATCTGTTACCTTTGAGAAATCAAGGCAGTATGTGCCATTTTCAAAAAACCTGGCCTGATAAGCAAATGGATCATCAGAGACGTAGAAGTGATCCTTCCTCTCATAGTTCTCTTCATAAGTTCCGGCAGTATGGATATTTACATTTCCTTCATAAAATCCCGTACCGATGCAGAAATAGCTTCCTTCAAACAGAGCGTCTATCCTATCACCCATAGTGTCATCATCTGCAGCAGGGAGCACGCTGGATCCGCCCTTCATAACATGCGCATTATGAGCAGTTATAACTACCTGAGCATAACCACGAGCATCTTCAAGTTCAGAATAGTCTTTCAAAAGCTGTGCCATCTGAATATCCCTGTTTTTGCCAAATTCCTCTTGATCTTTATCATAATCCGGCGCATCAATGTGAAGGACTACGCACTTGGCTACAATAGATAACTGCCTTTCTTTAAGTCCTTCTTCTTTAGAAAGGCGCTGGGACAGCTTATCAAAAAAATCTCTGTCAGCTTTGTAATCATCCTTGGTTTCTGTTTTTATTGATAAGAGTTTTTCTTTTTCCTCTAGGGTAAAAAGAGTATCATTCTCATCACAAAGCTCCTGCATATATGTGATAGCTGTCTGGGCTCCCTGAATATCGACACCATAGAACATTAAGGACTCTTCATAGGGAACTGTCATATTATAATCTCTCATCCACTTAAGAAGCTGCACCATTTCATCAGTATCATAAAGTGGGTAGCTCTGCTTTCCTATCACTTGTACAAGATCGGAGCTTTTATCATGTATTGCATCATTGATCATGGCTGCATCGCCAGTAGCCATCTCAAAGCAGATGCAGCGGCCTTCGCCTTCATTTACAACTTTTTCAAGTACTGCCTTTTTAGCAAGCTGAAATTCGCGGTTTCCATGAGTAGCTTCTCCTATTCCAACTACTCTCACACCTTCCGGAATCTCAAACTCATCAAAAGTCTGTGCCACATCCTCTATTCCATCAATTTTTTTTACATCGTTAAAGGCATTTGTATATTTAAAAAATGAAAGAAGTGCGATGAAAACTACAACTACCATCGTACTTATCATGAAAACAAATCTGTATCTACGCAACTTTATAATCCTCTTTTCTGCAATCAAGACTGTATATCATAAACATATATTCTTGAATATGAAGTTTATGAACTAATCAAATAAGCTAATTATATCGATTCTATATATGTTTCCTAATAAAGTGCAGATCATTTTAAATCTCTCTTGTTAAGTCCAATACAGCCCAAAAGTATTGAAATAACAACTATCAAAACTGAAATTATAAGCTGATTTATATTCCCGGGATTTGTCTGCGGATCAGCAAATCCTGCCTGTATCAGCCATTGACCGAATACCGAAGCATTATAGATGATCCTGCCAATTGTATAAGCAGTTCCTTTTAGAATAAATGCAAGGAAGAAATTACCGATCATAACTATGTTATAGGCAAGGTTCAGAATTACAAAAGCACATATTGCCACTAATACTGTCTTTTGCACACGCATTGCTACAAACTCCATAACAGATATATATCCGCACATGGCAAAGAATAAAACAACTGTTGTTATGGCAAGCTCCGTGCTTACCTTTGCGCCGCCTATTACTCCGGCAAGGAAATAGCATACTGTCATCTCCAAAAGCGCTGTTATATGTGAAAAAAGTATTCCAAGATAGACCTGCTTTTGCGAAAAGCCTGCTACGAGTTTATTTCTGATAGTGCCATCGCGATATTCCTCGTTGGTATAAAGAGGTACAAATATCGTAAAAAAGGCCATCATAGCTATATTTATAAATATCATCCTGCCGGCACATCCCATTCTTTCAAATCGTCCTGTCATGCCCATCAGATTGGCTGTAAATACGAGGGTTATAACGAACGCCAGAATGCATCCAAGGATAAATATGTGATTTTTTAGAATTCTATATATACCGGATATATATATGTTTTTCATTTAAACCTCCTGCTAAGGATAATCATGTGTATTTATGACTATCGACTTGTATACCAATAATATTGTTATCTTTTTCTTTTTGATATTAGTTTCTTTTGATATCAGGTTCTTTTTGGTATCATTTTCTTTTTCTATATTTTTTATTTTTTTGATATCATCTGTTTTTTATTTTTATCAGTGTATTTCTTTCCTTTCAACGACCACTAGTCCTATTATTACCGAGATCAGTATAAGTCCGGTACATCCTGCAAGGTAGCTGACGCTATCCCAATGCGGTCCTATTGAAAGATAAGAATACGGTATATACCTGTCGATAAATTTGTACAATAAAAGTTTTGAACCTGTTAATGTACAATTCCCCTTTTCCGGATACAGCTTATCAAGTACATGAGTATCAAGCGTCTCAAGTCCAAAAGCAATCGCAAGTCCAACTACATAAGAAAGCTTACTTCCACCAAGCACCATAATAAGCGATGCAGAAAAAGCTCCTATCGCCATACATGATAAGGTGATTATAAGCCAGTAATCTGCTATCTCAGAAACCTTATAGTTCATAAAGCCTTCTGAGAATATAGGCAAGACAGCCATAGAAGATACAAATGCTATAAATGAAAGCAGCGCCCCCAGAAGCATCCCACTTATCACTACTGAAAGGAATGCATCTCTTCTTTTTACACCCGATATAAGCTTATTGCGGATGCATCCGTCTTCAAAGTCTCCCTGCATTACCAGAAGCGTTGTTGCGGTTACTACAAATACTGCAATATTGGTAAAAGAAAAAGCTATATCATCCGATGCAACCTGACCTTTTATAAACAAAACGGTAAGCATCCAGATTATAAGACTTGCAAATATCTGGTATAACAGGATTACTATGACTCCCAGATAAAAACCTCGGCTAAAAAATATCTTTCTGGTATCAGCATACAGATTTCTGAACATTTTCTCCGCCTCCAAGTAATGATAGATAGAATGCCTCGAGGCTTTCGTCATGCTCTTCCATGGTAAATATAGAACATCCAACCTTGTCGAAGTCCTTGGCAATTTCAGAAAAGTTGATCGATGAATATACATCTGCTGTGCTGTTATCGATAACCTTGTACTCTATACCTTTTTCCTCCATGACTTTTGTAAGAAGTCCTACATCACTTACCTTCATACGTACTGACTTACGACACTCTTTTTTGAGCTCCTTGCTGCTCATCTGGCGGACTATATGCCCTTTATCAATAAAGCCGTAATTAGTTGCAATCTTGGAAAGCTCATCTAAGATGTGGCTTGATATAAGGAAGGTAATTCCCCGCTCTCTGTTAAGCTTAAGAATCAATTCTCTTATCTCTATAATTCCCTGAGGATCAAGACCATTAATCGGCTCATCAAGTACGATAAAGTCAGGATCGCCGCAAAGAGCTACTGCAATTCCAAGGCGCTGACGCATTCCAAGTGAAAAGTGTCTTGCTTTCTTCTTGCCGGTACCTGAAAGTCCTACCAGGCTTAAAATCTCGTCAACACAGCTAAAATCCGGCAGCCCCAGCATCAGGCACTGCTGTATCAGATTGTCTCTTGCAGACATATCTTTATATATTGCAGGGGATTCTACAACTGCCCCCATCCTGCGTCTTGCCTTTGAAATATCTGCATCGTCTGCTGTTTTGCCAAAAAGCTCGTAAAATCCGCTGCTAGCTTTTTGAAGCCCGCACATGATCCTGATAAGTGTTGTCTTTCCTGCTCCGTTCTTTCCTACAAAACCATATATTGCACCTTTAGGTATCTCCATATTTACGTCAGAAAGAGCTGTAAACTTTCCGTATTGTTTACTTATTCCATTTGCTTTAAATACGTATTCCATAATTAACCTCATGTCGCGAGTGAAACGAGTTACTAATGGTTCAAATTGATGGAGCTCGCGTCATCACAATAAAAATACCACCCTCCGGTCAAGAAAGTGGTATAGAAAACGTCAAGATATGGTCAAGATTCGTGAAATTGAAATCCTATTCCATAAATTGCCTCAATATGATCAATATTATCAATCTGCTGGAGCTTTTTTCTAATATTACAGATATGCTGTTTTAAAGAGCGCTCCGTACAATCCGGCGTAGACTCACTTATACGATCCAGAATAGTACTGCGTCCTATCGGTCTGTTAGGATTAAGCATAAGTATATTAAGTATGGCAGATTCTGTTCTGGTAAGGCTGACTTCACTATCTCCGATTGTTACAGACATAAGATTAGTATCCAGCATAATCTCGCCGGCCTTAATAACTCCCTCATCCAGTGGCTGTGACTGATACGAATTTTCTTTCATGAGTCTTAGATGGGCTTCAATCCTTGCAAGAAGTTCAGATAGTTCAAAAGGTTTTGTAACATAATCACAGGCACCCTTTTTTAGAAGACTTATTTTGCTATCTATATCAGATTTTGCACTTAATACTATAGTAAGGATTCCATTGAACTTTGTAATAAGCTCCTCTCCTGAAAGTCCGGGTAACATCAGGTCAAGGAGTATCAGATCCGGCCTTCCTTTTTCCAAAAGCATAAGAGCTTCTGTTCCGGAGTAGGCCCTTGTAACTTCATATGATTCAAGTTTCAATACTTCCTCAAGCATATCGCCTATATTTACGTCATCTTCTACAATCATTATTTTATAACTGCTCATAATAATCTCCTAAATCTATTCTATACATTCTATCACGAATAGCAGAAAAAGCCTATAAATAAGAAGGATAGAAACTTTTAAACATAAAAAAGACAGTACGCTTAATGTGTTGAATAAATACAATAAGTATACTGCCTATAAATATATTCCATACTATAATGTCGGTGCCAAAAGTAATATTTGCATACTCCTGACAAACTTCTTCACCTATCAAAAGCCAAATATCTAATAGTCAAAAAATCCCGTTGTGTGTTGATGCCGACTTCTTGATCATCTTTTCATTCTTGCCTAAAAGACCTACAAGGGCAGTTAATGAATGCTTCTCAGAATATGAAGAATTGTCTTCTATACAATGAATAACAATATCCTCAACCTTCCTCTCAGGCTCTATATATGGCTTAAATTCATAGTTGTCAATATTATCAACCATAAATTTCAAATATTCTATATTCATACAGATAAGCAGACATTTGTTATGCTTGAGTGCATGTGCTGCTTCGATCTGGTGATCATCAACATGTTCTCCATACTTATGAAGTCTTGGTACTACTATAACAGGTTTTCTCTTTCTAAGACCCGCCATAATTGTTCCTACTCCTCCATGAGAGATGAGCACTCTGCACTTGTTAATGCACTCCTCAAACTGAGGACGATCCATAAACATAAATGTCTTGCAATTCTTAGGGACATAGGTGCAAT
Source organism: Butyrivibrio sp. TB (assembly GCF_900110805.1). Lineage (NCBI taxonomy): Bacteria > Bacillati > Bacillota > Clostridia > Lachnospirales > Lachnospiraceae > Butyrivibrio > Butyrivibrio sp. TB. Next base: position 18,126 of record NZ_FOER01000027.1, on the reverse strand, counting down.
GCCCGTATTGTATAACAAATTCTTCCTCCGGCATCATGGCTGCAAGCATTTCTATCTGCTTCATGAGCCTGTTCATCTGGAACTTTTGAGTTCCAACTGTTACAAAAATCAAAATATACCGCCTCCAACAATTGCTTTATCATACTTCTGTGCTATCTCTGACCACTGTACAATAAAGGTATTAACATGCTTGTACAGAAGCTTGCCTGTAAGAGATAATTCATTGACTCTGGCAAAAGATTCAATGAAAATAACCTTCTTGCCCATCATCTTGGCAAGACGACAGAATGGATATGATATCAAAGCACCTGTTGAAATAACAACTTCCGGTTTCTCTTTGATCAGCACATAAAATGCTACAAAAAATAAAAGGAAAAATTTTAAAGGGAAAAGAATCTCCCTACGATTAACCTGAGGAACGTAATACTGAATCTCCTCAACTTTCCCATATTTCTGAAAATTGTTCTTTTCAGTGACCCAGCAGCAGTCATACCTTTCAGTAATGCTCTTAAGTCTTGTAAGCTCCTCCATATGACCACCTGAAGAAGCTACCAATAATAACTTTCTCATATCATCTCTCCCTTTTTTTCACCCCTCTAACTTGTATTAGTCCTCTAATACAAGTTCCGTTCGATAATAGCAGATTAACTATCATAAAAACAATCATATTTTTGATTATTTTTGCAGCGTTTCCGCTGTTTACATATTTTCGATACATATTTAACTGTATTTACATATATATCAAATGTATATTTTTTGTTCTATCCCTATACATCAACGTTTCTGGTTAAGAGGAAAAACTCTTTTCAAAACTAGTTTCCATCAATATTTCATGATTTTTCTATATATTTTAATCAGCATCGGACGCAAAGGTCTTAGTATCATCCAAATCTCATGCGCTATTTTATATGATTTTTTATCACAAGAATAAAGTTTCCCTTTTCTCACAAATCCTTCAGCATATGCAAGCATATGATCCATTGTAAGCGGTCCTTCTATATTCTTCTGGCTTTCTCCAATCAGATAAATCCCCTCTTTATCCACATGATGAACCGAATGTGTTACATATATGCCGTTATCTCTCCTGTACAGGCATATATCGCCTCGCCTAAGCTCTCTGTCTATACCTCGAAGTATCAAGCTATCCCTGCCTCCTACAAGCAGAGGATACATACTAAATCCAAAAGGGGTAAGCTTGACCTTCCTGCCTTCCTTAAGTCCCTTTAGATAGATAGGCATCCATGCATCTGTATGAATCATCTCATCACGATTCCCAGATTGTTCCATCATGATATGATTACTCCGACCTTTCTGGCACTATCTATAAAGTCTCCAAGATCTTTAGAAGCTGTCTCCATATCAATCTCATATTCATCCATTATTGCTACAAGAAGCTCATCAAATGACATATCCTTGTCTTTTAATGAATTAATGATAAATAGAGCCGTATCGTTCAAATCCATCATTTTATCTACATCCATCAGCTTCGATCCGGTAGGTACTATGAAAGACTGTCCAGATACTTCGCATACTGAAAACTCAGTATTTAATCTCATATAAACTCCTTTTTAAATGATATATGGTGACAGTTTCCTGCCACCACATTAGTACAAACAATGATCGGTTACAGCTTATTACCATCCAATGTAAACTGTAGCTCTTCCACCGCATCTTGGCTGAGGCTGGCAAGGATAAGGCTGCCAATTACAGTTGTTGCCCTTGTTGCTGCTTGTCTCATAATCGTAGCAAGCATATACGCCTTCAAGTGTACCGTTCATTGAAGCATTAAGCTCTGGTTTAACATACGCTTTCTTCATACTCACTCTCCCCTTTCCGAATATTCTAAGAACGTTAATTATAGTAGCAACAAATAATCGATAATTCAAGAATAAACGGCGTTATTTCTTGATTTGTTGCAAGATTGTAAGAATTCGGCCAATATAAGTCCACTTTCATTACATAAACATTCTGACTATGCAGAAAATATAATGATCATCATTAATATCATGACGCAAGTGAAGCGACCTGCTAATGGTCCAAATTTACAGAGCATACACCACTAATTCAGGTATTAAAATATATCATTTACATACTTATTAAAAGTACTATTAGTCCTTAAAAATAACATCTTTCAATGTACTCACAGCTTCAGGCTCCATATTGCAAGCATATTCATATATCGGAGCTTTTTCTACTATTTTCTGAGTTACACCGGCTACTCTATGAGCCATTTCATCTGTAAGAGACTCTGAAAATGTAGAAGAAAAAACATAGCTTATCTTTTCACGAATATTCGGGATCCTGACAGTATTGTCCTTGGCTTGTTTTAGAAATACCAAAGCACCAAGTTCAACCTCTTTATTTATATATTTTCCGGACGATCCACACCAGGGAAGGCCATATACATACAACTTTCCTTCTTTTTCACGACATACAGTTACATCTCCGTCCAGCACACGGCAGCCAAGTTCTCGTTGCCATAGACCTGCCTGAGTACTTTTACCGGTTCCTGAAGAGGCAGAAAAGACAACCGCTTTATCCTTGTAGATTACTGAGGCTGAATGAATAGACATCGCATCTTCAAATAGGATCCTGTTATAGAAGATCTGCTGAAGAGCATTGAAAATAAGGCCTTGTACCATTTCAAGATACTGCTTTTGGCCTACTACTTTTGCTGTATAACCTTTATATCTGTCACATAAGTATATATCAGTTTGTTTATAGTTATCTTTTCCTTTGACAAGCCTTACTTCAAGCCTTTTTTTACTCTGATAGTACTGCTGCATCACGTCCCCATCATGGTAGAATGAAAACTCTCCTATAGGAGTCCCTTTATCAAAAAGATATCTTACAAAAAATGGTTTTCTATCAATGATGCGTATAGTCATATCCGGCTCATCACTTCCATCATAAAGAAAGTCATTGAACCTCTCATGAAGATATTCGGGTTTACCATAAAAATGTATAACAAAATTAGCAATTCTAAGCTTAACCAATGTCTTTCACCTTAACATTTCCATCTTCCAAAACGAATTCTCTGTTGCAGTAATCAAGAACACTCTTTCTATGTGTTATCAGTATGCATGTAGGTCTTGGCGTCATCTCAGATAGCTTCTTAAGAAGCTGACTTTCTGTAATCTCATCCAAAGCAGATGTTGCTTCATCAAGTACAATAAAATTCGAATTCCTGATAAGTGCTCTGGCAAGTCCAAGTCTTTGAGCCTGCCCTTCAGATAGTCCAACACCCTTCTCACCTATTACTGTATCAAGACCTTTCGGAAGCTTCTCGACAAATTCCCTGCACACTGCCATATCCAAAGCCTGCCATATTTCCTCGTCAGTTGCATCCTCTTTTCCTATCAGAATATTCTTCCTGATAGTACCAGAAAACAGGGTATTACCTTGTGGAACATATGACACAAATTCTCTGACTGTAGCGCTTAGATCCATTGTATGGCCTGCATCATCATAATATCTGATACTGCCCTCAGAAGGGGAAATAAAGTTCATAAGAAGCCTTATAAGAGTAGTCTTACCTATACCGGATTTGCCCACAATACCTACAAAATCTCCAGGCTTTATATCAAAGTTTACATCAGTGAATATATAATCTTTATCATATGCAAAAGACAAATTTTGAACAGCTACGCCCATAGCTCCTTCTAAGCCACTCTGCTCTATACGCTCCTCAAGCGGAATATCCTGAATATCCATAATTCTTCCTGCGGAAGCAAAAATAGATACTACTCCTGGAAGCTCTCTCATAAGTGAAGCAATAGGTGACTGTATTCGACCAAATAAAGTCAAAAACAAAGTCATAGTTCCGAATGTAATCTCATGACGGGATATCTGTCCTGCTGCATAAATGAATGCAAACATATATCCTAGCTGAAATGTACCACCCATTACCAGATTAGAAGCAGCAGAAAGTTTACTCTTTTTCCAGACCCAGTGAAATCTGTTGTTACGAAGAGTAGTAAGATCATCAGAGAATCTGTCTTCACTTGAGAAAGCCTTAACAATAAGTATGTTAGCAAGACTTTCCTGAATAAATGATCTGTATGCAGTTTCTGATTCCTGAACTTTGATCTGATATTTCTTTAGTCTTCTTCCAAGGGCATATGCAAAAAGAAGTCCAATAGGCGTAAGAAACAACGCTGAAACAGCCAACAATCTGGAATTATTGTATAAAGTAAAAAATACCATTAGTAGTTCTATCAAAAAAACTATGATATTAGGAATAACATTGACCATTCCATTGGCTATATTGCCAGCATCAGATGTCATCCTGGTCATCATATCACCGGTATGGAACTTCTGTGTTCCAAGCCATGTGGAACGTATAATCTTATCATATACCTGCTTACGTATACCAAATGAATATTTTTCATTAAGCATAGCCGAAAGCAGATTTTGCACTGCATCTCCAACAAGAATTAATACGATAAGCAAAACAAATACAGCAATCGAGAATTTAGTAATATAACCATCACCCGCCATGTCTATGATTTTCTTAGACATAATAGAGTATTCAATTCCAATATATGTCCAAGCTATGCTTATCAACATAAGAGCAACTATTTTAAAAATATATGGTTTTGTATATCCGAAGAGCCATTTAAAGTAATTTCTTCCCCTCTCTTTTTGTTTCTTATACTTTTTGTAATACTGTTTGATTTTCCCCATTTGTAAATTTACCTCACTTCTAAATGGTAATTAATCTACTATCTTTCTTATCATATGATGATGGTGTCCCAAGATTATTTTGACCATCACATCATCTTATTACTTTTCATAAAATAATATGCTTTGAGTGGTATGATACCTTTATGTGACCATTTAAACTTTAATATATAAAGCCCCATTGATATTCTTTTATGTATCATACCCCTTTCTTCATCATAGTATGGTAACATGATGACTTTATTTTCAGGAGAAATGCACTTATACCTTTCATCTGCAATCCCCCATTTAATACCAAGCTTTATATAATCCTCATAAATCTTCATGGGATCTGTGCTTTGATAATAATAATCAGATGAAACACACAGCCCGATATGTGAGAGAACATGACCGTCTTTTGATAGATCCATCTGCAGTTCTACAGTTCCTTCAAGCTTAAGAACTTCAAGCATCTGATCTATAGTAGCATCCGTCATAACTGCTCCTACAGATTCAAGGTCTTTTTTGAGCTGTCCCGGATCCTCCTTATAGACCTGTTTGCAATCATCATCAAGCAACCACGTGATCCTCATAGGGAGATTCTCTCTTACGTCAGATACGCCTTGATAGTATGGCTTCCAATATTCAGGGCTCTTATCATAGATAGATATTGCTTCATCAATTCTGTCAGTTTGATTAATGAGAGTCATATTATCAATTATTCTCTTTTTATTCTCAGAGATGGTAAAATCATCTACCATATATGGGATGCTCCCATACGATGGCCGTTTTATCTCACCTGCAGATACATCAAACTCAAGACATACTTCGTTGTGCTTATCATTTTCTTTCAGTAACTTGTAGAAATGCTCAAAGTATCCCTTTTTATCTCTAAGGCTTTCGCCAACTATGTGTATCTGCTCAGGAAGCTCATCAGCATAGTATCCAACAGAAAAGTCTGTACAAGGATTTCCAATAAGCGGGAATTCCAGCCAATAAATAGGGCTTGAATCTACTATGTACGAATCTCTTACAATCGTTCTGATATATTCTGATACTTCATCCATACCGGTAAGGATACGGCCTCTGTCTTCTTCGGAAAAGAGCTTCCACATCAGCTTAAAATTAGCTTCAGCATAATCAGCTGCTTTATTCAATTTTTCCCCAGATAATTCCATTCATTTCCTCCAACAGATATAATATAATTAACAAAAACCTATTTTCACAGTGAGGTACACTATGGTTTTAATGATAATTGACGACGACAGGGATATTTTAGAGATAAACAAAAACCATCTTTCAGATGAAGGATATAAAGTATATACCTATCAGACGGCCGACGATGCTATATCTGCCCTTAAGCAGATTCATCCGGACTGCATCGTTCTTGATATTATGATGCCCGGAACAGATGGCCTTAGCGCCATCAATGTTATCAAAAGATATACCGACTCCCCAATTATACTTTTGTCCGGACTAGCCTCTGAAGACAATCGTGTTGAAGGGCTCATGTCCGGTGCAGATGATTATATGATAAAGCCTTACAGCTTAAAAGAACTGTCAGCTAGAATAAGGCTTCAAATCAAAAAGAAAAACATTACAAAAGCAGCTAATACGATAACATATCCCCCTCTTCAAATCAAGCTTTTAGACCGCAAAGTTCTGTACAATGACGACACCGAGATCATACTTGCAAATAGAGAATATGAGCTTCTTTTGTTGCTCGTCCAAAATCCCGGAGTAGTCATTCCTTTTGAAACTATAGGCAAAAAAATCTGGGGTATATATCAGGAAAGTGATAGAAGAACCATAATGGTAGTTGCAAGCCGCCTCAGAAAAAAGCTGGAAAGCTATGGTGGGCTTATGAACTGCATAGAAACGGCTTATGGCAAGGGATATAAATTTATAATTCCAAGATGAACTGACCTTTATACTGTTAAAACCAAACTATCATTTATAGATTCAAGGTATCATCAAGACCGCTTTTTGTATGTGGCTTAAAATATATTCTAAAACCAAATGAAAATCCGGCTTTTTTAAATGCCGCCAAACTTATATGAGAAGAAAGGTTGATCCTTAACTTTATGCGGATCAAATAAGGTAAGATGAAAGAGCATTCCAAAAAAAGATACGATGAACCATCTCTTGGAGTAGAAGATCTTTCGAAAGGTCTATATAAATCAAATCTTAAACTAGGAAGTATAAATCAAAAGCAAAGTGAGTATTTTTCTAATATCTCGCATGATCTTCGTTCACCCATAGCTGCTATCAGAAGTGCTATTGAGTATTTAGAAGAAACTCCCGGAATCAGTACAGATAACCGAAAAGATCTCTACAGACTGATCGATAAAAAAGCCGCTTCACTTGAATACATGATAGACGAGATATTTCTTTTGTCTAAGTTATCTTCTAACAGTACGATAGTAAGGCCTGTTCCGCTTCCATGTGGCAATTATCTTGAAGATTTCTTTTTTACTAATGAGGCGGATTCCAAATTCAAAGATGTTGATCTTGTACTTGATGTGCCTATGAGCTTTGAGTACACTATCGAGATCGATCCTAATTATTTTGACAGAGTATTGAATAATCTTTTTGATAATGCTCTCAGATATCTGGGGGAAGATGGCAGTATCACGCTAAGTGCAAGTACCGATGAATCCGAAACACATGTTATTATATCTGTATCAGATAACGGATCGGGTATCTCACCTGATAATATTGATAAGATTTTTGAAAGATCCTTTACAGGAGATATACCCAGGACTCCTTCCGGCAAATCAGGCGCCGGACTTGGTCTGTCTATCTGTAAGAAGATTGTTGAGATCCACTCAGGAACTATAACCTGTAGATCAAAAACAGGTAGTGACCATGGCACAACTTTTGCCATAACACTACCCATTCTTAAGGACTGATTCACTCATAACTGATCAGATTATCTGTATATGAATATGTAAGCATTATAATAAACTGCTGTTTTCATAATACAAATGCGTTGTATGTAACTTTGACCTGCTTCTTATACAGCTCTAAACAGAATTTAACTCTTAACTTTTTTTATAACCGCTTTAAGCATATTTTTAGTAGTCTGAGTCACTATGTAGTACATGTACTGCGCAGTGATCTCGGGCTTTTTATATATTCTAAGAGCTGCCTTTAAGTTGCCATTATCAAGAATTTCCTGCATCCAGAGCTTCTTTTCCTCTATGCTCCATTTATAATTGGAAATAAGATCATATTTCTGTCTCAGATAAAAGACAATCCAGTACCTGTTAATAAGCTTTTCATACTTACTGTAAAGACCTGCTTTATTCATCACATTAACATACGTCTCGTAGATATGATTACGATTAGTCATTTCATTTTCGCAGTCAGTGATCTTTTTTTCCTTAATCCTGGAAAGTGTGTTGCTGTCCTGATAGCAGTAATATATAAGTTTATCATCTATTACATTGATCTTCTTTGCATGTAGCAGGTATTCCAGCGAAAATACAAAATCTTCTCCCAGCGTGATATCGCTCCTAAATCTTATATTGTTCTTTCGGATGATATCTGTCTTAAATATTTTATTCCAGATAACGCCAAAATAGTGATGTCCGGGATCATTTAGAGTGTCTATAAGATACTTGTTCCTATCTATGATGCCGCTTTTTTGAAGGTTCTTTATCGGATAATGATCATTGTAGACGACGCGAAGATATTTACAGATGCACATATCGCAGTCTCCTATCTCCAAAGCTTCTACCATTTTTTCCAAAAAGGTATCTCTGACATAGTCATCTGCATCTACAAACATCACATATTGTCCGTTAGCCTTTGAAAGGCCTAGATTTCTGACCTTAGAAACGCCTCCATGCGCAGCTTTATAGTACTTAAGTTCTCCCTTTTGCTCATATTTTTGACAGATATTAGGAGTATTATCTGTAGACCCATCATCTACGATGATTATTTCCTTAGCATCGTAAGTCTGGCCAATTAAAGACTTTATACATCTTTCTATAGTCCTGCCACTGTTATAGGCAGGCACAATTACTGAAACCTGATTCACCTTTATAACTTCCTTGATTATATTAAAGAATCTTTGAATTCTTCATCATCCTGATCCTGTATTCAGATCCGGTAATTTTATCCTTTACTCCGTATACTTTGTTTCCCTTTGTAAGTTTAAAATATATGGCCCGAAATGCCCTGTGTATCCATGCTATGGGCAACAGAAAGTGATATTTCTTGCAATAAGCATACTTATCATCAATATCTGAGACTGATGGAAATAGAGTATGAAGTATTCTGCCGCCTTTTTTATCTCCTGCATCTTTTTTGCCATTAACATACGGAGACAGTATTCCCAGGAGGCTGTAACTTGAATTATCTTCAAGATCTCTTTTGCCGGCAAAAACAATGTCCTGCAGGAAAGCCGCTTCATCCTCCGGATAAACTCTGTCTTCTTTAGCCAGAACATTTTCATCCATTCCAAAGTATTCAATGCATTTCGTAAAATAAACAGCACAGAAATTATCAAAATTCATTTCTTTGAATACTCTGAAAAACCTCTTAAAGTCAATCTCATCCTTATATTTATTAACAAACAAAGCAATATCAATCAAGTATCTGCTCTCAATACCTTCTACGATAAAATGTTTGATAATATGAAACATCTGCAAAATAAGGTGCTCTGTATGTCCCAAAGTCCACACTGCAACATCATCCGTGATAGGAACTTTAACAAGCGTACCTTCATCATCGAGTTTTTCTTTTATAAGCACATCGATATTATCACCATGATAATCTTCCCACAAGGTGTAATGTGCTTCTATCAAAAGATTACCATGCATATAAAGTTTGACATTGTTCTTGCTATCTGCCTTGTTATAAGAAAAGCCGAGCTTTTGTGTTAATAATTCATGCACCCTGTCTTTGTCTTTAGGATCAAGTTTAATGTCAAGATCACTACTATATCTTGAAAAAATATCAGGATACAACACAGCAAGAACATACCCTTTTAAAACAACAGCTCTTATTCCTTCTTCTTGAAAGCAGCTATAAACTCTCTTAAACTCTGAGAATCTGTTATAGGAATCCAGAAATTCCTTCTTGGCTTTTTCATTCCATTTTTTAAGTACCTCTTTATCTATGTCAAAATAGTCCGGATCTTTATTTACAGCATTGTTAAGAAGAGCCCCGCATTTATTTAACCCGCCCAAAGAAATAAGCGTCTCCCAGTCACAACCGACATAAGAAATATCCGGCTTTTTGTTATCAAGTGCATATCTTTGCAACCGGATAAACTGCTTAGTCAGTAATGCTTTGTTACTATTCATATTAACCCCACGATCTAACATTATAGAATTTTAACTTGATATTTCTTTCACTATAATATAATATTGATTCGGCAGAAAATACAACTGCTATGTGAAAATAGTTTTAGAAAATGGGGTTTGTGATGAACAAAGAAACAAAAATCAAACTGATCAAAAAAATTGATGTAACTGATATGGCCGGTGATAAGGTCATGATTGATTTTGATAGCGGTAAATATTTCCTTCTCAGAGGAACAGCTGTAGATATCTGGGACAATATCCAGAGTGAAACAACTGTTGGAGATCTTGTAAAGACTCTCCTTACTATCTACGATGTAGATGAAGAAACATGCCTTTCAGGAACAGAGAAGTTCCTTGCGCAGCTTGAAGAGGCTAATTTTATTTCTTTAACATAAAAAACCAGGCAGGATAAATCCTATTATGAACAATACCAATATTAAGGTCAGCATAATAGTTCCTATCTACAACGTTGAAAACTATCTTGAGAAGTGTCTCGATTCATTAACCGGCCAATCGCTTAATGATATCGAGATACTTGCAGTTAATGACGGCTCTACAGATAGTTCGCTTGATATCCTTGAAAGATATGCCCAAAAAGATTCCAGGATCGTTGTATTAAACAAGCAAAACGGCGGACTTTCTGATGCCCGAAACTACGCTTTTCCATATATTCACGGAGAATACGTCGGATTTATTGATTCGGATGATTACATAGATCTGGAGATGTACGAAACAATGTATAAGCGTGCTATAGAAACGTCTGCAGACATTGTAGAATGTAATCTTCACCACACTTTCGACGATTTCGAAGACACCGAGATAGGCAGGCATATTCATGATAAAGAAGAACTTATTATGAACGGCAGATCCGTTGTTTGGAACAAGATATACAAAGCCTCATGGCTTTTGGAAACCGGTGTCAGATTCCCTAAGGGGCTGATATATGAGGATGTAAACTTTTATTGTAAGATCGTTCCTTTTCTTACAAGGATTGAATATGTTGAAGACCCCTTCGTCCACTATGTTCAAAGAGGAACTTCCATCAATAACTTTCAGACTTTAAAGACAATGCAGATATTCGATATTCTTGATGACATATATGCATTTTATAAAGAGAAAGGCTTTATTAAAGACTATGGAGAAGCTTTGGAGTTTTTATATACCAGAATACTCCTTTGCAGTTCCTTTGGCCGTATGGCACGGATAAAAGATTCTGCTAGCCGTAAGAAAGCATTTTCTTTAAATTGGAAAAAACTACAGGATACTTTCCCAAAGTGGAAATCTAACAAGTATTTAAACGCCTATCAGGGAAAAAACGCCAGATTCATGAGATCAATGAATCCAATTACTTATAAAATAAGTTGTATTCTTCTACCAGTTTACTATTCAATAAAATGACGTATTCCGTTAGGCTCACGGTAAAAAAGCAACCGCTATAGATGATTGGATCATCTATAGCGATTGCTCTTTTTTAGTCATCATCGCGACACTCATCATTTATGGCTTCAGCCAAACCCAGATGTTTTATCAAATATAAACGCTTCTCGGCAACATTGATTTTTTCAGTCATTCCGTAAACATTATCTTTTTGAGATATCTTTTTATTAATAAACTTAATATATCTGTGTATCCAGGCTACCGGTAGCAAAATAGGATACTTCTTTACATACCCATAGACCTTAGGCATCGCCTTTACAGATGGGAATATCATCTGTATCTTACGTCTGAATCTGGTACCTGATACCTTCTCTTCACCGGTAAAATAGGCTTCCATAGCTCCAAGGATCTGCCATCCGGCTTCTCTTTCATTAACATTCCCCAGATTTATCAAATCTATAATAAAGCCAAGTACATTTTCTCCAATTTCCGGATTCCTTTGAACATATATTTCATCTGTCATTCCAAGATATTCATGACATACATAAAAGAAATATTCCGCAAACTTAGCATATCCAAGAGAATCTATTTTATGCCAGAATCTGTTTATATCTATGAACTCAAGATACTTGTTCACATATAATGTAATATCTATCAAGTATTTGATACCGATACCATTAAGACTAAAATGCTTAATGATATGAAACATCTGATATATAAGATGCTCCTCATATCCAAGCGTTGTTACTTCTATTCCGCATGCAGTAAGATCAACCATTGTAGACTTATCTGTTAAAGATAGTCTATCCAGAATATCCATTCTAGGTCCTTTATAGTCTTCCCATAGGCAAGTATGTGCCTCAACAACATGCCGCATTGAAGGGTGCTTGTAAACCTGAACCTCTTCTTTGGAAGAACTTTGCTTTTTTACATATCCAAGTTCTTCAAGAATGTTTTCAAATGCTCTTATGTCTTTTTTATCAACAAATATATCTGAATCGCAACTACTTCTATAAAGATAACTGGGATAAAGATCAGAAAGAATCAGCCCTTTAAAAAAGACAATCTTAATATCAGCCTGAGAAGCCTTTTCAATTATTCTTCGAATTGCTGTATATTTAGGCAACTCGATGATCATATTAACTTTTGTACCTGTCTTCCACTTATCAGCTAAATCATCAGCAATAACATCAGAATTATCTCTGATATATTCTATTACCGGGTAGAGCAACGGGATTGTTCCGTTTATATTAGCGGCACTATATACTTCATCCCAATTTATATTTGAAAAATTAATACCATTTATAACACTAACGGCTTCTTCATATCTATCTTTAATTAAAAGAGAAGCCTTGAGCAATCCAAGGAAATCCTTTATAGTTTCTTTATTCCAATAATTCATTTCAGCTTCCATCATACAACTTATATCTACATAATCCCCAAAGCAAAATCCATAGTATCAAATATTATCCACAATATCAAGGATAAAATCCGCCCTTTGAGCTATAGTATCTCCTTCTCTTGGCCTTGTTATCTTATATAAGCTGATCTGATTGGCCAGACTCATCATTCTCATAAACAGAGCCGGTTCTTGTCCGAATTCTTTATACGCACTTAGCCTAAAGAGGCATTCCATGATCTGCTTAATTTTCTCTCCTCCGGTTATCTCTTCGTATTTAACCTCTTTGATATCATCTACATCAAGAATGATAAACACTTGAGCCTTCATAAGCTTATCTATATAATTATCATTTTCCTTGAGATAATATTTCTCTCTATCTTCATCAATAACTCTTCTTAACGTGGTTATGTCATAATTATATTTTTCTGCTGTATCAAAACACAGTTTTCTCTCCGGATTGGCAGGACACATATAGTTTACATCATCTATCTGCCTTATTCTGATAAGATCATCAGAAAGAAATCCGCAACCTCTTTCTATAAGTTCTTGAGCTATCGACGATTTACCTGCACCACTGAATCCTGAGATTATGATCCCTTTGCCTTTATATTCCAGACCCGTTCCATGTATTGCCACTTCTTTTCTTTGAATCATAAGATGAGCTAAGGCAAAACAGTTTATGAAAATAGTGAATCTCTCCGCTGTACATGAGCCAAGGAGCTGGCATCCTATTTTCTTACCTTCACGAAATACAAACAAACCATAGTTCTTATGAGCAATTACAATTTCATCTTTATCAATTGTTGACATCTGGTTTATGTCATCATTCATATTCTCGAAAAGCTTATCATAATCTTTAGAAAACCGCTCCTCATAAATAACAACATCCGGTTCACCTTCAAAATCTGATACAGGCGCTTCCAATATTTCTCTGTATGACTCTATATTAAATCCGAATTCTCGATATTTATACATTTCAAAATCCCCCTTGTTAAAGACTTACTGCCATATTGTACCCCAAGTTTATACATACGGCAAATCCAGTATTTTCAAATTCCTAAATGATATATAATAACAAAAAAAGAGCCGTGTAATAAATACACGGCTCATGGCATTATTATTAACTAAAATTAGTTACTAGAATTGCCATTTCCTGGACGATACCATTTTCCGTCGATCTGTACCCAATCTCCATCAAAATCTTCGCTTGGAGCAAGTCCGTTAGCTGTTTCGTTGATAGAAAGTTCTTCCATTGCTGGTACGTTCCACTTCTTCATACCGTAGTTCTCCTTTATTTATAAATTTTTATTACATAATTTATTTTATCTCTTTTTCTCTTATTATCAAGGATTCCTACACATTTGTAACAATTCAAAACAGTCATTTCTTCAAATAATACTCAATGATAAGCATTGTATATATCATTCGATTAACATCAAATGTTCCTAATTTATTTGAATCATCCCAATTGTCCAGATCTTTTTCTATCTTTGAAAGGTCTACTATTTCTATTAATTCATTATTATTATGAGCCTTTTTCACAAGTTCTTTACAATCATTTATAAAGCCATCCCAGTTAACAGCAATACGGCTTTTAAAATCTGCACTTTGTATACCCTTAAAACTGCAATTCAAAACATGTTCAGGCATTATATCTTTTAAGTATATGCTGCAAAGCCTTCTCCACTCAAAACCATGTTGGAATAATTCAATAGGTGCTTTAAGGCAAAACTCTAATACTCTTTTATCCTTGGCAGGGTCTCTAACAATTACCCCAGTCTCAAGCGAGAGCTTCGTATTTATCTCACCTATTTGTCTAAGTGCTAGCAATTCATTTGTTACACTTCTTTCAAGCTTATAAGATCTCTCAGCCTTATCAAATTTTTCATACAAGCTCGATAGTCTCTCATACACACTGTACTTCTTTATGGCTGTATTAGATAAATATATTGATTTACTTAATTTATCCATATCAATTGTATGTTTATTTATCAAATCCTTTATAAAGCATTTCAAAAAATATTTGGTACTATATCCGTTTTTATGACAAAAAGCCCTGGTTTGTGTAAGAATTTTGATAAAATGGCCTTTTTTTAAAAGCTCATACACGTACAGTCTATAGTTGCCATATGAAATGGTAGTATTACCAAATTCTCCCATTAGCATTACCTTAGCACCTATATCTCTTGAGTTGACAAATGCCTCTCTTATCCACATGGTATTGGGGATAGATTTATATGGAAATTCAATATCATCAAATACGAGTTTTCTATCTTTCCATGGATTTTTGTCTTCAAGATCCATAAATTTACAATTAATATTGGTGTATATTTTCTGAGTCTTAAGTACAGCCTCAGTTTCATCAACTGCTGCATTATTAAGGCTCTGGGTATTTAGACCTTTTAAAGGTACAGAAGTGTATGAAAAAAGCTCCTCTCCTCTATTTGCAAGTTCTTTTGAGGCAACCGCCGCAACAGCGGTTGAATCATAACCTCCGCTTAACAATATTGATGTTTTATTGTCTGAGCGAAGTACACACCGTACCGCATCAAAAAATATCTTTCTGAATTCCTCTTTATATTCGTCATCTGTTTTTATTACGAGATTTTGGGAGTTGTCCCTTAAACAGTCCCAATATCTGACCTGCTTTGCATTCTTTCCATCAAAAGAAACATAATGAGCCGGACCCACTCTAAAGATTTCCTTTTTGGGAGTTTCAAAAAGCTCATTAATCATTACCAGAGAATCCATGGCAAGAAAATCAGATATCCATCTGCCGTTTTTAGTAGTTCTTTCAAGATTCTCAAGAGATTCCATTAGTGAAGAATAATAAAAAGTATTTCCAATCACTCTATAATAAATGCACCTGTTACCAACTGCATCAATAGGCATAATAAGCTTGTTACTGTTTCTATCATAATAAATAAATGCATATGCTCCCAAAAGGTCATTTAGCCCATCAACACCCTTTGATTTGATGTATCTAAAAGTAAGCTCTGCATCCGGTATATCTTTTATCTTATCCGTATCAATTCCCAGTCTTAATGCAATGTCCTCTCTATTATCAAGGATCAGATCTGCATCAAAAAAAATTTCGTTATCACAATACGGAAGTTTCTCCATATGAGATTCCCTGGTTACGTATTGTAATCCGCATCCCATATAAACATTTCCTTCATGGTTATCTGAATATCTATCTATTTTGCACCTTTCAAAGGGCTTTTTTAAACATTCTATTTCCTTATCTGTTATATATCTCCCGTTAAAGTCAATCGCTCCATAAATTGCAGACATTTTTTCTTTGCTCCCCAGATGATTTTTTCAAAACGTGGTAATTCTAGCATGTTATATTTATATAGTCAAACAGAGTAAACTGTATTATTTCCACAGTTTACTCTGTTTGTAATAAGCCATTAACATGATGATGTCACATTTGTGTACTAGCATTATATATGGTTTTAAGTATACTTACTCGTCAACTATTGCTCCATCAACATGCCATCCATCGTTTTCTTTCTTGATAGAATACCACTGCACTCTCTTTCCTTCCGAAACATAGCTTTCATATGATGGTATTTGTGCAAGATTAGCTAATATAGCTTCTTCATCGTCTTGTATTTTTACTTCCTCTATTATGTAGCCTTTTCCAAGATTTATATAATTACTTGGTGAATAATTCTTTCTACTTCCGCCTTCTTTTACAAGATAGAACTTTGCAACAGTACAAGTTGATAGATCTATCTCTTGTTTTGATGTATCATCCACATGAGTTTCTTCTACACTACCCTGGTTGTCACCTGTATCTTGATTATCGCTATTTATGGGTTGGTTTTCTGTAGTTCCTTCTTCCGTTTTGTCTATATTACCGGATCCGGATTCTTCTGATGATTCTGATGAATCCGTTGTTTCTGATGGGGCCGGTGGTTCTGATGGGGCTTGTGGTTCTGATGGGGCTTGTGGTTCTTGGTTTTCTTCTTTTTTTACTATCTCCCCATCGACGTGCCATCCATCATTTTCTTTCTTGATGGAATACCACTGTACTCTCTTTCCCTCAGAAACATAGTTTTCATATGATGGTATCTGAGCAAGATTAGCTATTATAGCTTCTTCATCATCTTGTATTTTTACTTCTTCTATTATGTAGCCTTTTCCAAGACTAATATAGTTGCCAGAAGAATAATTTTTTCTGCTTCCACCTTCTTTTACAAGATAAAATTTAGCAACGGTACAGGTTGAAAGATCTATTTCTTGATTAGATGCACCATCTTCAGTACTACCTGCTACAGTTCCTGAATTGTTATTATCTTGATTGTCGCTGCCGGTCTGATCTTGATTTGCTCCTTTAGATGAATCTTGGGTCAAATTGTAAGTATAAGTAGCGCTTCCAACCATATATGTTATAATTCCATCTTTTACATCTACAAGTTTAACCGTTCCGTTAGCCGTCAAAACTGTAGTTCCTTCGGAGTCAGACAAATTCGCATATTTAATATCAGCACCATCAGCATAAAACCAATAACCTTCATAGAATTTTGATGCACCTTCAACTGTATGTATAAAACTATCAGAGTACTTATCAGATGTCGCTGAAACCTTTACATCTCCTGATACTTTGAGATCATAATGTCCAAGCGCTTCCATTTCACTATCGGTTTTTAGGAAATACTTATGTCCGTATGCTCCGTTTAATGTTGAACCGGAATACCTTGTATCATCCCAGGTAGCGTCTATCGCATATATACTCCCATCAAGTTCTACATAGTTCCATGCATGATTCATACTATTACTGTATACCTTATATGTTTGTACACCTGCTTTTTCGAGCAGATACATATATGCTGTTGCATAGCCTTCACACACAGCCTGTCCATATACAAGCGGTCCACAGGGCTTGTACGCCCCATAACCTATATGTTTGTACGTAGTCATCTCATCTATTACATCATGCAAATATAATGCTATATCCTCATCCTTCATGTCCGGATCTATGCCGCTTAGAATATTCTGAGTGTTCCAATTAAAAGTTTTGTAGTTTTCTTCAAAACCAGCTGCATTGGTCATATTGTTGATTGTCAAGTAAAATTGACCCACTTTTATACTTAAATCTGACCCACCTTAAAATCAAAACTAGCGATTTTAGAGGTGGGTCAGATTTATTTCTAAATCCCGATTTTTACACTGTGAATTGACCCGCCCATTAATGAGTTATTAGCGTATATCCAGCATCTATAAGTGCTGTTTTGTCTATTGTCATGGATCTGTTTAGCGTATCCAGCATCACATATCTACTAAGTTCCAGAAGTCTGTCGCCAAGTAGCTCTTTTATTAGCCTGTCCATAGCATCTGATTTAGGCATAGCCTGCGCTGTCT
>NZ_FOER01000034.1:0-43849 GCF_900110805.1 Butyrivibrio sp. TB | reverse complement strand
AAAGCTGCTTCTCCAGATCTGCATCAGTTGTGCCTTCAGGTAGTGGCCAGGAGATTCCTTTTTCTTCTGCGCTTTTTACAACCTTGGACACAGTGTTTCGCGAACATGGAACTGATAGAGCAATGTTCCGTTCGCTGAATCCCAGACTTTTAAGTCTTAGGATTTCTCGATATTTGGTCATAAACTTGACCCTCCTTAAAATGAATTTACGCAATAACGCGCATATATTCATTTTAGTTAGATCAAGATAGTGGCTCAATGACACCGGTAGAGCGGCTCACACCAAAACGGAATGGTGGCTCATTTTCACCGGACAGGCGGCTCAAATAGCCCCAGATTATTCATACCTTGCGCTGAAAAAACAAGAAGAAAATAATAACTGAGTATTAAATAATGTGAAAAGCGGAGTCTGTAATACAGGCTCCTTTTTTTTTACGATAAAGTGAGTAACACTAAATAGGTATAATTCAGTTATAACGATTCTCTCTATTTGAATACGGCGCTACTGCTGATATTATCATAATTGTAAAAGCGCTGATACAAAACCTCATGTCGCGAGCAAAGCGAGTGACTAATGGTTCGAATTGATGAAGCTTGCTACATCAATTCAGGAAACTACAAACATTACACAAAGCAAATAGATGAGGACAATAACATGAATAGAGACATTTTTATAAGAAACCTTACTAAAGAAAAAATAGAGATGAGTCCCAAGGGCAGAAAAGCTGGTGAGCTTTCACCTGAAGAATTTGAGAAGTGCTATGAGAACTTTTTTGATATGATCTTCGAGATCGCTGCTACTGATGTATCTGCAGTGGAAGGTTACGGAGAATTTGATGAGAATAACAAGGCTCCTTACAAAACACTGGAAGATTTTATCCGTGCAGATATGGTAGAAGAACCTGAAGATGTTCCTGATTATTCAGAATACTTCATGTCAGAACTTGTCAGGATTCCACTGCGGCTCATCAGTAAAAATAATGATGAGCCGGTGGATTCCGGTGCTGAGGATTTTTCGGATCTCCCACTGATAGTCATTTATGAGAATCATACATTTTCTGTGCCTTATCAGCAGGAATATTTGAAATTTCTAAAGCAAGAAAAAAGAAACTCCCATTACGCCTTTGTTTTTGCAAGAAATGAAGAGTACAGGTTCTTCTGGAATAATTTTGGGAAAAACTTCCAGAGATAGAACTGTTTAACTCAAAAGATAAGAAGTTACACATAAGTTGAAAAAATCTAAAAATGCTATGTTTTATTCAGGAGAGTTTTATTCAAAATGATTTTATTAAAATTGATTTGAATAAAAATAATTTGAATAAATTGGAGGATTTATGAGTAATATTTTATTAGAAACAGACAGATTAAAAATAACAGAGATGACAATGGACATGGCGATGGATGTCCACAAGAACTCTCTGGATGAGGATATCAGAAGATTCGTTCCGGATGAAGTTTTTGAAACACTGGAAGATGCGCAGGAAACCATAGAGTTTATAATGTCTCAGTATGGCTCTACTGAAGGACCACTTATCTACGCGCTCATCACCAAAGAAGATGACAAGAACATAGGTTATGTTCAGCTTGTTCCGATTGGTGATGGAAAGTGGGAGATCGGTTACCATGTAGCAAAGCAGTATACTAAAAATGGCTATGCTACCGAGGCGGTAAGTGCCTTCCTTCCTGTGATGGCAGAAAAAGTTGGCATTTCAGAAATTTATGGTATCCGTCTTCTTGAAAACAAAGCATCAGGCCGCGTATTGGAAAAGTGCGGATTTGAAACCTTTTTCACAGGAGAAGGTCCATATCACGATGGCGTATTTGAAATAAGTAAGAGTGTTTGGAAAAAAGTGAATTGACACTTTTTAGTATGTAATGTATATTGTTTTCATTACAAAAATTAAGGAAATATACGTATGAATTTATTATTACTGACAAACAGCTTAAGACGCAGAGCAAGGAGACATAAGTTCTTGTAACTATCGCATTTATCCGCATGGTTACAGGAACGTATGTCTTGTTGCCGTGCGGTGCTGTTAATAAGTAATATGAGCAGAACCGTAATTGATTTAGCAGATTGCTTTAAATCTATTGCGGTTCTTTTTTTATCAAAAAACCATAGGAAAGGAATTAGGGCATGAAGGAAAAAATCAGTGAAGCAGTAGTAGAGATACTGGGATTAAAAGATGGGGAGGATGCATTATCATCAAGTAGTATGCAAAATTAATCGTTCAAACTTGTAACCTTTTGGACTCCACAACTGTAATAATAATATAAGGCCTTATTTGAAGTACTTAAAACCTAAAAATACTCAGAAATGAGGGACAACATGAGACTACCTGTACAGGAACTAATGAATATGTACAAGAATAATGTCTATGCCGCGGCATTTAGTATATGCAAGAATGCCAGCGATGCAGAAGACGTTGTTCAGGATACATTTCTAAAGTACTACATGACACGCAAAAACTTTGACAGTGAGCAGCATATTCGCGCATGGCTACTCAGAGTGGCAATCAATAAAGCAAAAAATATTCAGGCATCCTTCTGGCACAGAAATGGAGTACGGTTAGAAGATTATATAGAAACTCTATCTTTTGAAACGCCGGAAAGTAGGGACCTATTCGAAGAAGTTATGAAGTTGCCCGAAAAATATCGCGTTGTAGTTCACCTTTTTTACTACGAAGACTACAGCGTCAAAGAGATAGCCAATATCTTAAAGATTTCAGAAAGCAATATAAAGGTAAGATTATCGCGCGGTCGTGCAATGCTTAAAGACGCACTTAAGGAGGAATGGGAAGATGAGCAATAGAGATAATTATAAAAAAGCTTTCTCTGCATTACAGACCTCCTGCGACTTTTCATTGGAGGATGAAAAAATGGCTATATTAAAGAGGAAAGCAGTAATAAAGAACGTAGTGGCAGCAGCTGCAATATGTCTTGCAGTTATTGCATTATCAGGAACAGCATATGCAGCTAATGTTGGAGGTATCCAGAGAATCATCCAGCTTTGGATCCATGGTGATCAGACAACAGCTACCATAGAATTTGACGGTGCTGGTAATTACACAATGGAATATACAGATGAAGATGGTAATATAAGAGAATCCGGAGGCGGAGGAATAGCGATAGAGCCTGATGGAACAGAAAGACCTCTTACAGAGGAAGAGTTACTGGCAGACCTTGTTAATGATGTTGACGTGGAATACTATGATGACGGTAGAGTTATCCTGTATTTCATGGATCAGGTAGTGGATATCACTGACAAATTTGAAGATGGTCGCTGTTATGTTTTTCTTGATGGAGAGGATGAAGATCTGTACGTAACAGTCAGGTATCAGAACGGCTGGGCCATAAGCTCTGATAAGTATCCGGAATACTGATCATGCACAGCCCAAAACAATTGTGACTATCAGTGCAAGCGTTAGAAGCTGCACAACAAAAGGCGAAATGAGAACATTAAACTCATTCCGCCTTTTGACATTTTATATGCGCCATATAATCGCGCGTTTATTTATATATGATAAGACTTCAGCAAACAATAGAATTATTCAGCTGCCAGCTGGAAGAAATTCATCTTCTGGTTAAGCGAATCTGCAAGATCCTTAAGATCTGATGCTGAGTTACTGATAAGTGCAAATGTAGCATTGAGTTCTTCCATAGAAGCATTGGTCTCTTCTGTAGAGGCTGCGTTCTGCTGAGATATAGCAGAAAGCTCTGCAATAAGGTCGATAAGCTGAGCCTTGGAAGAGTTGAGCATATTAACCTTATCAGATATTGTCTGGGTGTTCTGCTCTACGCTATTAACTCCAGTTACGACGCCGTCCATATCAGACTTTGTGCTTGTAAGCTGGGAGCTTTGCTCATTGAAAGCAGCATTTAGTTCTTCTATTATTTCCATACTCTTAGTAGAGTCTGTTACGAGATCTTCTACTATCTCATTGATAGTTGTAGCAGCTGTACTTGACTGCTGTGCAAGAAGACCTATCTCATTAGCAACTACGCCGAATCCCTTACCATAGTCACCGGCTCTTGCAGCTTCGATAGAAGCGTTAAGTGACAGAAGGTTGGTCTGGCTTGATATCTCAGTGATAGAGTGAGATGCATCAGCAATCTTCTTAACAGCGTTGTTGGTAGCTTTGATCTGAGCGTCGATATCCAGCATTGAAGCCATAACAGTCTTGTTCTGTTCCATAAGGCCGTCGAGAGCTTCGACAGTTCTCTTGGCAGCAGTGAGCATCTGGGTTGTAGCACTTGAAAGGTCTTCTACGCTTACTCCGATCTCATCAATGCTATCACCCATTTCGTTAGTATTAGAAGCAGAAGTCTCTACGCTTTCAGCCTGAGATACAGCACCTTTACTGATATCACCTACAGCTTCTGCAACCTGAGTTGATACATGTGAAGCTGTTTGAGCTGATGTAGAGAGGCTATCACCTGACTTTGTAACTTCACCTGAAAGTGCAAGTGTTGCAGAGATAACTTCGTTTAGCTTGTTCTTAAGACCGTCAGCACTTCTTACAATGTCACCAAACTCATCTTTACGACTAATATTCTTACTATCAAATGATGCAGAAAGGTCTCCATTGCCAAGCTTTTCAAGACCACTTACAACGTCTTTTACAATTTTCTTTGATACAAGAAGCATTGTTAAACCGATGATGAAGCTTATTAATAGTACAACTGCGCTCACAGCATTCATTTTCATTGCAGCAGAAGAAAGACTGGATTCCACATCTTCTGTAGATCTTCCTGCAAAAATCATTCCAACTACTGATCCGTCAGAGTTTCTGATAGGGAGATAATATGCATACCAGCTGTTGCCACCAATCTCAAGATCTGTAGAAAGGTATTCACTGCCACCGCTGATAACGGTACTGGTAACTGCTTCGGAGGCGGTTGTTCCTTCCATACGAAGGCCGGTATCTGCGTCAGTCAGAGTTGTTATCTTTCTAACATTTTGGAAGAATACTGTATAAGATATTCCGGTTTTTTCACTAAGTGAATCTAGCTGACTCTGAAATATGTCATGAATAGCTATGTCACCCTTCATAAGTTCATTATCACTGTTAAGTGACCAGTCGCCTGACCATTGACTTGCCATCTCGGATACTTGTAGTGCAGATATATGAAGTTCTTCGGCAAAAGAGTCATAGTAAGCTTTTTTGACCATAGACACGCCTACAGCCGTTACAATAATAGACATAGCTATAAGCATAAGAAGAGCAGTACCGCACAATTTTCCAATAAAAGAGAATTTAGATTTCTTCATTTGTAACCTCATTCATAAAAATAAGCACGAAGGACTCCATGTCTACGTGCTTAAATGTCTGAAAGTGATCACGATTTCAGATTCATATAAATGCAACTGGCTGACATTTCAAAGTCCCTGTAGTTTTGCGTCACAGACTTTCGTCTGCTTTGCCTTTGTTTTTGTTTTCGTTAACACACAAAACGAAATTATACATATTCGCTATTTCATTGACAATATAAATAATCGACAAAATAAGTAATAGTATTTGGTAAAACGTTTGGAAAAAATATATAATCGCATAGAAATCTTTTTTGTTGTAGATCAGCCCTATCAACGATTTTACCCACATGCCGACATGTTGTATTATAAATCGTAGGCATTGCAGTGTTTTTGTGCCTAAAAACCTTATATAAATTTTGTAGATATATGAAGACATTAGAAAGAAAACGAGGTTAGCCATGGAATTTAATAATGTACCAACACCATCTTATATAATTGATGAGAAGAAGTTGAAAGAAAACCTTGAGATATTAAAAGATGTAAGCAAAAGGGCTGGTTGTAAGATACTTCTTGCCCAGAAAGCATTCTCTGCATTCTGCGAATATCCCCTTATTGGGAAGTATCTTGCAGGAGCAACTGCAAGTGGCCTTTTTGAGGCAAAACTTGGTCAAGAAGAAATGGGACTTGAAAATCATGTCTTCTCTCCAGCATATAAGGAAGACGAGATAGAAGAGATTGCAAGAATATGCGATCACGTGATTTTCAACTCTTTTGCCCAGCTAAGTAAATATGGAAAGATCGTAGCTGATATTCATCAAGATCAGAATGATAAATCTGGAAGAATCGAAGGAGCAACTTATAGTAAAGAAAGCACTAATGAGACTTCGAATCTAGGAATCGGCCTTCGCATAAATCCGGAGTGTTCCACGCAGGAAGATGCTATTTACGATCCCTGCGCACCCGGATCAAGACTGGGGATAACCTTATCTTCATTTGAAAAAGGCTTATCAGAATATGGCGATGCATTTAACTATGTTGATGGTCTCCACTTCCATACCCTTTGTGAACAAAATAGTGATGATCTTGAAAAAACTTTAAAAGCTGTGGAAGAAAAGTTTGGTAAATATCTATCACTGCCCCAGATCAAATGGCTCAATATGGGCGGTGGTCACCATATCACCCGTGCAGACTATGATAGAGAAAAGCTTATCAGTTGTATCAAAAATATAAAAGAAAAATACAATGTAGAAGTATATCTCGAACCCGGCGAAGCCATCGCCCTGAATGCCGGATATCTTGTAACACAGGTTCTTGATATTGTAGACAACGATCTTAAGATACTGGTACTTGATGCATCAGCAGCATGTCATATGCCTGATGTTTTGGAGATGCCATATCGTCCGCCGCTTAGAGATTCAGGGGAGGCTTCTGAAAAGAAGTACACCTACAGGCTCTCTTCCTGCACCTGCCTTGCAGGGGATATTATAGGCGATTATTCTTTTGACAAGGAGATACAGATAGGAGACAGGCTGGTATTTGAAGATATGGCTATATACTCCATGGTCAAGAATAACACCTTCAATGGAATGTGCCTTCCATCAATATATGCCATGGATGAAACAGGTGACGTAAGACTTATTAAGAAGTTCGGATACGAAGATTTTAAGATGAGATTGTCCTGATAACATAATAACTTACTATATGTTTGAGGATTGCTGGAGTTTTGTATAAATGTATCAATCTTCAAACACATATTTTAAAACTTATAATACTTGGAGTTTGCTATGAAGAAATTAGAGCTTAAACAGTTCGACCTTGAGCAGATTGCAGACAGCGGTCAGTGCTTTAGATGGACCAGAATTTTGGAAGATAAGGCAGGTAGTGCCACATCTGATATAGAATCCGGAAAGATTAAATATAGGATAATAGCATTTGGCAAGATCCTAAATATAGAGCAGGATATGACATCTGGCATCGTTACCATGGATTGCAGTGATACAGACTTTGATAATATCTGGAAAGATTATTTTGACCTTGATACAGATTACGGCAAGATAATAGATTGTATTCCGGAGGATGACAGTTATTTAAAACGTGCTGCCAGTGCCTGCGATGGAATCCGTATTATAAGACAGGATCCCTGGGAGACTCTTATTACCTTTATTATCTCTCAGAGGAAAAATATACCTGCCATAAAAGCATCTGTAGAGAAAATCTGTAAGGCAGCAGGAAGTGTAATAGGAGAAGCTGATGGAGAGAAGCTATATGCTTTCCCTACACCGGAGCAGCTTTCATCTTTATCTATGGATGACTTAAATGCCTGCAGCCTTGGCTACCGCGCCCAGTATATATATAAAGCAGCTCGCGCCGCTGTTGACGGAGCAGTTGATCTTGATAAGTGGAAGAGCCTTGGCGATGAAGAGCTTTTTGACAAACTGTGCTCATTGTATGGAGTCGGCAAGAAGGTTGCAAACTGCACCATGCTCTTTGGCTTCTACAGACTTGATTCATTCCCAATTGATGTGTGGATGAACAAGATACAGGATAAATATTATCCGGAAGGCTTCCCTATAGAAGCATACCGCCCTTACGGAGGAGTCATGCAGCAGTATATGTTTGCATACGAAAGAAGCATTGATTCCTGAATCAAAATGTAATTGCAGGATTTATGGAGAATAATAATGATCACTCGTTATAAATATTACGAGTGATCATTATACATTTTATTCATATGTACTTGCGACAACTTCAAATCGTGGAAGCAGTAAGGAAACATAACACTATAAATCGCCAACTGTGTGCGCCTTGCGGCGCAAGTTTTAAAAAAATAGCCTTCTACTTGTAGCATTCAGGTCGTCTATCCCTAAATACTCCCCAGCTCATACGCATATCTCTAAGTTCATCGAGATCAAAGGTCGCTGTAAGAACTTCTTCCTTGTCTCTTGATCCGTCTGCTACTATGGCACCTGTTCCGTCTGTGATAAAGGATGAACCATAGAACTTAAGGGACGAAGACTGATTATTGTTCTCTATGCATGGTGTTACGGACTCTGTTCCGATTCTATTAGCAGCTGCAACAGGCATAAGATTACAACCTGAATGCCCCTGCATACAGCGGCGCCAGTGAGGCATGGAATCTGTATCAAGAACCGGCTCTGATCCTATAGCTGTTGGATATAAAAGGATCTCAGCACCCATAAGAGCCATATATCTGGCTGTCTCCGGGAACCACTGATCCCAGCAGATACCAACACCGACCTTGCCGAATCTGGTATCCCATACTTTGAAGCCGGTATTACCCGGTGTGAAGTAGAATTTCTCCTGATAGAAATGATCATCCGGGATATGGGTCTTCCTGTATACTCCAAGTATACTGCCATCAGCATCTATCATAGCGATAGTGTTATACAGGACAGTTTCATCCTTTTCATAAAAGCTTATTGGAATGACTATTCCAAGCTCGACCGCAACCTTTTTAAAATGGTTAACGGCAGGATTGTCTGAAAGAGGAGTTGCATACTCATAGTAATCGTATCTTCTCTCCTGACAGAAATACGGGCGCTCGAAAAGCTCAGGAAGAAGGACTACGTTCGCGCCCTTTCTGGCTGCTTCACGAACAAGCTTATCTGCTTTTGCAATATTCTCATTAACGTCAGATGTCATCTGCATCTGGCATGTTGCGATAGTAACTTTTCTCATTATCGTATTATTATCCTTTTAATTATCCTTGATCGTCACTTCTATTTTTAATAAGTGGGGCTATCGTTAATTTGCCGGTATCTGCTGCGTTATACAGTGGATATTGCCGCCACCTACGATGATCTGTCTTGCAGGTATCCCTATAACTTCTCTGTCAGGGAACAGGGCTTTTAGTTTTTTGATTGCAGCCTTGTCATTAACATCTCCAAACTGGGGAACAAGGACTGCTTCGTTACAGATATAGAAATTTACATAGCTTGCTGCAAGCCTTTCGCCTACCTGCCTTGTATCTTCGCCTTCTGCAAACTCGTAACCCTCAAGTTCTTCTTCCTTGATACATACAGGCTTTTTGGGGATTAGCAGCTTGTGAACTTTGAGCTTACGGCCCTTGGCGTCCTTGGTACTTATAAGTACCTGTAGGTCAGCTGCGCTCATCTTGTACTGTGGATCATCTGTATCATCTGTCCATGCCAGGACTATTTCGCCGGGCTTTGTGAAGGCGCAGACGTTGTCAACATGTTCGTTGGTTTCATCATTATATATGCCGTAAGGGATCCAGATAACTTTCTTTGCTCCCAGCATGTTGCAGAGCTTGTCTGTGATCTTGGCTTTTGACATCTTGGGGTTACGGCCTTTGCTAAGAAGACAGCTCTCCGTAACTATAACTGTTCCTTCGCCGTCAGAATGGATAGCACCTCCTTCAAGGACGAAATCCTGAGCATCATATACATCTGTATCAAGAGCCTTACATATCTTAGATGCTGCCGCGTTATCATTCTCATAATCCGGATACAGACCGTCTATGTCTCCGCCCCAGGCATTGAACTTCCAGTCGATACCTCTTATACTGCCTCTTTTGTTAGTAACAAAAGTTGGCCCCACGTCTCTTGCCCAGCTGTCATCAGTAGGTATCACAAGGATATGTATATTGGAAGAGCCTTCTTTGAAAGATGTATCAGGTACTGCCTCTCCATTTTGTACATCGATGATATCTGCATCAAGAGATTTGGCAGCATCCTTGGCATGCTCCTTATCTGCCAGCATATACATTACTTCATGCTTGGCAATCTTTTTAGCGATCTGTGTGAAAATCTTCTGAGCTTCTATTCCTCCATAGGGCCAGGAACCGGGTCTTACAGGCCAGATCATTATTGTTCCAATATGCTTTTCGAATTCGCCAGGCATATGGAAACCGTCAGCCTTGGGCGATGTAATTAGTTTTTTCATATTTAACCTCATGTCACGAGCAAAGCGAGTGACTAATGGTTCAAATTGGTGGAGCTCGCGACACCAATTTGGGTTTGAAAATGGAACATTTTCAAACTTTCTCCGGAATCTATATATTTTGCCATAAACAATCAAACAGGAAATCTATATATGCAGATTTCCTGTTTTATCAATCAATTCTTAACCCATGATGCATGCAGTGTTACATTAGGGAATACCGTCTCATAAACAGTTGTCTTACTTCCTTCGTTGGTAGATACGTAGATTTTGCCGGTGGACGGGTCTATACTGATGTCTTCTACCTCTTTGGAGATGTCGATAGACCAGGTTCCTGCGTAATCTCCAGACATTGTGAATACGTTGACCTTCTGGTTGCCCTTCCAGTTATAGGCATCAAAACATGCTGTAAGAGCATATATAAAGTTGCCGTCTACAGTCATGCCCTGTATGCAGTAACCTTGCTGGTAGTTGGCACTTACATCTTTCCAGCCTGCTATCTCAAAATTGTAATTTACAAGGAAGAAGCATGCTTTGCCGTTATCATTTTTGCCCATTACATAATAGGCACCATTATAATAGGCAATAGCATATACATTTTTGACACCTTCTATATGGTGGGTTGTGACATAGTTAAGGTTCGAATCAACCTCCATGATATCGGATGCATATCCGGGGCGTGTGCCGCCTTCTGCGATATAGATATGTCCGTTATCTGTGTTATAGCATAGAGCATTGCCATGATCGAACCACAGGTTATGAACCTGAGCGACAGTTTTGCCTGCAGTAAGGTCGTACTTGACGAGATTGGTCTCGTAGTGGGACAGGTCGCCGGCATAGTAGCTTGCATCATTGATAGATGCTGCAAATACTACGTATCTATGGGAGTTCTGTGTGAAAACAGTTGATCCCTGAACACTCTTAAATGAATAGTTTGTATATACACTGGGCTTACCGGCGCTTATAGTCTTAAGCTTGGTAGAGCGCATATTGCATTTGCGAAGGTTGGAAACTGCCTGGCCGTTGGCATATACGTTGCCGCTGTTATCAACCCATCCTGCAAAAGTATAGCCATCTTTGGTATATGCATTAGCCCGAAGCGATGTAGTCTGATCATAGCTTATAAGCTGATCATTCATACTGCCGGATGTAGCACCATTGCCGTCAAAAGAGATCTTGAATACCTGCGGTTCCCAGGATGCATATAACTTTAAATTATCAACGCCTGTGTACATAACAGAGCCCTGATCCGCATATCCTACCCCGGTGCCGTCACTACTTGTATTCCATCCGCGGAAGCGGTAGCCGGTTCTTGTATATTTGTTGGCAGGAAGAGTAGAAACTGATGTGGTACTAAAGGCAGCAGTGCCCATCTCGCCTGTTCCACCGTTAGCATTAAATGTTACCTTGTAACTACCGGCTGCATAGACGTTTGTACTGTTACTTGAGAAAAAAACAATAACGATTATTACTGATAAGAATGCAAAGAATCTTCTCATATTTTCACCTCGTAAGTCATGTTGCTAATTGGATGAATCGATATGAGACGAGACAGGCGAAAAATCAGTAAGCCATGTCTCTAACACCAAATTCAAACAAAAAACAAGAAATTCTAGTAATATGGACGAAACGTAGTTATATTATATCATATAAGGGATAGTCATTCTTTTGTGCATATAGTAGAAATTTGCCCCTTAGAATGAACATTATTGATTTGTATAAGAGGTTCCTGGTGATGTTAAGAGATGTGAATTTTGAAGATATATCTGATGGATTTGTATATAAGCCTGATGATCTTGTAAATGTAGGTTGTAACGAGTGCATGGGCTGTAGCGACTGCTGCAGGATAACAGGAGACTCCATAATCCTTGATCCATATGACATCTACAACCTGTGCAAGGGTCTTGGCCGAAGTTTTGCAGATATGATTGAGAAGGAGATAGAGATAAGACTTGTTGATAACTTAATCCTACCCAATCTTATAACCTATGATGAAGATCATCCTGACAAAGAAGAAAAATGCGCATTTTTAAATGATGAAAACCGCTGCACGGTACATGCATTCAGACCGGGCTTTTGTCGCCTTTTCCCAATGGGAAGATTGTATGATGAGAATGGCATGCACTACTTCTTGCAGGTTAATGAATGCACAAGGCCCGGGTCTCAAAGATATCCGGTAAAACTTAGAGACTGGATAGGGATTGAAAACCTTGCCCAGTACGAGAAGTTCGTAGTAAGCTGGCATGACTTTTGTAAGAAGATGGGAGAAGCACTTACTAAAGTGCCTGAGCCAAAGAGGACTAATACTGCCAGATATATATTGCAGGTATTCTATGTAGAGCCTTACAAAGTGGGGATGTCCTTCTGGGATCAGTTTGATAGGAGGCTGGCGGAAGTGTCTGCACGCCTTGGCATAAGGTAATCTTGAATTTTAAATTCAAGATTGTATAATGAGACGTATGGTATATGGCAAAAGAAAGGATTATATATGAACATTCTTGCACCATCTATTTTATCAGCAGATTTCAAAAATCTGGGGAGGCAGCTTATCGACTGCCAGAGCGCCGGAGCGCAGTATATTCACATTGACATTATGGACGGAGTGTTCGTCCCTTCTATTTCTTTTGGACTTCCAGTTATTAAGAGCATCAGAGATGCGTCAGACGCAGTATTTGATGTTCATCTCATGATCACCAATCCCATAAGATATATCAAAGAGTTTGCAGCAGTTGGCGCAGACATCATTACTTTCCATCAGGAAGCAGCACCTGATCCATGGGCTGTTATAGAGCTGATCCATTCTTATGGCAAGAAAGCAGGCATATCCATAAAGCCCGGAACTCCTATAGATGTTCTTGAACCTTATCTTAAGAATGTGGATATGGTGCTTATCATGAGTGTAGAGCCGGGATTTGGTGGTCAGAAATATATTCCTTCATCTACAGACAAGATTCGTGATCTTAGAAATCACCTCAATACTCTTGGCCTTAAAGATCTTGATATAGAAGTTGATGGCGGCATCAAGACAGACAATGTTGAGATGGTTGTAAATGCCGGCGCCAACGTAATAGTAGCAGGCTCAGCCATCTTCAATGGCAACGTCCAGGCCAATGTCAAAGAGTTTCTGACTAAGATTGGATGATGTGGTGAACTTCCCACCTAGGCGAAGAGGCGACCCAAATGCTCTTCGAGGGTGTGGGAAGTTTGATGTATTGATAGATATGTAAATTACCCCATTTTTTTGTGCTGCTGGTGGGCAACCATGGGGATTACAAGGCTTCCTGGGAGGAGTCTTGATAATGAACATGCAAGTTTCATGCGAAGGGTAGGGACTATTACTACCTTTCTTTTTTTCATCATTTTAAGTGCGTATGATACGCAGGATGATGCAGACATGCCTTTAAGGGCGAAGACTACATTCGCAACAGCATTGAACTGTGTGTCTACAGGGCCGGGGCATAGTACTCCTATATAGGTCTTGGAGGCGCTTTTTTTTAGTTCATAAGCTATGGCTCTTGTAAGGCTTACAACGTAGGCTTTGGTTGCATAATAAGTTGCCATGTATGGACCTGCAGGGAAGAGACCTGCGGAGGAACCTATATTAAGGATATATCCGCCATCTTCCTTATCCATAAGAGGGAGCATCCTCTTAGTAAGGCGGTGAAGGGCTTTGATATTGACATCCACCATTTCTATTTCGCGCTTTTCATCGCAGTCTTCAAATCTTCCGGATAGACCAAAGCCTGCATTATTGATAAATACAGACAGCTTATTCCCCGAATCTTTGCCAAGTTCATCTTCGATAGATTCGCATAGCTTATTTATCTCTTTTTTCTTAGAAAGGTCTGCGGTATAGATACTGCTTGTACCTGCAAGTTCGCTTTGAATGGCTAGGAGTCTGTCCTTCCTTCTTGCGACCATGATTACGTGGTAGCCTTCTTTAGAAAGCTGTCTTGAAAACTCCTCGCCAAGGCCTGAGCTTGCCCCTGTTACAACTGCTATATTTCTCATATCAACCTCATTTTTATCTGTTTTTATAATTATAATATAGATCAGTGTCATGGTCTTACTCGATTTATAAAAGTCATGAATAAAAATGTTACTAATACTCAAATATCTATGGGTGAGAACATTGTGTAAATAAATGTTATAATAACAAAGTTGTTAAGTTGCAGTTAGAAAAGACTAATTCTTGTGGGGAGGATAGACATTTGAAAATTGAAGTACACGGCGCATGGGGCGATGTTATAAAGGCGCAGGATGAAGGTGATGACAGCGTGGTACTTGCATGGGAAGGCGAGTACAGGAAAGATGACTACATAGAATTTAAGGGGCTTGAGAAGGGGGCATTTTATGAACTAAAGGTAGATCCCACGATTGAGGAATCCCTTATATTTGTAACTACAGATTCCTTCAGATACACAATCCCTTTCTATGAAAAGAAGACAAGCTATAATCCCATGTCTTTTGTAGGTAACAGGCATCTTGTCAGCATCAGGAAGGCTTATGATCATGAGATCAAAGCTTACAGGAATCTATGCCTTAATCCTTGCGATCAGCATGAAGTTACAGGCGTATACCCTCATGCATCTGCCAATGTTGAGACAAGAGGTGAAGCTGTTTTTGCCGCAAGAAACGCAATAGACGGCGTCATCGAGACAAGGTCACACGGCGAGTGGCCCTATGAATCATGGGGCATCAACAGACAGGATGATGCAACTATCAAGATTGAGTTTGGTTATCCCGTTGATATTGAAGAGATCCGCCTATATACAAGAGCAGATTTTCCTCACGATAACTGGTGGATTAGGGGAACATTTAAATTCTCTGATGGAAGCACAGAAACTGTAGATATGGACAAAAAAGTCCAAAAGCCTCATATCTTCAATATAAACAAAAAGAACATAGAGTGGCTAACACTAGGAGACCTTATTAAAGCAGACGATCCAAGCCCATTCCCTGCTCTTACACAGATCGAGGTGTACGGTACCCCAGAATAAAAAGCACCAGATATCATGCCATGAATTTATAAAACAATTATAAGTATGACAATGATTTATACTCTGCTCGGGTGTAGGTGTTCCTGCAAACCCTTCAAGGACACTACTATGCCTAAGTGGGGCATCTGAAGCGATACATAACAATTCAAGGAGGATTATTTTTACGTGAACAGATCAGAACTTTTAGAGATTAAGAAGAGATTTAAATTTAAGGATTGCTCATTTAGTGGCATGGCATATGTTGTTTTTGATAATGAGGGCAAGGAGATAGAAGGCGCTGACTCTACCCGCTTTCTAACACTTGATGACGATGAACAGAAGAAGTATATATCACTTATAAGCAAAGCCTATTCATCCGCAGGCGGAGCCTTTGCAGAGGATGTAACAGTAATAGGCGATGATGCAAGACTCCTTACAGCACTTGCTCAGTCTGATATCCCTGATGCAGGACTTGTTAGAGCTTGGGCACAGCAGATCATAGACAACTATGACGCAGACGGCGAATTCGCCCTTTTGGTATTTTCGGATGCCTATGACGTACCCGCTAAGGATACAGGCAAGAACAAGACCGGAGAGTCTGAAGAAGTCTATAACTATATAGCTGCTTGCATATGTCCCTTTAAGCCTGCCAAGGGAGGCATCATGAAAACAGTTGACAATAAGCTCCATGCATCCGATGTTATCAAGGTTCTTGGTAATCCTGTTGCAGGATTTATGTATCCTTCATTTAATGACAGATCATCTGACTATGACAATATGCTCTGCGTAGTCAAGAATGACCCTGAGCGAAATATGATACGCGGTATATATGCAGCAGATGTCCCTGATTATGTCAAACCGCAGCCTAAGAAAAAAGATAAAGGAAACACTGAAGATGACGGCCTTACAACTCTGGCAGGAGAGCAGTCAGAAGATGCCTTTGCTACAGCAGATGGATACGGACTATATCAGGAGCAGGGCATAAGCCAGTCTGAAGGCGTTGATACATCGATTCGTCAGAACAGTGACGTAGAGATTCAAACAAGACCGGAGGGCTTTGGAGAGAATATCGAAACTCTCACAGAGAAGGCTATGCAGGAAAAGCTTCGCGAAGAAGCAATGATGGAAGAAGAAAGTGAACAGGTATTTGAAGGACTGAATAACTTCCACAAAGATCAGGTAGTCCTTCCTGAAGATAAGATCATAGAGCGTGATGTTAATGGACGCAAGTTCTTCCTTGTGCCGGAATCACTTATTCCGTACGACAAGCTTAAAGAGCTTCTTGATTCACTTATGAACGAGTAATTACACTAAGAATGAAGGCTGCCAATAAAAATGAAGACAGCCGCTCAGACTGTCTTCATTTTGTATAGTTTGCGATATCCTGATGGTGTGTTGCCTGTCTTTTTAAGGAACACTCTGTTAAAAGACTGGGCTGTTTCAAATCCTACCTTTGCAGAAATTTCATTTATACTAAGATCGGTTTTGGTTAGAAGCTCTTTTGAATGTTTGATCCGACAAGTATGTACATATTCTTTAAAACCGGTATTGGTATACTCTTTGAATATTCTTGAAAAATAACATGTCGAGAATCCGAACTTCTCGGACACTTCCTCAAGACTTAGATGCTCACTGTAATGCGATGACAGGTACTCACATACTTCGTTTAGCGCCTTGTTGTATTTTACAAGTTCTTTGGCGCTGTTTTGATAATCTTTCTGATCAGGCAGAGCTCCTGCCAAGAGGCTGTTGCCTACTTTCTCAAGTATCTGCAGGAGGTATGAGTACACAATAAGCTCTCTAAGTGAATTGGATCCAAAGTATGCATCATGCATCATATACAATATGGATCCTATATTCTCTGCAAGAACAGGGTCAGTCTCTGACTTTATATGTATAGGCTTGTCCAGGATGTCCTTGATAAGGGCAGTACTTCTGATATCATTGATGATCGACGGATCCAGAAGATGTACATAACCTCTGCAATCATTCATAGGAAAGAGAGTATGGATCATCTTGCTGGGGATTATCAGGATATCCCCCGGACATATTTTGTATTCAACACCCTGTATAGTGCTGATATAATATCCCCTTTCGCACTGGACGATCTCAAGGGGCTGATGATAGTGAAGTCCGAAGCATTCCTGCTTGGAGGTGTACCATATGCGAACCATGGTCCCCGGAAGATAGTCTACATATTCATATGTTCCATCATAACTTGTCCCTGTTCCGCCTATATACGGCTGCGGACGGATGGGATTCATATATCTTTCTTCTTCAGTTATGGCATTTGCGCCGGAAAAAGTTCTATTAGACATCTAATATAGCCCTCCCCTGAATATTAAACTATATTGAAAGCATATTTAATATATAAAAAGATGACTATTCCTTGACATGAATGTCAGATAAAAACATTCCTTCATTACATCCTGTAATGTAAGGAACAGTTTGCACAAATAATAATATAAAAGCCTTCGAATATCAATCCTGTTTTGCATTTATTACACAAAAAATCAGCAAAAAAGCACGTATCATTCGGAAACTTAACCACAAATTAGTAAAACGTGCGCAAGAATTGATAATGATATGACAAAAACTGAGCGATTTAAGACAAAAAATGAGAAAATCTGACGAATGCCGGATGATATATTTTTGGCATAAGAGGAATAGCTGTTAGATTTGGTAAGGCATAAAGCGATTAAGCTTATGCGATCCCATGAAAACAGCAGATATGGGGAGGTCAAAAAATGTTCAAAAATAAACGTGATAAAAGAGCGTTTATAAACTTTCTACTTATAGCGCCCTTTATAGTGCTTACTTTGATTTTTTGCTATTACCCTCTGTACGGCTGGGTA
Source organism: Butyrivibrio sp. TB (assembly GCF_900110805.1). NCBI lineage: Bacteria > Bacillati > Bacillota > Clostridia > Lachnospirales > Lachnospiraceae > Butyrivibrio > Butyrivibrio sp. TB. The sequence goes on along the minus strand of NZ_FOER01000034.1, from coordinate 25,838 downwards.
TATGCATTCTTTGATTACAGACCGCCAAGGCCTATGACAATCGAGAGCTTTGTCGGACTTAAGTGGTTCAAATCCATGGTAGAGTCTCCGGTCAAGGTTCAGCAGATCCTGGGAGTACTTAGAAATACCTTCGTAATGAGTGGAATCACTCTTTCTACATCATGGATCCCTATGCTCTTTGCAGTATTTCTCAATGAGATCAGAAATACAAGATTCAGAAAGTTCGTTCAGACAGCAACGACTCTTCCTAACTTCATAAGCTGGGTTCTTGTATATTCAATAGCTTTTTCACTTTTTAACAGCACAGGTATGATGAACTCATTCCTTCAGGGACTTGGGATCATCAAGGAGCCGATCCTCTTCCTTCAGTCATCAAATCATGTATGGCTGACTCAGTGGTTATGGCTTACCTGGAAGAATCTTGGATGGGCAGCCATCATGTATATATCTGCAATCTCAAGCATAGATGAAGAGATGTATGAAGCTGCCAGAGTAGACGGTGCCAACAGATGGAAGATCATCTGGACTATAACTATCCCGAACCTGCTTCCAACATTCTTCGTACTACTTATGATCAATATCGGTAATTTCCTTTCAAACGGTATGGAGCAGTTCTACGTATTCCAGAACGCTTTCAACAAAGAATATATTCAGGTGCTTGACCTTTATGTATTCAACCTTGCGATGGGAAGCGGAAGTTACTCTATCTCAGTTGCCATCAGTATGCTCAAGAGTATCATAAGCCTTGCACTTTTGTTCTTTGCTAATGGTGTATCCAAGATGGTCAGAGGCGAAAGCATACTATAATACATAACTTTTAGACAGCGTTTTTGCAAATGTGATGCATGAGCTTATACAAGAGCTCGTACAAGAGCAGTAACAGTAGCTTTTTAAAAGGAGAAACAGAGTAATGGAAAGTATAATTCAGGAAAATGGTGATAAGCCATCAAACATGACAATAAAAAAGTCCGGAGTAAAGAAAATGGAAAAAACCGGTAAGAGCACCAAAAACAAAATGCACAGAACAACAGGCGATATAGTTCTTGAAGTGTGCTGCTACATCTTCTTCATATTCGCAGTTATTGTGTGTATATACCCTTTTTATTACATCATTATAAATACTATAAGTGCCAATGATTTAAGCCAAAGAGGTGTGATTCTCTTTTGGCCACAGCAGATACACCTGCACAACTATGCAAGTGTACTTAGGGTTGACGGACTCTTCCAGGCAACTAAGATATCAGTTTTAAGAACAGCCATAGGAGCGCTTCTCACAGTATCTGCTTCATCATATCTTGGTTATATGTTCGCTCAGAGATACATGTGGGCCAAGAAGTTCTGGTACAGACTTGTTGTAGCAACCATGTATTTCAATGCAGGTATCATCCCATGGTTTCTTACAATGAAGAACCTTCACCTTACCAATAACTTCCTGGGATACATACTTCCTGTTATTGTATCTCCCTTCTTCATCATTCTTACCAAGACCTTCGTAGAAGGAATTCCGGGAGAGCTTTCAGAAGCGGCAGAGCTTGACGGAGCAGGCGTACTTAAGACATTCTTCCATGTAATGCTTCCTGTTATGAAACCTATCATGGCTACTATCGCCATATTCGCGGCAGTTAACCAGTGGAATGCATTCCAGGATACACTCCTTCTTGTCACTGAGACAAGACTTTACAGCTTGCAGTTCCTTCTGTATCAGTATCTGAATCAGGCAAGTTCACTGTCATCACTTGCCAACAACTCAAGCTCAAATTCACTTGCCGCAGCTGCAGCTACAATGCAGACAGCAACCAGTATCCGTATGACAATTACAGTTATTGTAGTAATTCCTATCATGTTGGTATACCCGATATTCCAGAGATATTTTGTAAAGGGTATCATGATCGGTGCTGTTAAGGGCTGATATCACTGGATTTGATAAGAAAGTGATTTTATAAAAAATGTGATCGATGAGTTTTATAAGAACAGTTTTTAAAGACTATAGATAACGATGATTAAATGTAACTTAGTTAATAACTGTGCGAAACTTGCGCAGAATTTATAAAGGAGGGTTATATGAAAAACAGCTTTAAGAAAAAAGTACTTGCTACAGGTCTGACAGCCGCAATGACAGTTGCTGCTATTACCGGATGCAGTAAGGGAGCAGAAGGCGGGGCAGGCAGCCAGCAGCAGGGAGCAGGTGCCGGCGCCGGAGATCACTCTGAAGAGATGACATTTGAAGTCTACGATGTTGCAGCTAACTACCAGGGAGAGCAGACAGGATGGTTTGGATGGGTATTAAAAGACCGTCTTAACATCAAACTCAACATCATCGCTCCTCAGGTATCAGGTGATGCTTCTCAGCTCTATCAGACAAGAGCAGCATCAGGTAACCTTGGTGATATCGTCCTTTTGGACAATGCCGACATGCAGGATTGTATCAACTCAGGTCTTGTAATGGATATAGGTGATGAGATCTGGAACTATCCAAACCTTTCCAAGTACAAAGAGCAGATTGAGGCATTCAATGCTAATCTTGAAGGCGCAAGTGATGGAAGCGTATTCGCAATTCCGCTTGAGATGAACTCCAATGGACCTACAGATTATGTAGAGAATTCAGTAAGCTCTATGCCTCGTGTAAGATGGGACTACTATGTAGAAGCAGGCTCACCTGAGCTAAAGACAACAGATGATCTTATCGATCTTCTTAAGACTATCCAGGAGAACCACCCTACTAACGATGATGGCGACAAGGCATACGCTATCACAATGTGGCCTGACTGGGACGGAACAAGTATTGAGAACGTTAATCAGCTCACAAAGTGGTATGGCGAAGAAGTTAACGGATCAGTTCTTATCTCCGGAGATAATACAATAAGACCTCTTACAGATAAGGAAGGTGCTTATTATAAGATGCTCAAGTTCTTCTATAAGGCTCAGGCTGCAGGTATCGTAGATCCTGACTCAGCTACACAGGACTGGAATTCAGCTTGTGACAAGATGCGTGCATCAAGAGTTTACCTTACATGGAACAACTGGATGCAGGGATTCACAAACACACCTGCTAACGGCGAAGCAAGAAAGAACTTCACACCTATTCCGATCTCTGATATGAATGTATTCCAGACATCAGATTCTTACTATGGTGATGGTCGTGTAATCGGTATCGGATCGGGCGTAACACCTGAAGAGAAGACAAGAATTCTTGAGTTCCTTGACTGGTACTGCTCACCTGATGGACTTCAGACACAGCACGTTGGTATCAAGGACGTTATGTACACAGTTAATGCTGATGGCAAGTATGAGCTTACAGAAGATGGTCTTAACAGATTCACAGCTGATGTTCAGATTCCTGAAGAGTACGGCGGCGGAACATTCACAGATGGTAACAACAACATCAACCAGTGGATCGTTGCAGGTATCGAGACCAACCCTGAAACAGGCGAGACATACTCATCTGATTACTGGGCAAGCTATGTTGAGCTTAATACAACAGCTACAACTAAGGAATGGGAAGAAAGATTTGGAGCTAAAGACGAAGTTGACTACTTAAAGACTAATGATAAGGCAGATTTCGTTCCATGGATCAACATGTCACTTCCTTCTGATGATACAGATGTTGCACTTGCAAGAAGCCAGTGCGGCAAAGAGATCTGTGATGCATCCTGGAGAATGGTATGGGCTACAAGCGAAGAAGAGTTCGACCAGATGTGGGATGAGATGGTTACAACACTTAATGGTCTTGGATGGGAGTCAGTAGTTGCATTTGATACAGAGAAATATCAGGCAGTTGTAGATGCTCGTATCGCAGCTATGAAATAATCAAAAAAGAACTTTGGGGAGTATTAGTATACCAATAGTATGATCGTAAGGACTATAACTTTATAATCTTGTGATCATAATAAAAGCGGGTACCAAGAAATTGGTATCCGCTTATTTAAAAAATGACTATTTAAGATAGATGCTGAAATGTATATAGATCACAATGAAGTGATCAAGTCTTTGCACATAATAACACTATCAGTATCTATCTTAAGTAATCAGTAAACGAGGTTATGACATGTATAATATCGGAACTCTTCTAACACCAATATGGGATACCAGTATTGTATACAGAGAGACCTTTGCAATGCTGGGTGACGGAGATGTCTGCAAAGCTCCATTTCTATATAAGCCTGACAGGATCTTGAAGATAGAAAGTTATGATGGTCAGAATGTGTACGAACTTGGCAGAGACTGTTACCTTGACGCAGGTGAGATTCATATTACACCAGGCTCAAGTATTAATGCCATCGATAGCTCTTTTGCCATATTTAAGACAAGGCAGGAAGCGGACGAAGCCATGGAAGCTCAGGACAACAAATTCGAGTGCAGCCCTGTCATGACCAATGATGGAAGGTACCTAAACCTCGGAGCTATAGGAAGACCATCATATGTGACAGATCATCAGATAGCTATAACCTACAGAACAACAGCTCTTTGGGAAGGATATGTTCCAACCAATCAGATAGATGACCTTCCATATCTGAAAAAGAAGATCGAAAATAAAGAAAAGATAAACATAGTATTGTACGGAGACAGCATCTGCTGCGGATTTGATGCAAGCTCTATGTATGGTGAAAATCCCAATCAGCCCATATGGCCCAAGGTCCTTATAGACGGGCTTCGTGACAGCTATGACTATGACAATGACAAGGACGTAAGCCTTATCAATGTATCAGAAAGCGGCATGGATTCTGACTGGGCATATGACAATGTAAAAGAAAGAGTACTAGATCATAAACCTGATCTTGTGATCCTGGGATTTGGCATGAATGACAGAGTAGACGGACCTGAATATGCATCCAAGACCCTTAAGATCATAGACAAAATAAGAGACAGATTCCCAAAGTGCGAATTTGTCCTGATATCAACATCTCTTCCCAATCCTAATGTACATACTGCGCCTTATTATTTTGACTGCTATCATGATAGGTATGCAGATGCGCTTAGGAGTATAACATCAAGAGGTATAGTACTTGCTGACGTGCAGAGCGTTCACAAGGAGATACTAAAACATAAGCGCTTCATGGATGTTACAGGCAATATGCTCAATCACCCCAATGACTTCATATCTGCAATATATGCACAGGTTCTGTATGAGACGCTAAGGTTTAATTAGGCTTAACTTCACACCCTCCAAACATACGCCACCCATTACCAGTGCCTGCTCATTTATTTTCAATAAAAATGAGTAAGCACTAAATTTTCTCTAACACGTGTAAAGACCGGAGCTTTTCGCCCCGGTCTTTTGCGGCTTTTACTTTAGTATTTCAAGCTTTCCTGGTGATCATGCACCATACAAGTGGTAGTTTGAGTTGTTTCCTTTATGATTGTTATTCTACATATTGCTGCACGATGCAGGACAGCTCATTATCTACAACACTAATAGATACCAGCATATCTGATGAGAGATAATACTCTGTAGCATCTTCTGACCAGCCCGGGTAACTTTCAGGATCAAACTCTCTACCAATTATATAGTCTTCTTTGAGCTCGCCTGACTCATCGTTTAATACGAATTTAAGAAGGACTATAACGCAGTCTTCTTTGATACTGAAGGTTACATCCTTTGCGATCAGCTTTTTGACAGTGCCTTCTGTCATCAGTGATACTACCTTGTAGGATGACTCATAGTCTTCTTTTTGCAGAGCATAATAGAAGTCATCATCGCTTGATCGTACCAGGAATTTGTCAAAACGTGTTGTGCCAACAACGTCTTTTTTGAACTCATCATCTGTTCCGTATTCCAGCTCTTTGTTAACATCTTCAAAAGATACAACTGTAAATGCTGTACCATTGACAGAAGAAAGGATATCGCCTTCTACCGCGCCGTCTACAAACTCTTCTTTGATCTTCTCTTCGCGGTACAGATCACCAGTTAGAGAAGTCTTGTCATAGCTTGAAACCTGCATTAAAAGAGTGTTGTCTCCTTCGTAGTAGGTTGAAGCCTCAAAAGTTTCAGGATCAGCATTGTCAAGGAATGTAAGTGTAACTTCAGGATTTTCAAAAGGACTCTCACCTGAAAAAGTAAGAACCGGGAATGAAGCATTATCAAAACTAAAGGATGCAGCAGTATTATCATCAGCGGATGCTATATGGAATACAATATCAGAGCCTTTAAGCTCATAATCAAAAGGTGCTCCTGATAATCCGTCCGGAGTCTGCATGAAACCTGTAGTGTCAGATTCAAAGCCTATATAACAGGAGATGTTATATAAGTCATCACCTTCATAAGCAGCGTACACAGCTCCTTCAAGATTTGGAGTGTTATCTGAACTTACACCGGCACTTTCAAAACTAATAACTTCCGAATCCCAGTACAAACTGTCTAGTTCATCGTAAAGAGTAGAATCTGTTCCGATAGAGACATCTTCCCCCTCTATATAGTCATGATAAGCACCCTCTTCATCAGTTGTAAATTCTACATCTGATTCCCTGGTTATCACATACTTACCTGAAGCTTTGTCAATATGTGCGACCTGAACAGAATTCCTGTTACCTACAATAAGCTCATTATCTGCAGTTACAGCAATAGGATAAGCAGTACCCCCGCTCTGAACAGTAGTAACCTTCTTAACAGAGCCACCTTCTTCTATATATATAGAAGCATCATAAGTAGCTATATGACCGTTAAGATCATCAAATGTATAACTCGTGACAAGAAGAGCATCCTCTCCCTCACATATAGGAGCATAAGCATATGACTGCCCTGCATGTAGCGAAGCTATAAACTCATCGAAAGATGCCGGAAGAGATGCGTCATTAGCTGATGCATCAGCATCTGTACTTGTATTACCATTTGCAGAGTTATCTGCAGAATTGGTGTTATTGGTGCTGCTATCAGTTCCTTCGCTTGATTCTGAGATAGCACTGTTTTGATCTGTTGTGGACTCATTTGCGGAATTGTTGCTACAGCCAGTAAGAACGCCTGTAGCTATAACTGTAGCCAAGAAGAAAGATATGACCTTAGATTTCATGTTTCCTCCTAATTAGATATTTTATATTCTGTAAATATACACAAAATCATACCATAGAAATTGTCTAAAAGCTACAAGTAATTAACGGAATATAGTCAACAGGAACAATATACAAAATATATACTTTTAATGAAATCCAAAATAATGCAGATGCTTATAGTAAAAAGACCATTCCACCTATTTGACTTAATATTGCTAATCTAAGATTTTGATCATTCACACTCCTATAGCGAAATTAAATACGATGTGCTCGCTAGAGCACATATACGAGAACTTACAATTCGGGGCTTTGACAAATATGCATAGCCCAGTGCGAGGACCCAGTTGGAGATGGTTTATAAAGTATTTTCGCGTTTTTTGAAGGAGTTATAAAATTCAGGAGCGTGATAGATGTAACTTTATATTCCGCATAGGGGCCGCATGTCTGAGCGAAGCGAGTTTCGGCCCCTGGAATATAAAGTTACAGATATCATGCCCTGAATTATAACTCCTTCAATAACGCGAAAATACTTTATAAACCATCTCCGACTGGGCCCTCGCACTAGGCTATGCATATTTGTCAAAGCCCCGAAGGCAAAGCCTACCTATATGAACAACTGTTACCCCGCATTCTCACGATATGCCGTGGGCGTAAGACCCATCTTTTTCTTGAAGGCCTTGGAGAAAGTGTAGATGTCAGAGTATCCGACAGCGAATGCGATATAGGACACCGTATTATCCGAGTTTCTTAGCATATTTGCAGCCTCCTTGATACGATAAGTCATAAGGAAGTCCTGGATCGTCGACCCCGTAGCATCATGGAACAGCCTTGACAGATAGCTCCTGTTAAGACCGCATGCCCTTGATATATCCTCAACCCGAAGCTGCTCAGAGTATTTTAGATGTATATATTTGATAACTGTATGCACATATTGAAGCTGCAGACTCTCAGAACTCTCATCATCTTTTAAAGAAAATTCACTAAAGTAATCCAATAATTCGTATAGTTTTGATATACATATAAATTCCCTTGTAAAATTTGCAAAAATGTTATTAAATATATTATAGAAGTTCTCTTTTGTACTATTTCCACGATCGCAGAGAGTAAATACAGGGTTATTTTCGTCGATACCCGCATCTTTTAATACTTCTATAACCCTCGATCCCCCGATATGCAGCCATTTGTAAGTCCATGGATCTTCCTTGTCAGCTATATAATAGGCGCTGACACCGGCAGGAATGAAGAATATCTGGTCCTTGTGAACATTGTAGGTAGTATTATCAATTGTAAGTTTTCCTCTACCGGAAGTAACCAGATGGATGATTCCACGCGGCCTTATAATAGGTCCGTAAGAGTATTCCGGTTCACATACATAGTCACCGATTTCGTATAGACGTACGTCCGAACTTGAATCAAAATCAACGAATGCACAGAAATCAAAACCGACACCTTCTGACTTATTTCTTATCATGTCCACCTCACAAAATGACAAACTTAAATAACAAAATAACATTTTTGTTATTTTGATATAAGTCTAAACTTAAAATATCAAAGGCACAAGATACTAAAGTAAAGGGTTCAAAAAACGGAGGGAAGAAAATGAAAAAGAAAGTATTGTCACTACTTATGTGCACTGTATTGGCAGCTGGTGTTGTAGGCTGCAGTTCAGGCGGTTCAGGTACAACAGATGGCGGTAATGCTACGCAGACTTCTAATGACGGCTCTAAGACATATTCAACTGACAAAATCACAATAAACATATGGGATAGCAATCAGCAGCCGGGACTCCAGGAGATCGCTGATGACTGGACAGCTAAGTCCGGAGTTGCAGTATCTATAGAAGTTATCGACTGGGATAACTACTGGACACTTCTTGAAGCAGGTGCTTCAGGCGGAGATATGCCGGATGTATTCTGGATGCACTCCAATACAGCACAGATGTATATGGAGAATGGAATCCTTCTTGATCTTACAGACTATATAGCAGCAGACAGCGCTATAGTTAAAGACAATTATTATGAAGGTGTATGGGATCTTTATAATAGCGATGGCAAGCAGTATGCGCTTCCTAAGGATCATGACACTATAGCTCTTTTGTACAACAAGGCAATCTTTGAAGAGTATGGCGTAGATGTTCCTACAGATGACTGGACATGGGAAGATATGTATGAAGCAGCTAAGACTATCACAGAGAAGTCTAATGGTGACATCTATGGTCTTGCTCTTAACACATCCAACAACCAGGACGGCTGGTACAATCTTGTATATGATTACGGCGCACAGGTTATCACAGAAGATCACAAAGGCACAACAATCGGATCTGATCAGGGCAAAGAGGCTATGGAGATGGTCAGAAAGCTCCTTACAGTTGGCGCTCCTCAGTCAGTAGTTGCTGAGACAGGTACAGATTCACTCTTCCAGTCAGGTAAGGTTGGTATGATCACTCAGGGTTCATGGATGATCAACTCTTTCTACACAGCTGAGAATCACGCAGATTATGCATGGGCTATGCTTCCATATGCTGATACTAACGGCAACGGATCCTGCGATTCAGGTGAGAGATATTCCTGCTACAACGGACTTGGATGGGCTGCTAATGCTGGTGTGTCAGATCCTCAGGCTTGCTACGATCTTATCTCTTATTTCTGTTCAGAAGAAGGCCAGATCAAGCAGGCTAAGCTTGGCGTAACAATGGGCGGTATGAAGGGCGTATCAGAAGATTTTGCTAACGCTTTCGAAGGAATGGACGTATCTGCATTCACAAGAGCAGAGGAAGAGGGAGACCTTTACTTCCGTCCTTACACAAGAAAGACTCCTGTATGGGAAGATGCACTTCAGCAGGCTGGCGGATTCCTTGATGCATGGCAGAATCCTGAAGATCCGGCTCTTATGTCTACAGCTTGTGATAACGCACAGAAGATAATCGAAGATGCTATCGCAGCAGAATAATGAATTATAAGCTATGTGCTTTGGCGAAGGGTACTTACTCGGATGCTGCATAGCTATAAGAAATCCTTTCTTATCTAATTTTGATCAAATGGTCTGCACATAGGCCGGGTGCTTTTTGTGCAGACCATTTCTAAAAAAATCCACAGAAAAAAGAATATTATTAGTATTTTGGTTTTACGTTTTCTTTAATGACATCTTTAATTATTATCTTTGTTTTTATATTTATTTTTTGATCATAATCAAAAATGGGAATGAATTTAGATTACGAATCAACCAGTGATTCATGTGTATATGAATTGTGTATAGGAGGGTTATATGGGAAAAAATAAAATGACTCCCTCGCAGAAACGACAGGCAATATGGGGATGGGCCTTTATCACGCCTACAATGCTGGGACTTATAATTCTTAACTTTTATCCGGCGATCAATACAGTATATCAGTCTTTTTGTAAAACAGGAGATTTTGGAAGAGGCAACATATTTGTCGGCATAGAGAACTATAAGAAAGTAATTGCAAATACAGAGACATGGCAGTCATTATGGAACACTGTCAAGTACATGATAGTAGAGGTTCCGCTTGGAATCGTGATCGCACTTGTTCTTGCAGTCCTTCTTCAGAAGAAACTGGCAGGCAAGACCCTGTTTAGAACTTTATATTTCCTTCCTATGGTGTGTGCACCTGCTGCAGTTGCCATGGTTTGGAAGTGGCTTTACAATCAGCAGTTCGGCCTTCTTAACAATGTATTTCATACCAATGTAGCATGGATATCCAATCCTGCGATAGCATGGATCAGTGTAGGTATCATCGGTGTATGGTCCATCATTGGCTACAACATGGTTTTATTTATAGCAGGTCTTCAGGAGATTCCCAAAGACTATTATGAAGCAGCAGAGATTGACGGCGCTTCGGGACTTAGACAGTTCTTCAGTATCACAGTACCGCTCCTTAGTCCTACGACATTTTTTATCGTACAGACCAGGATCATCGGAGCACTTACAGTATTCGATCTTATGTTCATGGTTATGGACAAGACCAATCAGGCTCTTAATAAGACACAGTCCATAGTATATCTTTTCTATACATATGCTTTTACAAACTCTAACAGAGGCTATGGCGCAACACTTGTAGTAGTACTTGTGGTCTTCATCATGATAGTAACTTTCTTCCTTCAGAAACTTGAGAAGAAGATGGTCTTCTATAACTAAGAATAATAGCTTCGGTTATGAAGCATTAGTTTGAAAATGATGACATTTTCAAAGTGGCTAATTCCAAATGACTAGTTTAATTGGTGCTGCGAGCTACGCCAATACAAGACTTTTAGCCACTTGTTTCACTCGCGACATGAGGTTGAATATGGATAGTTTAAGTAGAAATTACAGAATAAACAGATTCTTTACATATTTGGTTCTGACAATAATGGCAATTGTAATGCTTGTTCCCTTTGCATGGATGATCCTTACGGCGGTTAAGACCAATCAGGAAGCTATTTCGGTCAATCCTTTTTATATATTCCCACAGGTTGACTGGCATTGGGAGAATTTTGGAAAAGTATGGAAGAGTTATAACTTCATTACTCTTTATAAAAATACTATACTTTTCATATTTTTCAGAGTTGTGTGTGCATGTCTTACTGCAACAATGGCAGGATATGCATTTGGAAGACTTGAGTTTCCGGGCAAGAAGCTTATGTTCTCTCTGGTACTGATCCAGATGATGATCCCATCTCAGATATTCATCATCCCTCAGTATCTTATGGTTTCAAAGCTCCATTGGATGAACACAACTGCAGGACTTGTATTCCCCGGACTTGTAACAGCTTTTGGTACATACCTTCTTAAGACAAGCTATCAGGGTCTTCCAAGAGATCTTGAAGAGGCAGCGCAGATAGATGGATGCAATATAGGACAGACATTCCTTTTTATAATGCTGCCACTAACAAGGTCAGCAATGATATCTCTTGGTATTTTCACAGCACTTTTTGCTTTCAAGGATCTTATGTGGCCTATGATCGTATGTCCTAGTGCTGAGACTACAACACTTAGCGCAGGACTTGCCAAGATGCAGGGTCAGTATGGCAACGATTATCCTACCATGATGGCATCAGCAGTTCTTGCTATCGTACCTATGATTGTGATCTACATCATCTTCCAGAAGCAGTTTGTAGAAGGAATCGCAACATCAGGCGGTAAGCTGTGATCATTGAAAAATGATAAATATAAAAAGATATCACTTATCTTCGAGAACTGATCACTAATTTTTAATAGAAGTAATATTGTTTTTACGTGAGGGATGGCATGAGCATTATATTAGACAGGAGTAGTAAAGTATTCCATTTAAAAACTAAAAATACAGAGTATCAGATCAAGATAAACGAGTATGGCATGGTACTTCATACCTATTATGGGGCGCCTTTGGGAAATGCTGATATGTCTTATCTTATCAAAGAGATAGACAGAGGATTCTCCGGCAATAGCTATGAATGCAGAGACAGAAGAGGCTTATCGCCTGATACGCTTCCTTTTGAATATTCTACAGAAGGTGCAGGAGACTATAGGATAAATGCACTTGGAATAGAAGATTCTAAGGGCGCAAGGACAAGTGATCTAAGGTATAAATCACATACTATATATGATGGAATATATACAATTGATAATATGCCTTATGTCAGATCCTCATATGAAGGAACTTCAGAATATAAGACCATGAAGGAGGCTTCGCAGGATGATAGCTGCAAAGAGGCCGAATCTACACTTGTAATAGTCCTTGAAGATAAGATTTTAGGTATTGAAGTATCTCTTGTTTACAAAGTCTTTGAAGACAAAGATATTATAGTCAGAAGCACACGTATTACCAATACTTCATCTGATGAAGTGACTCTTACCAAGGCTCAGTCTATGTCCATAGACCTTCTTCACAAAAATATGGACTATATCCACTTCCATGGACGTCATGCCATGGAGAGACAGCCTGAAAGAAAGAGGCTTACTCACGATATTCAATCGATAAGATCAAAGCGCGGTGCCAGCAGTCATCATAACAATCCTTTCGTGATACTATGTGACAAGGATGCAACAGAAGACTACGGCGAATGCTACGGCTTCATGCTCATGTATTCCGGTAACCATCTTGAAGAGATAGAAGTAGATCAGGCAGGAACTGTAAGACTTACTGCAGGAATCGGATCAGATTATTTTAGATGGAAGCTACCTTGTGGTCAGTCGTTCCAGACACCGGAAGTTATCATGGCTTATTCAGACAAGGGACTTAATGATCTTAGCTTTTTGTATCACCAGATCATAAGAGAGAATGTATGCCCCAAAGAGTTTCGTGATATGAAGAGACCTGTCCTTATCAACAACTGGGAAGGTACATATTTTGATTTTGATGAAAAGAAAATCATGGAGATCCAGGATGCTGCAGCAGATCTTGGCTGCGAGATGTTTGTCCTTGACGATGGCTGGTTTGGTGCAAGAAATGATGATAATGCAGGACTTGGTGACTGGTATGTCAATACCAAAAAGCTCCCGGGATCTATCAAAGCTATCGCAGATCATGCCAATAGCCTTAATATGAAATTCGGCCTATGGTTTGAGCCTGAGATGGTCAATGAAGATTCTGATCTTTATAGAAATCATCCTGACTGGGCTATAACAGATGAAGGCAGAGATCCTGTAATGGGTCGCAATCAGCTGGTCCTTGATATGGGGAGGCGAGAAGTCGTAGACTACCTCTATGATATGATCTCGAAGATCCTTGACAGTGCCAATATTGAATATATCAAGTGGGACTTCAACAGATCTGTATGTAATGTATATTCCAGAGTACTTCCTGCTGACAGGCAGGGCGAAGCTTCCCACAGATTCATGCTTGGAACTTATGATCTTATGAACAGACTTCGCTCACATTATCCCAATGTCATGATAGAAGGATGTTCAGGAGGTGGCGGAAGATTTGATGCAGGTATCATGTTCTATTCGCCTCAGATATGGTGCTCTGATAACTCGGAAGCCATAGACAGACTTAGCATCCAGAAGGGCACATCTTACGGATATCCTGTCAGCACTATGGGAGCACATGTATCTGCATCTCCCAATCACCAGAACGGAAGACAGACCTCTATTATTACAAGAGGTATAGTCGCAATGTCAGGAACCTTTGGATATGAGCTGGATCCAAGGAAACTCTCAGAATCAGACAAGGATATCATAAGGCAGCAGATAAGGGATTTTAACAGGTTCTACTTCCTGATCCAGAAAGGCAGATACTTTAGACTGACAGACAATGAGACAGAGGAGTATTTTGTCTCATGGGAGTTTGTATCTGATAGTAAGGATGAAGCTCTTATAAGCCTTGTAATGAAAGATGTGCATGCTAACCCTGTGATCCCTCATATTAAACTAAGAGGTCTTGATGCGGATGCTGTATACAAGGTTGATTATTGCAGATCTTCAGTAGAGGATACACCTGAAGACGTAGGTATCAGGAGATCCAAACTTGAGGATCTGACATTTACAGGAGCAGCACTTATGAATGCAGGATTTGCTTTTGATCCTATGTACGGAGTATATCCATCTGTGCAGTTGCATTTTACCAAAGCTTGAAACAATAATACATAACTTAATATAACTTGTGATTCATTCCCATAATCCTATACACAAGTAAAAGAGTACCCGTGGTTCCCATAGCCCGGGTATTCTTTTTTTCATAATAATAGATAACCAAAAAGAGCGTATAATAAAAAGTGGCAGGATTTTGATAGTTTTAAAGAAGAAAGTGGCTTTTCTTCAATATATTATTAAAAGGGGGATTTACAGACTATGGACTATGATATGGCAGCATCTTTTTGGGAAAGAAAGACATCAGAATTCCCAATGGAAGAATCGGAGCTTAGAGGCGCAGTTGATGCCTTTATAGGAAGGCATAAGATATGCGCATTGGCTACAGGTAGCGGCGATTTTGTTCGCAACACTCCGATAGAATACAACTACACTGGTGGCAAGTTCTGGTTTTTCTCAGAAGGAGGACTTAAATTCAAAGCTCTTAAGGATAACAAGAATGTATGTCTTGCAATATATGAAGAAAGTTCTGATTTTGGAAGTCTTCACGGCATGCAGATATACGGAGTGGCTCAGGTGGTGGAGCACTTTACAAGTGAATACAATAAACTCCTTGAATACAAGAAGATACCACTTGATGCTGTTAAGAAGATGGAGGAGCCTATCAATCTTATCAAGGTAGTGCCCAAAGAGATCGACTTTCTGAATTCAGATTTTAAGAAAAACGGTTTTGACTCAAGGCAGCATCTAAGCCTTTGATAATACCAATGTTCCTAAAAAGGCTATAACAATGGGTATAAGGACTATAATGCAGGCAGGTATCGTATTGCTTATAGCAAGCGGCAAGGACAAGGCTGAGGTCAGATGAAAATTATTAATGGATCTGTATATACAGAAGATTATAGATTTAGTCCAAAGGATATCTGTATCAAAGGAGAATATTTTGACGGAATAACAGATCGGCAAAAAGCGGGTGACAAGACATCGGACACAGATTCTTTAGATGATGATATTATAGTAGATGCCAAGTCAGACTACGTAATCCCGGGACTTATTGATGTTCATGTACATGGATGCCACAACAGCGATTTCTGCGATGCAAGCTATGAATCCATAAGCGATTTCTTAAGCTATGAAGCATCTGTTGGCGTCACATCCATATGTCCTACTACCATGACGGTTCCTGAAGATAAGCTTTTAAATGTAGCAAGAGTAACAGGAGATTATTTTAACAAGATAGTAGAAGATGAAGATGCGATCAAAGCTCATAAGAAGGAAGCTTCTTTTCTGGGTATTAACATGGAAGGGCCTTTTATATCTCCTGAGAAAAAAGGCTCCCAGGAACTATCCGATATAAAGCTTCCGGATGTGTCTCTGGTAAGAAAGATGCAGGATCTGTCCGGCGGTAAGATCTGCATGGTAGATATCGCTCCTGAAAGAGATGGTGCTATGGATTTTATCAAAGAGTTAAAAGATGAAGTAGTCATATCCATAGCTCATACAGCTTCTGACTATGACACAGCAGTTAAAGCCATGGAACTTGGAGCTCTTCATGTAACTCACCTGTACAACGCCATGAGCCCTTATCATCACAGAGATCCGGGAGTTGTGGGCGCTGTAATTGATAATAAAGAGTGCTATGCAGAGCTTATAACAGATGGTATCCATCATCACAGTACAGTTGACCGCTCGACTTTCACACTGCTTGGAGATGAGAGAGTTGTTATTATAAGTGATAGTATGCGTGCTGTCGGCATGCCGGATGGAGAGTATGAGTTTGGAGGCCACAAGGTATATGTTAAGGGCAGAAGAGCAACACTATCTGACGGTACTATAGCTGCCAGCGTTTCTAATCTGTATGAATGCATGATAACCTGTATAAAAGATATCAAGGTTCCTATAGAGAGCGCAGTCAGGGCTGCGACTATCAATGCTGCAAGATCTGTTCGTATGGACAGGATGTATGGAAGTATCACTAAAGGCAAATATGCAGATGCCCTGATCATAGATAAGGATACACTTGAACTTAAAAAAGTAATATTAAGGGGAAATGTACTGTAAAGCTCATAGAGGATCATTCATAAGAATATGATGAAGGAGGCACAATGAAGGCACTTTTTATTGGAGGTACAGGAACTATAAGTACTGCTATAGTCAGAAGACTTGCAGAAGATACAAATTGGGAAGTTTACCTTTTGAATCGAGGTAACAGAAGTGGAGTTGTTCCTGAAGGAGTTCATCAGATAATAGCGGATATTAACGATGAAGAGGCTGTATCTGATGCTATTAAGAATCTGTATTTTGACAGTGTGTGCGAGTTTATTGGTTTTACCAAAAATCAGGTTGAAAGGGATTACCGCCTTTTTAAAGATAAGACAAGGCAGTATATCTATACAAGCTCAGCATCTGCTTATCACAAGCCGGCGGCAAGTTATGTGATAACAGAAGGTACAACTCTTGCTAATCCCCATTGGGAGTATTCGAGGAATAAGATTGCCTGCGAAGAGTTTCTTATGGACAAGTACAGAAATGAGGGATTCCCTGTTACAATAGTGCGTCCGAGCCATACTTATGACGAAAGAAATATCCCTGTTGGTGTTCACGGAAGTAAGGGGTCTTGGCAGGTTATTAAGCGTATGATGGAAGGTAAGCCTGTTATCATACATGGCGACGGTACATCTCTTTGGGCGCTTACTTTCAACAAGGACTTTGCGACTGGGTATACAGCACTTATGGGCAACAGACATGCAATCGGAGAAGCTTTCCAGATAACAGGAGATGAGATTCTTACATGGAATCAGATATACCAGACAATAGCAGATGCTCTTGGGGTTAAGCTAAATGCTTATCACGTATCATCTTATTTCCTGGCACAAGCTGGCGCTAAGAAAGGATACGACTTTGAAGGCGGCCTTATCGGAGACAAGGCTGTATCTGTAGTCTTTGATAACACTAAGCTGAAAAGGCTTGCGCCTACTATGACTACGACGATTCCTTTCCATGAAGGAGTCAGGATAGCTCTTGATTATATACAATCTCATCCTGAAGAGTGTCAAAGAGATGATCCTGAATTCGATGCATGGTGTGATAATGTTATAGCTGCACTTGAAAAAGCAAAGCAAAGCATCGGGTGAATTGTTCATCACCGGAAAATAATGTTCATACTTCGAAACTTGATAGGTGCAATATCCTTAAAGACTCTGCCGGAATGGATGCTGCACCTTTTTTAGTGTAAAGATTTAGTGAGATTCTTATAGTTGTGCAATTATAAGAATGCATTCTGTCGCATATTTAAAACAATCTGTCAGATGGGTATTGCATTTAGGTTAAAATGTATTACTATTTAGTAATGCAAGTGTCAAAAGAACTTTTTGTGACCAATTTGGGTTTGAAAGTGGAACACTTTCAAACTTATGATCAAAAAATAAATTTGTTTAAGAGGTAAACGTGATGGATTATTTTGGAAAGTTTTGCTTATTATTTGGCGGCTTTTGGTTGCTGATTTCTGTGGCAGTATTAGTTCCTTTAGCAATAACCTTAGGTGGATCTGATCCTGATTCAATGTTATTTATAGCGCTTTTTATGCTCCTGTTTTTTACTATAGGAGGAGTCTTTTTTGGAATTGGACTGAAGCAACTGTTTAAAAGAAATAAGATCCTAAAAAATGGAACAGCATATTATGCTAAAATCGTTGCATATGAAGAAGATAGCAGGATATTGGTAAATGGACGTCCACTTACTAATATTGTGGTGAGATATTATGACAAAAGCGGTAGAATGAATAATGCTACTGTAAGCCCTAACGGAAGTGTAAAAGGTGGATTCCCTCTTGGAGGAACAGTTGAGATTGTCGAATACGAGGGAGAAACAATTCTTAAGAGCAAGAAAGCAGTCAATATGAAAATTCAAGGTGAAGAGAACCTTATGATGTCATATAACGGCGGAGCAGTATCTGTTGATCAGATCCGTCCGGAGAGTTATTACTGTCCTCACTGCGGCGCTAATCTTATGATCCCAAGAGGACAGACAGTAAAGTGCCCTTATTGCGACAGCTTCGTAACCAATACAAGGCAGTTTGCATGAGCGATTTATAGCTATCTCGAAGCAAAATGACTTTTGATCAATAGGCCATTTACGTTAGTTATCTTTTTAAAAAGTAATATCTGTAATGAAAATGAACAGCCTCTATACGTTTAATTCCTAACGTATAGAGGCTGTAATTGTTATCGTAAATCAGAAATCAACTTCTGTATCGTAGTAGCAGCACTTAAGGAGCTTCTCCATCTCTTCCTGAGAAGGCTGGCGAGGATTGGATCCTGTGCAGGCATCAAGGATAGCATTAGCTGCTATGTCATGGAGCCTGTCAAGGAATACATCTTCAGGAACAAAGCCTTGCTCTGCATAATAGCTGTCTGCGCCGTAGTTCTTGATGCAGTGAGGGATCTTGAGATCATCATTCATCTTGCGAAGATAAGCGATAAGGAGCTTAACTTTCTCTTCATCGCTTGATCCGCCGAGGTTCATTACATCAGCGATCTTGCCGTATCTCTTTAAAGCTACAGGGTCTTTTGCGTTAAATGCAATAACCTTAGGAAGATACATAGCATTGGCAGCGCCGTGGATGATGTGAGCACCATGATCTGCAAATGCTGCACCTGTCTTGTGAGCCATAGAGTGAACTATACCAAGAAGAGCATTAGAGAATGCCATACCTGCAAGACACTGAGCGTTGTGCATAGCATCACGCTTGTCCATATCTCCATTGTAAGATCCTACAAGATTAGCCTGGATCATCTCTATTGCATGAAGAGCAAGAGGATCTGTATAGTCACAGTTAGCGGTAGATACATAAGCTTCGATAGCATGTGTGATAGCGTCCATACCTGTATGGGCTACGAGCTTCTGAGGCATTGTATGAGCAAGCTCAGGATCTACGATAGCAACATCAGGAGTGATCTCGAAGTCAGCTATAGGATACTTGATACCCTTCTTATAGTCTGTGATGATGGAGAATGCTGTAACCTCTGTAGCAGTACCGGATGTAGATGATATAGCACAGAATTTAGCCTTGGTACGAAGCTTTGGAAGACCGAATACCTTGCACATATCTTCGAAGGTAGTATCAGGATACTCGTACTTGATCCACATAGCTTTGGCAGCATCTATTGGTGAACCGCCGCCTATAGCAACGATCCAGTCAGGACCGAACTTCTGCATAGCTTCAGCACCCTTCATAACAGTATCAACGGACGGATCGGGCTCGATACCTTCAAAAAGTTCTACTTCCATGCCGGCTTCTTTGAGATAGGATACAACCTTATCAAGGAAACCGAACTTCTTCATGGATCCGCCACCTACGCATACGATGGCCTTTTTGCCTTCGAAGGTCTTGAGGGCTTCAAGAGCGCCTTTTCCGTGATATACGTCTCTGGGTAAAGTAAAACGTGCCATAAAATCTCCTCCTAGTTATTTTTATAGTTTTTGTTATTGAATTAACAATGTAACACATATATTTTATCATAAAATAATAATATATGATGTTAATTTATTGTAAATTATGTATAAAAGACAGACTTTGTCAGATAATTGTTTTTTGACGTAATATCGAATATGCCTTATGATTAATATACGGTCTTCGTAGTTGGCAACATGTACAGGCACGAGGAGGTTATATATGATAAGAATAACTGAAACTATCAAAAAGAGTATCGTAATTTTAGTATCATCGGCGATCATATTATTAGCTCTGTGGAGCGGGTCTTATATTACATCTTATGCTAATGGCACTGCTGAAAATGTCCTTGGCTCTCTAACAACTTATGCTGCGAACAAAGATTATGGCAAGGCAGCAGAATACCTACATGATATTTATAAAGATAAAAGTATATACAGTCTTGGAGTATCATCCGGCCTTCCTGTAATTAAAGATAACGGAGACGGAACAGGATGCGGACTGTATCAGGGAGTTGACTCATTCCCTGATGGCAATCCCTCCATATATTTCTATTACGGAGGTATGGCTGGAGGCTTAAGGACAGGAGAAGGAGTTATATTATGCTGGTCCTGGAATGATGAAGGAGAAGCTACCGGATATTACACCTTCGAAGGAACCTTTGCAGATGATCTTCCAAACGGATCCGGAACAGCAACTGAAGTAGTATATGGATTGTATACTAATATTACAACAGGTACATATACAAACGGCCTTGAAAATGGCATCATGGTAGAATCTCAGATCAAAGAAGTACTTGAAGAGTTCGAATACAGAGACCTGGCCTATACTTCTATAGAAGGTGTGAGGCAGGACAATACCGGAGATGTTGCTGCGCATATATACGAGCAGATAACAGCCTATGGCCTTCAGGACTACATAACCGTAGAAGAGATAGAGACTGATATCAGGAATTGGGCATATCTTCAGGGTGGTTATGTATATATGTACGATCCCAATTATACCAATGTATGTAATCATGGATTTGGTTTTGATGAAGATGACGGACCCTTCTGTAATTATGAGTGGTGCGTATGGACTACGGATGGGTCTTTAAACGGCGTAAGGCATCTGGCATCATGATTGGTTTAGTCCTACTTGAATAGTGCAGTATAATCAAAGGATTTTCAGGAACGGGTAGTATATAGGTCAGTGCCATGATTTTTGATTGTTTTATCAAGTTCATGGTACGATATCCGGACATTTTCATTTATGTTTGCAACATGCAATATGACGTCATAGGAGGATTTTTATATAAAAATCCTATTCATAATAACGAAAAACATTCTGGAATCAATGATTTTGGAATGTTTTTTATTGCATCTTAACTATGTTTTCCCATATTAATCTAAAAATTGTATCCAAATTGTAAAAGAATTTTGAAGAAAGATAGAAGAATTTTCAATTTTTTTTAGATTAACGGTTTATTATAATTCATTTATCACAAAGAGGGAGGGTCACCCCGGCCAATCGGCAGGTGATCATCTGAAATTTATTTTTAAATGGAGGGTAAATTATGAAGAAACAGTTACTCAAACAGGCACTGAGCCTTGGTATGGCTGCAGCACTTCTTGTTGGTTGCTCAGGTGGATCAACCGGTGGGGATACAACAGGATCCGGAACTGATACAGGTACTGAGAATCAGACACAGCAGACTGATGGCGGATCAGATACTGGTGCAGCAGATGCCGGCGATATCACTGTTGGCGTATCAATGCCTACTAAGGATCTCCAGAGATGGAATCAGGATGGCGCTAACATGCAGGCAGAACTTGAAGCTGCAGGCTACAAGGTAGACCTTCAGTATGCTTCAAACGATGTTCAGCAGCAGCTTTCTCAGGTTGAGAACATGATCAACAATCAGGTTGACGTTCTCGTTATCGCTGCTATTGAAGGCTCTTCACTTGGTGAAGCTCTTGATATGGCTAAGACAGCAGGTATTCCTGTTATCGCTTATGACCGTCTTCTTATGAACTCAGATGCAGTATCTTACTATGCTACATTCGATAACTACATGGTAGGAACAGTTCAGGGTCAGTACATCATCGATGAGCTTGATCTTGACAATGCTGAAGGACCATTCAACCTTGAGATTACAGCAGGTGATCCTGGTGATAACAACGCTATGTTCTTCTATAACGGTGCTATGGATCTTCTCAAACCTTACATTGAGTCCGGCAAGCTTGTAATTCAGTCCGGCCAGCAGGAATTCGAAGATGTTGCTACAGCAGTATGGGCTACAGAGACAGCTCAGTCAAGAGCAGAGAACATTCTTTCATCCTACTATGCAGATGGAACCAATGTTGATGTATGGCTTTGCTCTAACGACTCTACAGCACTTGGTGTTGAGAACGCTCTTGCAGCTAACTACAACGGCGAATATCCTATCGTAACAGGTCAGGACTGTGATATTGAGAATACCAAGAACATGATTGCAGATCCGCCAAAGCAGTCAATGTCAGTATTCAAGGATACATGTACACTTGCTTCTCGGGTTGTTAAGATGGTTACTCAGATCGTTAACGGCGAGACAGTTGATGTTAATGATACAGATACATACAACAATGGTGTGATCACAGTTCCTTCATACCTTTGCGAGCCTGTATTTGCAGATGCATCTAACTACAAAGAGCTTCTTATTGATTCCGGATATTACACAGAGGATCAGCTTAAGTAATTAAGTCATAATCTCGGAGTGAGCGGTTTCTGAGAGATCGTTCACTCCGTTTTTTGAATAATGGATTTTTACAGATTCATTATGTTGTTGGTGCCCCGGGCACGTTTCAGAGTAGGTAAAAAGGGAGAGTAAAAAGTGCTATGACATTATTGGAAATGAAAAACATAACCAAGACCTTCCCCGGAGTCAAGGCGCTTGATAATGTAAATTTCAAGGTCGAAGAGGGCGAGATACATGCTCTTGTAGGCGAGAATGGTGCCGGCAAGTCCACACTTATGAATGTACTAAGTGGAGTATATCCATATGGCTCCTATGAAGGGGATATCATTTATGATGGTGAGGTCTGCCAGTTTGCAAAGATCAAGGATTCAGAGAAAAAAGGTATAGTTATAATACACCAGGAACTTGCTCTTGTGCCGGAGATGTCTATCGGTGAGAACATGTATCTTGGTAATGAAAAGGGTAGCAAATCAAGAATCAACTGGAATGAGACATATTCCGAAGCAGATAAATATCTTAAGATGGTAGGACTGTCAGAGTCTTCAAGAACACCTGTAAGAGCCCTTGGAACAGGTAAGCAGCAGCTCGTAGAGATTGCCAAAGCTCTTGCCAAGAAAGTAAGACTCCTTATTCTGGATGAGCCTACATCTTCACTAAATGAGACAGATTCTAAGGCACTTCTTGATCTTATGCTTGAGTTTAAGAAGCAGGGTATGACTATGATCATCATAACCCATAAGCTCAATGAAGTATCTTATGTTGCAGATAATATTACGGTCCTGAGAGATGGTGGAACAGTAGAGACAATCAGTAACCAAGGGAAGGAGCCTATCTCTGAAGACCGTATTATAAAGGGAATGGTAGGTCGTGAGATCACAGACAGATTCCCTAAGCGTCCCGATGTTAAGGTTGGTGACATAGAGCTTGAGGTTGATAACTGGAATGTATATCATCCTCTTTATCCTGAAAGAAAAGTTGTTGATAACGTATCACTGTATGCAAGAAAAGGCGAAGTTGTAGGCCTCTACGGACTTATGGGAGCCGGAAGAACAGAGCTTGCCATGAGTATCTTCGGTCAGTCCTACGGTATCAATATATCAGGACAGCTCAAGATTGATGGCAAGGAAGTACACATGAAGAAGAGTACAAGTGATGCCATCAAGCACAAAATCGCATATGTAACAGAAGACAGAAAGGGCAACGGACTTGTTCTGTCACAGTCTATCAAGGTTAATACAACTCTTGCGAATCTTGATAGCATATCAAGTAAATATGTTATTGATAAAGATAAGGAATATAACATAGCTGTTGATTACAAAGAAAGACTTAAGACCAAATGTCCTTCTGTAGAACAGAACGTTGGTAATCTTTCTGGTGGTAACCAGCAGAAGGTCCTTCTTGCAAAGTGGCTTTTTGCAGATCCTGATATCCTGATCCTTGATGAGCCTACAAGAGGTATCGACGTTGGTGCCAAGTATGAGATCTACTGCATCATCAACGATATGGTAAGAGAAGGTAAGACTGTCATTATGATTTCTTCAGAGCTTCCTGAAGTGCTGGGTATGAGTGACAGAATATATATTATGAATGAAGCAAAGATTGTCGGAGAGATGCCGGCAGCTGAGGCTACACAGGAGAACATAATGGCTGCAATTCTTAGGTCAGGGAAGGAGGCAACAGCATGAAAACAGGTGTCGTTTCTTCCTTTTTCCAGAAATATACAATGATCCTTGCGCTCATTGTAGTAGTTATATTCTTTGCAATTACAACAGACGGCAAGATCCTGTATGCACAGAATATCAATAACCTTATATCACAGAATGCATATGTATTCGTTCTTGCAACGGGTATGCTCATGTGTATCCTTACAGGTGGTAACATCGATCTTGCGGTTGGATCTGTAGTCTGCTTTGCAGGCGGCGTAGGTGCGGTAATGCTTAAGAGTGGCCTTAATGTATGGATCGCAGTACTTGCAATGCTTGTTATAGGTCTTCTTATCGGGTACTTCCAGGGATTTTGGATTGCCTGGATCAGTGTACCTCCCTTTATAGCAACACTTGCAGGAATGTACGCTTTCAGAGGTCTTTCCAATGTAGTACTTAACGGATATGCAGTTGCTATCAATGATAAGGTTTTCCTTAATGTATTCGGTGGCGGTGCTGATTGCTATGTTCCTGATTTTTTCAAGGTAGAGAGCGTATCACTTAATGTGACCTGTCTTATAGCAGGCGCTATTGTAGCACTTATTTATCTGGCTACAACAATAAGCGGAGTTATCAAGGAAAAGAAACTTGCTATCGCTTCAGAGAGCCCTGCGATCAAGCTTGTAAAGGCAGTTGTTATCTGTATTATCATTATGGTATTTGCATATATCCTTGCAAGCTATAAGGGTATTCCTTCAGGTCTTGTATGGATAGCTGCAGTAATGCTTATATACAACTATATACTTAACAACACTGCTATAGGTCGTTATCTGTATGCAGTAGGTGGTAATGAGAAGGCTACTGCACTTTCCGGTGTTAATACCAAGCTCGTATATTTTATTGCATATGCGAACATGGGATTCCTTGCAGGTCTTGCCGGTATCCTTACAGTAGCAAGAGCTTCATCAGCTCAGCCTACATATGGTCAGGGATATGAGATGGATGCTATTGCTGCCTGCTTCATAGGTGGCGCATCTGCTTATGGCGGAACAGGTAAGATATCCGGAGTATTCATAGGTGCGGCTCTTCTTGGCGTAATCAACCAGGGCATGAGTATCATGGGTGTAGACTCTAACTATCAGAGAGTAGTAAAGGGTATAGTACTCCTTCTGGCAGTTATGTTTGATATCATGTCCAAGAGAGAGAAGCTAGGTATTTGCGAAACTCATTAAAAGTTTAGATGTAACCTTAACAAAAGCATTCTGGAACGCTTTTGTTGAGGGCAAAGACGTGAACTGGGCTGATAAATCTTATCTTAGGCGCACTTGAATAAGGCTGATGCCTTATTAAGTTGGTAAGCCCTATGCTATGAGGGGCTTGAGGCTTCTGATGTATTCATGGTGATGAATTTTGTCAGCAAGTACTACAGATATAAGCTGAGTGATTCCTGCAAGTATCAGATCAGCATGCAGAGTCTTCTCATTTTGAGTGCGGCGTCCAGCCAAACAAAGATTATCCTTCATATGGTTGATATCGC
>NZ_FOER01000024.1:0-71666 GCF_900110805.1 Butyrivibrio sp. TB | reverse complement strand
CCCGTTGATGCATAGAAATGATTTCTAAAGGAAATCGGAATAATTTCATCAAGATCGATATAGGTTTCTAATAGAGACAGAAATGCAGGCTTGTCATTTTCAAATTTATCCTGGCAGTCTGAATAAATATCAGCCAAAGAAAGCTGTTTGTATGGTATCATATATATCAGAATAACTCCTTTCTTGAGTGTTGGTAGGTAGTTTTTGGACAACTCTATTTTACCATATCCGGTGAGGGGTTATTCATTTTTATTGCAATAAAAATGCCGTATTTATGCGGCTTTTGGCGTTTCGCAAACGCCTAGAAAAGATTATTTAAAGGGGGATTATAAAAGTATGGCTGGAATGATTTCTTCATTATTGTTTATTGTTATTATTGTTGCAGTAGTAGGCTTTATATCAGTAAGCAACAGAATAGACAGGATATCTGTTGCTATAAGTCAGGCCAAGGCTGATATCGAGGTGTACATGGTAAAAAGATATGACGTTATCATGAACTCACTTGAAGTGGCCAAGAAGTACATGAGTCATGAAGATGAGATCTTTTCAAAAATCCATCAGATCCATCAGAATATGTCTATTTCAGAGCTTTCTGAGCAGAGCAAGTTTCAGGATGCGGCTCAGAAGGGGCTTGTCGCACTTGCTGAGCAGTTCCCGGAACTTAAGTCTTCCGAAGTTATGGTTACGCTTCAGAAACAGATTGCTGATGAGAACGAGCATTTTGCAGCAGCTAAGAGAATGTACAATGCTAACGTAACACAGTACAACCAGGAGATTATTGTATTTCCTAATTCTATTGTTGCTTCAATAAAGAACGCAAGACCACTTGAATTCTTTAGAGATGAAGATGCATCTGCAAAGAGGAATGCAGATATACACTTTTAAAAGATTCACAAGATTACATAACCTCTATATCAAAATGATATAGAGGTTTAAACATTAATCGGAAAGTCTGTTAGGATACTGGTTCTTGAATTCTTCACTAAGCTCATTCTGAAGCATTGTGAAAAACTCAGAATATCGGAGAGCTGTTCCACCTAAAGGCTTCATTGCTGCTATAACCATAGTCCAAACCAATATTAAGCAAGGACTTTTCCGGATTATGGACAATCTCTTTTGAGGCCTTACTCATACGCCTTCGAATTATATAATCCCTGATACTGATGTTGTTAATGTACCTGAAAAGCTTCTCAATAGTAGACTTTGAGCAGTACAAATGATCAGCAATAGTATCTGTTTTAAGCGGCTGGGATAGATTGTCTTCTATATATTCCATAGCTTCTATAAGCAGCTGAATATTTTCCATGCTCTTGGTCCTTTCTGTTACGATATCGTAATTTAATTATACAGAAGTATTTGGAGTAGCTCTTGATAAAATGAGTAAAAAACTAAATAGCATAAGCCGGTGTGCTTATAGTTGGGTGCATTGGGTGTCCATATTATTTAAGCCAAAAAAATCAGGAATCCACAATATGTGCGATTTGCCGATTTTTTTATTTGTCTTTTTACAATAACATGGCAGGATGTGTTATTATTATATTAGATAACTTGAATTTAATAAAAACCAGCAGAACCGCTCGTATTGTGGTTTTGACAGATTATTATGTGGGAGTGGAAATAGTTAAAACTTTTTGATATTCCTAGGAAGGGGAAGGTTTCTATGGATTACATGTCTTCTAATACATATTTAAAGATTACCCGTGCTGACAAGAGTGAAGAAGTCATAAGAAAAGGCATCCTTGTAGCCTTAGAAGAGCCTGCAAGTGCAAGCCGATTTACAATAGATGCTGTAGGAGTCAGCAAGTCCAAACTTCCCTTTATGCTTATAGTAGATACCAAGTATATGGTAGCTATATTAAATGCATGTATTCATAACATGAAAGATTCTCGTGCGATATCCCAGAATATATGCTATTCACAGACTGCATCAAGATGTAGTGGTGATGAGGTATTTACCTATGACAAGGCTATAGTTCTTGATGATGAGAATGGTAAGATGTGGTTTGCTTCAGTTGCAGATGATACTAATATACTTACTATGTTCCGTGATTTTATTTCCAATCTTTCATCCAATACCAATATTGCAAGTCTTGATGCTATCAAGTCTATCCTTGATGAGGCCGGAAGTGAGTATAATCCCTCACGAGGAATAGACAAGGATGATAACAGAGCCTGGGATGAAGGTTTTGATTATGCCAAGAATCATATACTCCCTATGCTTGAAAGTGGGGCTATGGCTGTAATGTATACAGAAGAGGAGATCCCTGCGATCAACAGATTCTCTAAGCTCTTTGGTCTGTCTACAGAGAGACTTGAAAGAGATATGTACTACTATTATCACTACATCTATCTTCAGGGCAAGTGCTGGATACCGGCGACAGAATCTGATGGAAACTGGGACCGTATCATAAGCCTCCGCAGTATGCTCAAGAATAACGGAGATGTGGTTCTTCAGTGAAAAAAGTTAGTTAATAATAAGTGCGCCTCAGTTTGCAAAATGCATTCTGAGGCGCTTTTTATTACTAACCCAAACTTGCCATAGAGTCGGTGCAGTATCCCCAGTAAAACTTTTGGGAATACTGCACCGGTCAAGCGGTAATACAAGTTATATTGCTATAATTGTGAACTCGTTCGAATCTTCCAAGGGATAGAAGCGGACTCTGTATATTTCATGTTTCCAGGTCTTTTGAAGGCGTGGATCAGTTACAGGTATTGCCTCTATCTGGTATCTGCATGCTCCGACGACCTTGAAGGTGCATAGATCGCCGATCTTAAAGATTCCGTCTGTACTTGGATCTTCTGATAGCATAACTTCCGGCTTTTCATAAGTCATGAAGTTAAGAATGATATCTTTATTGTCAGCATCATCTTCAAATTGCCAGCTGTCTTTGATGACTAGTTTACATTCAGATATTAAAGATGCATACCTTTTGTATGATCTTAGCTTGCATTCCTGCGGATATGCATCCCGGATATCAAGTTCTATGCTGGTAAGATCATCAGATACTTGTACGCTGCTTGCATGATAATCTGCTCCCGGGAGCTGGTCATATCCAGCAATAGTGGGAAGATTGTGATAGCTTGATTGCATGGTCCATATCTCGTAGCGTCTTTCTGAGAAGGTCTTGGCAGTATAGCTTTCTACACCGACATCTATTAGAGCAGGTTTGTTCTTTGCATATAAAATAACACTTCCCGTATCATTGTGATTGTGACTGTCATCATTGTCACCTGCCTTGACTGACAGTACTATATCGCCATGCCTTGTTACAAATACACCGGCGCTTTCATAGTATACATTACCTGCAGGTATCTGATCAGGGTTCTCTTTGGCATAGTTTAGGATCTCTTTTTCATACATTATGGTCAGAAGCCTGTAGGAGAGATTGATCTCATCCTTAAGATAGTGCGCACTAGATGCTTTGACAGAAGCAAAGCTACCGGTAGATGACACTTCATTGCTTTCTAATGAAGATTTGAAATCCAGCGCAGCATATGACATGAGAGACGGACTGTCAACCATTTTGCCAAGAAGGTATTCTCTTGCGCCGGCAGGCTCTAATATTGGAGCGCAGTCTGCATAGTTAAGATAAAAACTACCATGAATATGAACATTGGAGATATATTCCGCGATATTTTTGATCTTGGCATTCTTCATACAGCCTTTGAAAGCGCCATCTGTCATGAGGTCCAGAAGATAAGTTGTGATATACATGCACAGCCCGGCATGATGATAGTACATAGCCCCTTCATCGCAGCATCCGTCATCGCCGTAGTCTTTGAGAAAATAGTCTACAGATCCTGCAGCTTTGCTTAGAATATCTTCTAAAGGTATAGTGGGATCGTCCATCTGGGCAGCAGTAAGAAGGATGTTCTGAGTACACCAGATAGTCCAGTTACACATAGGCTCGTCTTCCCTGCCCATCCACCAGAAATGTTCATTAAGATATGGCTTTATGATACGCTTTGTAAGCTCGGAATTAATACGATGACAGATCTCATCAGATACACTGTCAAGTTTATCTTTAAGGACATAGGAGATAGTTGCAAGCTGAGCCCCTGTCTCGCAGGCGAAAAGCTCAATTATAGGCCTGTCAGTATCAGGCAGTATATTTTGAGGAGTATCGCGCTTATATGAGTTATGTGCAGGAAGCTGCCAGGCACTTTCCTCACATATGCTATAGATCCCGTTTATGATATCATCGACAAAGCGTCCCTTATCCTCGCACAATTCACCGAGCACAAGTGAATTAAGCACACGCCTTTTGTTAAAATATACATCCTCAAAACGCACCCTGTTCCCCGTACGCTTAAAGTCCATAAATAAAGTTGCAGGAATAGGAGCAAAACTATATCCAAGATAATGCTCAGCATCTTTGATAAGATACTTCCTGGCATTTTCTGTAATACTCTCCCTTAAATTATCCCAAAGATCAGTTATTGCATGAACATTACCAGCTCTTGACAGAGCATCCCTATACAAATATTCCATATGCATCCCCCATAGATAATAATATGTGTTTTTTAGATGAATTATACCATTTCGATAATACCAAAACTATAATGCAATACCACATTTTGTCCGAAAAAAGATATAGGCTTTGAGTCCCAAATACAGCCTGTTGAGGTGACAATGAAAAAGCTTGGATTCTTAAAAAGATTCATGCCTTGTCTTGCCCTATGCCTGAGTATTATGGCGGGAATGGGACTTTTTGTCATGCACTCATATGCAATCTCTATGATACAGGCCGGAGTGATATCAGGCGTATATGATGACGAAGAAGAGATAAAAGAAAATGAGTCAGATGTTGATAATACAGAATCAGATATAGATTTAATATCAGATACTGATGAAGAAGAAACTATACCAAGAGACCCTTATGTCGCTGATGACAAAGAGTTTACTTATATGCAGTATGCCCGCGAAGATACCAGGATCAATGTTCTCGTATTAAGTTCCTATAGTATGAGAGATACTATAGTCGAGCCTGAAATTCAGGGCATCAATAATATCCTTTCTGAATCAAGCTATAACTTGAGCTTTGAATTCATGGATTCAAGGCGTTATGACTCTGAAGAAGATATCAGGATCTACTATTCCTACCTTTCCAACAAACTTTTAAGTGGCAAAAAATATGACTGTATCATATCTCTGGATGATGCTGCACTTTCTTTTTTGCTAGATCATGATGAACTTATCGATGGCGTGCCTGTAGTATATATGGGAATACAGGATGATGCCAATATAAAGGCTGCTAAGGAGTATGACAATGTTACCGGTATTACAGAAAACTATGACTTTGAGGGCAATGTTAAGGCCATCCACAACATGCTTCCCAAAGTTAAAAAGTTTTATGTAGTAACAGATAACAGTTATATAGGAAGGCTGGATCAGGCAGAATTTATTGAACTGGAAAAGAAATATAGCGAATTTGAATGGATATTTGTCAATATCTCCGAGACAGATATGACTATTGCCTGTGAGCTTCTTAAGAATCTGTCATCTGATAGTGTTGTTATATTAAGTGATGCCTACGAGACAAGTGATGGCATGGTCAACAGCTTTTTGTACAATGCACTGATGCTTACACAGAGTTCTTCTGTGCCTGTGTTCTGCTTTGCATATGATCTTACAGAGAAGGGAGTTGCAGGCGGAATAGTCTATGATTCAGTCAAGGCAGGAGAGATGGCTGCTATCATGGCAATGCAGATAATAAATGGCAGAGATCCAAGGGATATTACTGTAATAGACAAGACACCGACATTCCCTGTATATGATAAGGATATTCTTGATAGATATGGTATAAAAACGTCTTCGCTTCCCAAGTGGAGTACCATAAGGAATGCTCCTCTGTCATTTGCCGAATTCATGAAAGAATACCATAACATCATAATACCTTGCATAGTGATCATTGTAGTAATTTTCCTTGAGATAATACTTCAGAGCAGACGCCGCCAGAGATTCCTTTCAAGAGACTATCTAACCGGCATTCCTAACAGAGGATATCTTGATGATAAGATGCGAGGGATATCTGCCGGCAAAGATCATTATGGGTTCATACTTGTAGATATAGATGACTTTAGATCTATCAATGACCTTTATGGCAATAATGCAGGAGACAAGGTCATCGTTGAGACTGCATCAAGGCTTAAGGCAAGTGCTTCTAAAGATAGCATTATAGGAAGACTTGGAGGCGACGAATTCATAATTTTGTTAAAAGAATCTTCTGTAGACAATATAGAAGAATATTGCCGCAGTATCATTAGATCTTTTGACGAGCCTGTCACACTTGATAGTCAAAGCTTTGCAGTTAATGTTACTGTGGGCGCTACGCTTAGAACTCCTTCCATGGACAGTCTGAGTGCGTTTAATAATGCAAGTGAAGCATTAAGATATGCCAAGGACAAACTTCGACACAATTACTATTTCTTCAATCAGGATCTTGGCAAGGCTCAGGTTAGAAGACGTGAGATCAAAGCAACTATAGAAGAGGCTCTTTCTGATGATGGATTTGAGATCTTCTATCAGCCTCAGTTTATAACGGGAACAGATAAGCTCTTTGGCATGGAGGCTTTGGTACGTCTTAAGAATAATATTGCAGGTCCGGGAGAGTTCATACCTGTTGCAGAAGAGAATATGTCTATCATCAAGATAGACAGGATAGTTACTCACAAGACCATCAAACAGATAGGTGAGTGGCTTGGAAAAGGTTACAATGTGCCTTCCGTATCCATTAATTTTTCTAATCTTCAGTTAAGTGACAGGGGATATCCCAATTATGTATTTGAAAAGCTCTCTTCATATAATATCGATCCTTCGTATATAGTCATTGAGATAACAGAAAGCTCATTCCTTACAACTTCAAGTGCTACGACAGACTATTTTAACCAGTTTACAGAAGGTGGGATAAGGCTTTCTATAGATGATTACGGAACGGGCTATTCATCCCTTAGCTATCTTAACAGGCTTCCATTCTCGTGCCTCAAGATAGATCAGTCGCTTATAAGAACAGAGCCTACCAAGGAGAATCTGTTCATGATCGAGAAGATCGTAGAGATTGCTCATTCAAGGCATTATAAGGTTGTTGCAGAGGGTGTTGAGACAAGTCAGCAGGAAGAATTCCTTAAGAGCATAGGCTGCGATGCAACCCAGGGCTTTATGAGGGGTAAACCTATGAGAGCAGAGGATATAGAGAAGATTCTTGCAAGGACATAATGCTGTATTGTAATGCGTCATATATTTGAAGTTGTACACGAAGGTAAGGAAAGGGGTAATTTATGGGAAAAAAGAAGTTATCTGTAATAGTGTCTGCTATTATGTCTTTTATTCTACTTATGTTCCTTTTGGCTCCTAATACATCTTTAAATGCAAAAGCCAAAGATGTCATGACTCTTAATGCTTCAAGCAGCATAGATACTGAAGTCAGAGCTGTCTGGTTTTCTTTTCGCGACTGGCAAAAATATCTTCAGGGCAAAGATAAAGATTCTTTTACCAAGGCTTTTGAAACTATAACAGACAATATCCTGGGTGCAGGCTGCAATACGCTGATAATGCATGTAAGATCTCATAATGATGCGGTATATCCTTCCAAGATCTATCCCTGGAGTACAGAGATGCTTATGGGGACAGATCCCGGATACGATCCGCTTAAGATCATGGTAGATATCGCTCATAAAAAGGGGCTGTCCATACATGCCTGGATCAATCCTTACGGATTTAGAAACGGCGAATACTGCGGAGATGCAAGTCTTGCCACACATGATAATATTGTTGCGGGTATCGATGAGATACTTAGAAATTATAAGGTTGATGGGATCCACTTTGATGACTACTTCCCGGTGATGGATGCATCTGTTCATAACAGCCTTGTTGCGGATGTGTATAAGACCTGCCACAAATACGGTAAAGTATTCGGAATAAGCCCTACAGGTAATGTTGACAATAACATTGCAAAGGGGGCAGATATTGTAACCTGGATGTCAGTCCCTGGGTATATCGATTATATAGCTCCGCAGATTTACTGGACCAACATGTATTCAAGAGATGGCAGTGTTACGCTTTTTTCAAACAGGTTGCTGCAGTGGATAACGCTTAATAAGCTTGGTCTTCCTATGTATGTGGGGCTTGCATTATATATGGCAGAGGTTAAGCCTGCATCAGATCTTGGATGGAGCGTATCTGATGCCAATATCATGTCCCAGGTTACGGAACTTAGAAACAATAATCAGCCGGGGTTTATACTATATAGCTATAATAGCCTGTTATCTCCTGCTTGCGCGGCGGAGCTTAATCATCTTAAGGGGCTTTACAATACGCCGCCTTTGTATGGCTTTGATACAGCGGGAGATAAAGCAGATGATAAAGAAGCAGCCTATGAAAATGCTTCTGATAATACTTCTGATAATACAACTGGTAATAATGCTGTTGATAATAATGCAACTGATAATGATGCTGATATAAATGCGACTGAAAACTCTCAAAGCGATAATATCTATAATGCGCACATATATACAATTGCTATAGATCCGGGGCATCAGGCAAGGGGGAATTATGACAAGGAACCTGTAGGACCGGGCTCATCTATTATGAAGACCAAGGTAGCAGGAGGAACCCAAGGCGTATCTACAGGGATTCCTGAATACGAACTTACCCTTGATATAGCCCTTATTCTACGTGACGAGCTGCTATTAAAGGGTTATAATGTTGTCTTGGTGCGCGAATCAAACGATGTCAATATCAGTAATGCCGAAAGAGCCCAAATGGCTAATGCATCAGGTGCGGATATATTTATAAGGCTTCATGCAGACGGTAGTGATAATAGCAGTGTTACAGGTGTTACAACTTTATGTCAGAGTCCTTCCAATCCATATAATGCAGATCTGTATCAGAGCAGCAGACTATTATCAGAATGTATCCTGTCAGGATATACGCAGGTAACAGGTATTAAGAGCCGCGGAGTATCAGAGACAGATACCATGACAGGTATCAACTGGTCCAGGGTTCCGGTTACCATAATCGAGATGGGATTTATGACCAATGCATCAGAAGATCAGAAAATGAATGATGATGAGTTCCAAAAGCTTATGGTAGAGGGGCTGATATATGGCATAGATATGTACTTTGCGCAGAATTAAAACTTGGTTACAGAAAGAGAAGGTGTTTATTTTGAAAAAAGTTTTAGGCAGTAATAGTATACTTCTAAGAATCGCTATGATGATGGTACTTGTGATCGCAGTATCGCTTGTATATACCAATACTATAGATTCATCAGCAGAAGGTGCTCCTGAAATAGTGTCCTTTGAAGGGATTTATACCTATGAGCGTATGCTTCTTGATGCGCAGGCACTTAGCACGTATTATCCGGATGTTGTCAGCTATGAACTTAGGGCGCAGACTGCTCTTGGACACCAGATACTCGTGCTTAGACTTGGTAATCCGAGTGCTCCCAGACAGATTCTGGTGCATGCTTCAATCCATGGAAGGGAGTATTATGTAACACCTCTTGTCATGAAGATGGCAGAGTATTACGCAGCTAATGAAAAAGAGCTTCTATCTACAACCTGTTTTACCATAGTGCCCATGGTCAATCCTGACGGCGTCTCTATAGCTCAGAGCGGCGCTATTGCAGCATCTGATGCTAATTATCAGGCTTTTATAGGCTTCATAGGTCATTATAGTGCCTGGAAGTCCAATGCTAATGGAGTTGACATCAATCGCAATTTCCCGATTGGTTTTGGACTTGCAGAAACCAGGATGCCTTCCAATTCTTATGCCTTTTATGAAGGAATAGCTCCTTCATCAGAAGTTGAGACTACGATTTTGGAGCAGCTCCTTTCAGAGAATAGCTTTGACTGTTATCTTGCTTATCATATGAGAGGGAATCTTATCTATTTCTATGCACCTACATGTAGCCCTGAAATGTTTGCTATGTCACAGCTTATAGCTGCAACGGTTCACAACTCTACCGGATATAGGATTGATGTGGATCTGTCTGATACGCATCCAAATGGTTCATTTGCAGACTATGCTCAGATCATGTGCGGCGTTCCGGGATGTACTATAGAGTGTGGCACGACTCTTCCTCCGGCAGGTGCGGATCAGGTTGCAGGATTCTACTCAAGGAATCTTTACAGTTGGAAGAATGTTGCAAGCCTCTTTGCCAATGAGGCTTCGAATTAATCTTTTTTGCTTGATCTTTGAACTCCTTTTCGTGTCCATTAAATAGATGTTCTGGACTTTTTGAATTTTTAATATAACACATATGCTGATAATAGCAGCTGAGACTTATCTTGTAGTCGAAGCTGCTATTATTGTTTTATGGTATTAATTATTAAAATTCTCGAAAATAAAGAATAAAATTATATAAAGTGATCATTGTAAAGTGCGTAAAATGGCGGTAAAATTTTCTAGCTTATGTTTTTGTGACATGAAAGGATCTTTATTTCGAAGAGATTTTAATTATAAAAAGGGGATAAGAACCATGAAAAACGATGCTTTAAAACCTATGCTGTTCACTACGCTCAAAGATTATAATAAAGCGCAGTTTGTTAAGGATGTTGTTGCAGGTATCATTGTTGCTATTATTGCACTTCCTTTGTCTATCGCACTTGCACTTGCTTCGGGAGTTGGTCCTGAACAGGGCATCTATACTGCCGTTATCGCAGGATTCCTTATTTCATTTCTTGGCGGTAGCAGAGTTCAGATAGCAGGTCCTACAGCTGCATTTGCAACAATAGTAGCAGGTATAGTCCAAAGAGAAGGCATGTCGGGCCTTGCTCTTGCTACAGTGCTTGCAGGTATCATACTTGTCATCATGGGTCTATTAAAACTTGGAAGTCTTATCAAGTTCATTCCATATACTATTACAACAGGATTCACAGCCGGAATCGCAGTTACTATCGTGATCGGACAGATCAAGGATTTTCTGGGACTTACATATCCTAAGGGAACTGTGACTGTAGAAACTGTAGACAAGATTGGAGCTATCGTTTCTAATATAGGAACTGTTAATATTCAGGCGCTTATAGTTGGTATCGTATGTCTGGTGGTTCTGATCGTATGGCCTTATATCAATAAGGTAATCCCGGGATCTTTAATAGCTGTTATCGTAGGCGTGATCATGGTCAAGGGATTTGGTATGAAGGTTAATACCATAGGAGATCTGTATACTATAAGTTCAGGACTTCCTTCTTTTACAATGCCTCAGTTCTCTCTTGCATCTATTAAAAATATACTCCCGGATGCATTTACAATTGCTATACTTGCAGCGATAGAGTCACTTCTGTCATGTGTTGTTGCTGATGGTATGATAGGCTCTAAGCATAGATCCAATATGGAACTTGTAGCTCAGGGTGTTGGTAACATAGGATCAGCACTCTTTGGAGGAATCCCTGCAACAGGAGCTATCGCAAGAACAGCAGCCAATGTTAAAAACGGTGGTAAGACACCTGTAGCCGGAATGGTTCACGCTATAGTTCTTGTACTTGTTCTTGTAGTACTTATGCCTTATGCGGCACTTATACCTATGCCTACTATTGCAGCTATACTTTTCATGGTTGCCTACAATATGTGTCAGTACAGAGCTTTCCTTCACCTTGTAAAGACAGCACCTAAGAGCGATATCATAGTTCTGGTCCTGACATTCGTACTTACTGTAGTATTCGATCTTGTTGTTGCTATTGAGATCGGTATGCTTATATCAGGTCTTCTGTTCGTTAAGAGAATGAGTGAAGAGTCTGAAGTAAGAAGCTGGAAATATGTTGAT
This sequence comes from Butyrivibrio sp. TB, assembly GCF_900110805.1. Taxonomy (NCBI): domain Bacteria; kingdom Bacillati; phylum Bacillota; class Clostridia; order Lachnospirales; family Lachnospiraceae; genus Butyrivibrio; species Butyrivibrio sp. TB. The sequence continues at coordinate 59,901 of NZ_FOER01000024.1, read as the reverse complement.
GATGAAGAGCATGACGCTGACGCCATAAGACTTCGTGAAGTACCAAAGGCTGTAAGCGTATACGAAATAAGCGGTCCTATGTTCTTCGGCGTATCTGATATGCTTGCAGACATAACTGTTAAGGAATCAACCAAATGTCTTATCATCCGTATGAGAGGTGTACCTGCACTTGATGCTACAGCTATGAGAGCTCTCGAGCAGACCTATGATAAGATCACATCAGGCGGAACAACAGTCATATTCTCACATGTCAATGAACAGCCAAGACATACAATGGATAAGGCCGGATTCATTGCCAAGGTTGGAGAAGAGAACTTCTGCAACAATATCGATGCTTCACTTGAAAGAGCAGCGCAGCTGATCAAATAACCTCGATAGCCCCTGGGGGCGGAGTCAAGGAACCACCAAAAACAAAGTTTCTGATGGTTCCTCGACTCCGTCACCAGGGGCTATTTTGGCTACCGGTAATGGTCGATTATCCAAGTATTCGCTTTTTCATGTCTTCATCGGATTCGTAGATAGCTCTTTCGCCGCCGATGTATCTGGGCCTTGTCCTTGCTGCAAGGACATTGGCACTTCCTATTTTGTTATTAGTAAGCTTTACAGGCACAGCGACCCTTTTTAGATTCATTCCTATAAGGGTTCCGCCTATATCGATTCCGGCATCTGCCTGAATCTCTTCAAGAGCAACAGGCTCCTTGAAGGTATAATAAGCACAGGTAGCAAAAGAGCCACCGGCCTTGGGCTGCGGAACTACGCATGCAATATGGTTCTTCATACCAATAGAAACTGCGCACTCTTTTTCTACAATAATAGCCCTGTTAAGGTGTTCACAGCACTGGGATGCAAGATAGATCCCCTTTTGGTTTAGCTCATCATATATTGCGCCAAAGACTGCCTTGGCAACTTCAAGACTTGAATTGGAGCCTATCATATCTCCGCAGATTTCGCTGGTAGAGCATCCTACTACGAATACCTGCCCTTTACTTATACCTGAAGCTTCTACGATTTCATTGATACAAGCTCTTGCCTGAGAAGCTATTTTATCAAGGTCAAGTGTCGTATTTCTGTAAACATCTTCTTTGTTAGTCATTAAAATCATCCTTCTTTCCCAAAAGTCAAAAATGTATTCATTATTGCGCATATAACCTTGTGACTTATGATACTATAAACTGGAACTATTATAATATCCAGTTTTGGTATTTTGCACAAGACCAGCTCGCAGCAGATGCAGGAGTGCGGGGAATTTGATAATATTTAAGTTATATCTAGTCTTTAAACGAAGGGAATGATCATGATAGATAAATTTGAAAGAACAAAAATACTTCTTGGTGATGAGTCCATGAAAAGACTTTCAGAATGCCGCGTAGCGGTATTTGGCGTAGGCGGCGTGGGCGGCTATGTATGTGAAGCGCTTGCAAGAAGCGGAATAGGTCAGATCGATCTGATAGACAATGACAGAGTCTGCTATACCAACCTTAACAGGCAGATAATTGCGCTTAATTCCACAATAGGCAGATACAAGGTAGATGTCATGGCAGACAGAATCAGGGATATCAACCCGGATTGCATCGTTAATGTTCATAAGACTTTCTATCTTCCGCCTGAAGCCAGAAGCATGAAGCAGCTTAGCGTTTCTGCAAATGCATCTGATACAGATAGAAACAAAGGTCAAACAGAAAATGGAAATGCTTCTGATGATACAGATAAGAAGATAACAGGAGAGAAGTTTGATTTTGCCACTTATGATTATGTTGTTGATGCCATAGATACAGTAACAGGCAAGATAGGACTTATAGTAGAGTGCAGCGAAGCAGGAACACCTATTATAAGCTCCATGGGCGCCGGCAATAAGCTTGATCCTAGCGCATTTGAAGTATCTGATATCTATAAGACATCAGTGGATCCTCTTGCAAGAGTTATGAGAAGAGAACTTAAAAAAAGAGGTATCAGGAAGCTTAAGGTGGTCTATTCCAAAGAAGAACCCGTGGGAACAGGTGCTGAGGGTACCGGAAGAAGGCGTAGAACCCCGGGATCTATAGCTTTTGTGCCATCTGTTTGCGGTCTTATCATCGCCGGCGAAGTTATTCGTGACCTATCGGATAAAAGTTGATATAATAGTACAGCTATTATGCAAAAAAATCTGAAATGCCGCTTTTCAGATTATAGAATACAAGGTAAATGAGTTTTTTGCGGCTTTTTATGAAAGGTTTTTGGTTTTATGAGTAGTACCATTACAATCGAAGAGATGCTTCTGGATACCAGAAATAAGCTTGTTGTCGATGTTAGAAAAAAGGATGACTTTGACAAGGAAACATATCCTGATGCCATCAACATATTCTGGGAAGATTTTATGGAGCATAAGGATGAGCTTCCCAAGGATAGGCCTATTTATCTTTTGTGTTATTCAGGACGCAACTCTGAAGATATAGCAGATATCCTTTCTGAAGAAGGATATGAGATATACAGCGTCGAAGGCGGCTATTATTCATGGCTTCGAATAAAGCTTGAAATGTTCATGAAGGACGGCGAAGCATCCGATAAGCGCTGCAAGGATATAGAGCATAGCATTATCAAGAAGTTCAGAAAAGATATCTGGAGTCAGTTCACCAAGGCAATCAATATATATGACCTTATACAGGATGGTGACAGGATAGCTGTGTGCATCTCCGGTGGCAAGGATTCCATGCTTATGGCCAAGCTCTTTCAGGAGCTTCACAGACATGGCAAGCAGAATTTTGAAGTAGTATATCTTGTAATGAATCCCGGATACAATGATATAAACTATCAGACGATTCTTAATAATGCAAAACTTATGCAGGTTCCTATTACTGTATTTCGTTCTGACATATATAATATTGTTGCTAAGGATGATATAGCCAAGGCAGGAAGCCCCTGTTATCTGTGCGCTCGCATGAGAAGAGGCGCTTTGTATCAGAAAGCAAGGGAGCTTGGATGTAATAAGATAGCACTTGGTCATCATTATGATGATGTAATAGAGACAATCCTTATGGGAATGCTCTATTCCGGACAGGTTCAGACTATGATGCCCAAGCTTCACGCTACCAACTTTGAAGGTATGGAGCTTATAAGACCTCTTTATCTTATAAGAGAAGAGGATATTATAAAGTGGCGTGACTACAATGGACTTCATTTCATCCAGTGTGCATGCAGGCTTACAGAGAGCTGCGCCAGCTGCGGCGGAACAGAGCAAGGTTCCAAACGCGGTGAGATCAAAGGTCTTATTAAGGAACTTAGGACAAAGAGTCCATATATTGAGAGCAATATCTTTAAGAGCGTAGAGAATGTACATATCAATGCGATCATGGGATATAAGACTCCTGATGGCGCAAGACACAGTTTCCTTGATGACTATGATAATAAATGAAAAGACGCATTTTTTTCTGTATAGCATATAAAGAATGTATATATATTTGGTAATACCAAGGCAATCTTTGCATGGAAACAACATGGAGATAGCATGGAGAGAACTTACATTGCAATAGATCTTAAATCTTTTTATGCTTCTGTTGAGTGTCAGGAGAGGGGGCTTAATCCTCTTATGGCCAGGCTGGTCGTGGCAGACTCGTCCAGAACCAGTAAGACTATATGTCTTGCGGTATCTCCGGCACTTAAGGCTTATGGGATTCCTGGACGCGCCCGCCTTTTTGAAGTAGAACAGAAGGTAAGTCAGATTCAAAGGTCAACAGGAAAAAAGATAGATTATATTGTAGCTACACCTAGAATGCAGCTGTATATGGACTATAGTGCCAGAATATACAGTATATATCTTAAGTATATAGCGCCCGAGGACATACATGTATATTCTATAGATGAGGTGTTCATGGATGTCACAGGCTATCTTAGGACCTATAAGATGACAGCTCATGAACTTGCCATGACTATGGTAAGGGATGTCCTTAAAGAGACTGGTATTACGGCAACAGCCGGTATAGGAACCAACATGTACCTGTGCAAGGTGGCAATGGACATAGTTGCCAAGCATATCCCTGCTGACAAGGACGGAGTCAGGATAGCAGAGCTTGATGAGAAGAGTTATAGATATAAACTTTGGGATCATAAACCGCTTACTGATTTCTGGCGCATAGGAAGAGGGTATGCCAGAAAGCTTGAAGCTCATGGAATGTACACCATGGGAGATGTAGCCAGATGCGCACTTCAAGATGAGGAGATCTTGTACAAGCTTTTTGGTATAAATGCAGAGCTTTTGATAGATCATGCTTTTGGCATTGAACCGGCTACTATAGAAGAGATCAAGGCATATAAACCAGAGAATAACTCAGTGTCATCAGGTCAGGTCCTTCATTGTCCATATGATTTTGCAGGAGGCAGGCTCATAGTAAGGGAGATGACAGATCTTCTGGTGCTGGATCTTGTAGACAAGAAGCTCGTTACCGACCAGATAGTACTGACTATAGGATACGATATCAGTAATCTTACCGATCCCGATATTCGGAAGAAGTACAAGGGAGCTGTTACAACGGACTATCTGGGAAGGACGATCCCTGAACATGCTCACGGAAGCGCTAATATGCAGGAGTTTACATCTTCTACGGCCAAGATCATGGACGCTGTTATGGCTTTATACGACAGGATTGTCAATAAGGATCTTCTCGTAAGACGTATCAATGTTACTGCTAACCATCTCAAGGATGAGAAGGATCTGTTACAGGAAGATTCCTATGAGCAGATGGATCTTTTTACAGACTATAAGGCCGTTGAAGAAGAAAGAGCCAAAGAAAAAAAGATCCGCGAAAGAGAAAGACGTGCTCAGGAAGCAGTCCTTGCCATCAAGAAAAAGTATGGTAAAAACGCTATTCTAAAGGGCATGAACCTTGAAGAGGGTGCGCAGACAATTGCAAGAAACTCTCAGATAGGCGGTCATAAAGCCTGATATATGAGATGACAGGTACATACCAATAGAGCGGGATATATGAGATTTTATTGTTTTCTTTAGAAAGAAGCATTTTATGGATAATGAACTTACTGAAAAAGAAAAACTAACAATAAAAAAATATTCTGATATAATAGATGCGCAGCGCCCTGTGTCACTAAAGCATCCTGCTATGGACAAGATGAAGAGAGCTGCGCAGTTTTCGCCCTTTGCTGCTCTCACAGGCTATGAGGATACAGTTGAGAGTGCCAGGGATCAGTTCGTCAAAGACCTGGAGCTTTTTGGGGAGCATATGGAGAATATTGACGATTAAGATATAAAAAATAACTGATAATAAGGACTGCTTTGATAATTATAGATATTAATACACATTTTAAGGAGAACTAAAAAATTATGGGAATGAATCCGGCAATCATGATGAAACTTATGCAAAGGTTTAATATATTCAGGACGCAGCATCCTAAATTTCAGGCTTTTATTGGAAGCGTAACTCAGGGAGCTATAAGAGAAGGAACTGTTATAGAGATCAAGGTTACAGATCCGGAAGGCGGAGAGTATATTTCTAATATAAAGCTTACAAGAGAAGATATAGAAACCGTAGATATGCTCAAGAATATAAGAGAATAATTTTTTATTTTTGTTTTGGGACTATCATGTGAATTGATATATACAAAGCAAAAATCATGCAACAATTGATTGTAAGCGCTTACAAGGAGGTAAAGCGCTAGGGGGGTTCTGATTGTTTTCTTTAAGAGATAGGAATCATATGTCATGGGATCACAAAAGGATACTTTTGGGGATTCTGATAATCTGCAGTATCAGCTTGGGGCTTGGGACAAATAATCGTGTATATGCAAATGATAAACCGGTTCGTGTAGGCTATTATGAGAATGAGATATTTCAGGAAGGAGCTAAGGAAGGCTCTGTCAAATCCGGCTATGCCTACGAATATTATCGCAAGTTGTCTGAGTACACCGGATGGGAATATGAGTATGTATATGGGACGTATGCGGATCTTTATAATATGCTTATAGATGGTGAGATAGATCTTCTTGCAGGTCTTGCAATGACTGACGACAGGAAAGATATCATAGGTTATCCGGATGCGCCTATGGGGAGCGGATTATATAATCTTATAAAACATGATACAGATAACAGCATCACATCAGACCCGGTATCGTTCGAAGGCAGAAGTATCGGAGTACTGGACAGCGTGTTGGTCGATGCTCTTCGTGATTATCTAAAAGAGCAGAATGTTAGTGCTGATATAGTTTTATATGATGACTATGTTTCTTTGTTTGAAGACTTTGACAACGATGAACTAGAGATAATAGCAGTTGAAGGTAATGGTGCATACAGTAGAGAAAACTCTGTTGTATTGTGTACATTTGGATCGTCTGATTTTTATCTGTGCGTTAATATCCAAAGGCAGGATCTACTGCTAGAGCTCAATAGTGCACAGACAATGCTTGCCAATGAGGAACCTAATTATATAACCAATCTTCGTAACAGGTACTATTCGGGAAGTATTTCAAGTCTTGCCTTCTCTGATTCTGAAAAAGAGTGGCTTATTGACAATGATACTCTTGATGTTGGATATCTGGAAGACCTGCTTCCTTACTGTGATACGGATGAAGATGGTAATGTTACGGGCCTTGTGAAGGACATGATACCACAGATACTAAGTGATCTTAATATCACCGGAGTTACTGTCAATTATCATGGGTTCAGATCCTATTATGACATGATACAGGCTATGGATAAGCAGGTTATAGATCTGGCTTTTCCTGTAGAAGGAAGTCTTTTTTATTCCGAAGAAAATGGTATATATCAGTCAAGTACCGTACTATCAACAGTAAATGAACTGGTCTATAGCACTACTTATGATGAGGATTTGGATAAAGTGATCGCAGTCAATAAAAACTGTGGTCTTCAGTATTATTATATAATGGCGGTATTACCGGATGCCAAGCTAAGGTATTATGACTCGGTTTATGAATGCCTTGACGCTGTTGTAAACGGCGAAGCTGATGGCACAGTGTTGAACGGCCTTCGTGCATATGACATACTAAAGAATAGTAAATACCACGATCTTTCAGCTATTAAGCTAGGTCAAAGGGATGAGATATGCTTTGGTATTGAGATTGGTAATAAGGGGCTTTTAAAGCTTATAAACAGAGGCCTTAGCGTAATTGATGAAGACTATGTTCTTAACATGGCATCACATTATACTGACAAGCTTTATTCATATACAGTTAAGGATTTTTTGAAAGACAATTCCGAGATTGGTGTAACATTCCTGATCGTTGCATTCCTTGTGATCCTTTTTATCCTTGTACTAGGGTATCAGCAGAAGATCGAAGAAGAGAAAAATCAAAGGGCATCTATTCAGAAAATATTCGATCAGATGATCATGGCTTTTGCCAAGATGATCGATAAAAAAGATGAATATACTAGCGGACACTCCTTCAGAGTTGCAGATTATTCCAGAAAACTTGCATCCAAGATCGGATACAGCAAGGCTCTTTGCCAGAAAGTCTACAACGTAGCTCTTCTTCATGATATAGGCAAGATAGCTGTGCCTAGCAGGATCCTTCATAAGCCCAATCCGCTTGATGATAAGGAGTATTCGATTGTCAAAGAGCACGCAAGCCTTGGAATGGAGATCCTTCAGGAGATAGATGCGTTTCCGGAGATATCTCTTGGAGCAGGTTACCATCATGAGAAATATGACGGGACCGGTTATCCGGAAGGCCTTAAGGGAGATGAGATTCCGAAGATAGCACAGATCATATCCGTTGCAGATGCTTTTGATGCTATGTATTCGACAAGGCCTTACAGAAAGAGGATGAAACTTGAGGATTGCCTTGAAGAGATCAGAAAAGGAGAAGGAACTCAGTTCAATCCAAATATAGCAGAGGCCTTCATAGAACTGGTCCATGAAGGAATGCTTGATGTTGATGAAGAGTCGTACGAAGATGTGCTATGGTGGTGATACTTTTATTACAGATCTACATTCAGGTAATATCCATATCATGATGTATGGAGTATTCTGAATTGATCAATATAGTTCTATGGAGACTGGATATATGGCTTATGTGACACAATTTCTTGATATTGTACATGGATTTTCTTTGCTTGGTATTACAATAAGATTTATATTTGTAACTATAGTTGGTACTGTTGTAGGAATAGACAGAGAGATGAAGAACAGGTCAGCAGGTATCAAGACACATGTTCTTGTATGCCTTGGAGCCTGCATGGTCAGTACTACCAGCCAATATGTAAGCATCATGTTTCAGGGAGTAGCCGGAGATATCAACAGACTTGGCGCCCAGGTAATAAGCGGTGTGGGTTTTCTTGGAGTAGGTACCATCCTCATAACAGGTAAGAATCAGGTTAGAGGACTTACAACTGCAGCGGGGTTGTGGGTATGCGCCTGTGTGGGCCTTGCAGCCGGTATGGGTTTTATAGAAGGAGCTACTATCGCTCTTTTATTTATTATTTTCACTCTGAAAATTTTGAATCTTGTAGACAATAAGATTCATATGTATGCCAAGAACTTTGAATTATATATTGAATTTGAGAATACTAAAAGTGTAAGATCCTTTATAGATGATATGCATAAAAAAGATATAAGTATCTATGAACTTAGCGTCAATAAAAGTGATATAAAAGGGCAGGGACCTATCGCTATAGTGAGAGTCGGCGTTAGCAATATCAAAGACAGACCCGCTTTTATAGATAATTTAAGAGAATATGAGTACATAAGTTTTGTTGAGGAACTCTGAAACAATATCATACTAATATGGGAGAGAGTATATGCATCAGTCAGGAATCAACATGGAACAGGTCAAGTCTTATAACAGGGCTATGATCATCAAGTACATATGTGAGCACAAGACGGCATCAAGAGTTGATATAGCATCTGAATGCGGCCTTACACCTGCTGCAGTAACTCAGATAATAAGTCCCCTTATCAGAGATGAGATCATAGTAGAAGTGGGTACAAGCGGCAAGCAAAAAGGCGCCGGAAGAAGAAAAGTACTTCTTTCCATGAACTATGAGAATATATATTTATATTCGATCAATATAGGCCGCATAGAATCGTCTATAGCTATAACTGATATAAATGGCGATGTGGCAGCAATGACACATATACCTACAGATAACAAGGCTACGCCGGAACAATATCTAAAGGTAATTGCTAATGCTTGTGTCAAGCTTTCGGATGGTGTCAAGGAGCCGATCAGGAACAAGATAAAGGGAGCTAGCGTTGGGATTCCCGGTGTAGTTGATATTGAGAATGGAATAGCTGTAAGGGCGTACGGAGTTTGGGAACAAAGCGTTTTAGTAAAACAGATCCTAGCCAAAGAGCTTGGCATGCCGGTTATAATTCAAAATGATGTCAATGCCTTTGCAAGAGCAGAACTCTTATTTGGAGACGGAAGATACAAAGATAATCTTCTTATCGTCAAATGGGGGCAGGGCGTTGGCGGAGCGATAGTCATAGATGGCAATGTATATGGTAATAAAGAGCGTAAGACAGCAGAGATAGGTCATATGATAGTCGATCCACAGGGAGATATATGTAGTTGTGGCAAAAGAGGCTGTCTTGAAACAAGGGCTTCTTATAAGAAGCTAAATAGCATTATTCCTTTTGAACCGGAGGATTTTGCAGGTGCTTTTGAAAAAGGAGACGAAAAGCAGAAAAAAGAGCTTGAGGAAGTTATTTCACTTTTTGCCCTTGCCCTTGTGAATGCCTGCGAACTTGCAGCGCCTGAGAAAATAATTCTGTGTGGACCATTATTCAAGGATGAGCTTGTAAGAAACAAATTAAAACAGAGTATGATCTTGATCGATCCGTCTTTTAAGAACGATAGGCTTATATTCACAAAACTCTATGACAAAGAAGAATATCTGGGACCTGTTGCGGAATTCTTGCATAGAGCGGTATTTGGTTTGAAGTTTTAGTTATTAACAGTTTTATCTGCATTATAAAAGCCCTGCGACAATTGCCGCAGGGCTTTATAGTCGGTGCACCATAAGGCACACGTAGTTGGCATATTCAGATTCTAAGTTCCTGACCATGGTCGTTTAGCCACTTACGATGTTTCTCATAATCAGGCATAACACTTTCGACAGTAGACCAGAAAGCTTTGGAGTGGTCCATATGCGTAAAGTGAGCCAGTTCATGAACCACTACATAGTCAAGAACTTCCGGAGGAGCCATGATAAGTCTCCAGTTGAAAGATAAGGTTCCGCTTGTAGAGCAGGAGCCCCATCTGGTCTTTTGATCTCTTATGGCGATCTTCTTGTGATGAACACCCATGATCTTTTCAAAATGTTGAACACGAAGAGGAAAATATTCTGAAGCGTTCTTTTTATATCTTTTTTCAAGGAGAGCACGTTGAGTATCGGTAAGCTCCGGCATATGCTTCTTAAGAGCTTCTTCCTTGACTTTCATCTCTTTGTGCTTCTCTACAATCCATCTTGCACGTCCTTCAAGCATATCATTGATAGTAGAATCACTGGTACGAAGTGGTATTCTAAGCTCTGCACTTCCATCTGCGTTGACGATCACTGAGCCGGTCTTCCTCTTAGAGCGGATCACACTTACAGGAAGGCTGTGATGGCCGGATCTGTCAGAGTAATTGATATACTTGGTTACAGCTGCCTCACTATTATTTTTCATATCCCAATAACCCTTTGAAACTCCTCACTATATGTAATGATAATCTCCCTGCAAGTAGTATAGCATAATGAAAAAATAGGTTAAGGCTTGACTTTTGCAAATCTTTATGAAGAACGAATAACATCGGTATAAGATGCTGAAAAATACAGGAAGATTGCGGGAATAATTCAGAAATGAAAAAATAGTTAAAAACAGTATTGACATCAAAGGAAGGGAAGAGTATTATTTTTTCATAATCCTACTGAAAAAGTATGAATAGTATGAAAACAAAAATATTAAATAAATGACGATCGAAGGGAGAATAGTATTATGGCTAACATCAAGAAATCTGCAACAGAACTTATAGGACACACACCTCTTCTTGAGCTTGTTAATTATCAGAACAGCGAGAATATCAAGGATGCAAAGATCATTGCAAAACTTGAATATCTCAATCCTGCAGGAAGCGTGAAAGATCGTGTAGCATATGCTATGATAGTAGATGCTGAAAAAAGCGGTAAGATCAAACCCGGGGCAACTATCATCGAACCTACATCAGGTAATACCGGTATCGGTATTGCTTCTGTAGCAGCAGCAAGGGGATACAGAGCTATCCTTACACTTCCGGATACAATGAGTGTAGAAAGACGTACTATCCTTCAGGCATATGGCGCTGAGCTTGTACTTACAGATGGCGTTCAGGGTATGAAGGGTGCTATCGCTAAGGCTGAGGAACTTCACAAGGAGATTCCGAATTCTATTATCCTTGCTCAGTTTGATAATCCGGCCAATGCTACAGCTCATAGAACTACTACAGGACCTGAGATCTGGGAAGATACAGACGGACAGGTTGATTATTTTGTAGCAGGTGTTGGTACAGGTGGAACACTTACAGGTGTTGGTGAGTTCTTAAAGAGCAAGAATCCTGATATCAAGATCATTGCTGTTGAGCCTGATACATCAGCTGTTCTTTCAGGTGAGAAGCCCGGACCTCACAAGATCCAGGGTATCGGAGCAGGCTTTGTTCCTTCTGTTCTTAATACAGAGATCTTTGATGAGATAATCAGAGTACCTAATGAGAACGCTTTCGAAACAGGCAGAGCTTTTGCTAAAACAGAAGGTATCATGGTAGGTATTTCTTCAGGTGCGGCTTTATGGGCAGCACAGCAGGTTGCATCAAGACCTGAAGCTAAAGGTAAGAACATCGTGGTTCTTCTTCCTGATTCAGGAGACAGATACCTTTCTACACCTCTTTTTGCAGCAAAATAATTCAAGAGATATGATTCGTTATAGCCTCATGACGTGAGTAAAACGAGCGGCTGATGGTTCGGATTGATGGAGCCTTAGACATTAATTCGGGTTTTAAAATGGATCATTTTAAAACTGATCTCTTGAAAAATAATAGATAGGGATGGAATGAATTATGTCAGAATCTTTAATACAGGTCTTGAATGTCAGTAAGACATTTAAGACCAAGGAAGGCTCCGTAGAAGCTTTAAAGAATATAAGCCTTAATATTGAAAAAGGTGATATATTCGGAATCATTGGCATGAGCGGTGCGGGCAAGTCTACACTTGTCAGATGTCTTAATTTTCTGGAAAAGCCTACCGATGGCGATGTCGTTATTGATGGTAAGAGTCTTGGAGGTATGACTGAGAAAGAGCTTCGAAAGCAGAGAACGGACGTAGCTATGATATTCCAGCACTTCAATCTTCTAATGCAGAGTACAGTGCTTGATAATGTCCTTTTTCCTATGCGAATCAATAAAAAGCCTAACAAGAAAAAGGCTATGGAGCTTCTTAAAGAAGTCGGACTTGAAGATAAGGCATCAGCTTATCCGGCGCAGCTTTCCGGTGGTCAGCAGCAAAGAGTTGCTATTGCAAGAGCTCTTGCTAATGATCCGAGGATTCTTTTGTGTGACGAAGCAACAAGTGCACTTGACCCTAAAACTACGGGTGAGGTGCTGAATCTTCTTAAGAAGATAAATGAAACTCATGGCATTACTATAGTGATCATCACTCACTCAATGTCTGTAGTTCAGGAGATCTGCAACAGAGTAGCAATTATTGACAAGGGACGTGTTGCTGAAGTTGGAGATGTGTTAGAAGTATTTAGTAATCCGCAGTCAGAGGCTGCTATGAGACTTGTGCTTTCATCAGGCAATGGTGAGATACCGGAGATGAAAGGCGAGCACCTTGTCAGAATAGTATTTACAGAGAACTCCTCATATGAACCTGTTGTAGCTAACATGGTCTTGAAATTCTCATCACCTGTTAATATCATGTTCGCCAATACAAGAGATATAGGCGGAATTGCACAGGGACAGATGGTTTTACAGCTTCCGGATGATGAATCTTTAAGAAATCAGATGATTCAGTATCTCAAAGACAGGAAGCTTGAAGTGCAGGAACTGTCTTCTATGAAAGAATTTGAGGAGGCTTTGAACTGATGAGTATTGTAGAATTTTGGAATGAGTATGGTAAACTCCTTTCACAAAATACCGGAGTTACCTTATATATGGTATTTGTATCAACTGCTTTTGCCTATCTTATAGGAGTGCCTATAGGTGTAGGTCTTGTGATCACATCAGATAACGGACTTAGACCTAATAAGATAATATATGGAATTCTTGATTTTGTAGTTAATATAGTAAGAAGTATTCCGTTCCTTATCCTGCTTATCCTCATAATGCCTATTACTAAAATGATGGTAGGTAAGACCTGGGGTGCGGAAGCTACTATAGTACCTCTTGTATTTGCAGCAGCTCCATTTATCGCAAGAATGGTTGAGTCTTCTCTTATGGAAGTTGATCATGGAGTTATAGAGGCGGCTCAGAGTATGGGTGCTTCAAACTGGACTATAGTATGGAAAGTAATGGTATCTGAAGCCAGATCTTCTCTGATAGTAGGAGCAACTATAGCACTTGCAACCATACTGGGGTATTCTGCTATGGCAGGATCTGTAGGTGGCGGCGGACTTGGTGACGTAGCTATCCAGTACGGTTATTACAGATATCAGACAGGCGTTATGATCATTACAGTAGTACTTCTTGTAGTAATGGTTCAGGTAATGCAGGGATTTGGTATGTGGCTTAGTAAGCTTCTCGACAAGAGGATCACTAAGTAAAGAGAAATTGCATGGATGATTATTTGGATGTCATGAATTCCTAAATTATATATGATGTAAGGATGTCAAAAGGAACTTTTGACACCTATCTCATTATATGTTTGATCATGTATTGTTTTTTGAAGGTATATACAAGTTTATGATTTGTGGTATATACTCTTTGAATAGATTGATACACTTTAAGTATCTGAGGAGAAAAATCTATCATACGAGGAGGACTTTATTATGAAAAAGAAACTGTTTGCAACCCTTTTAACATCAGTACTTGCATTATCTGCAATCACAGGATGCAGCAAGGATGCATCTAATTCAGAGCCTGCTGAGAATACTCAGAATACAGAAGATGCTGCCAAGGAAGGTGACGGCGATCTTGAAGTTATAACTGTAGCAGCTACAGCCGTACCTCATGCTGAGATCCTTGAAAGTGAAGTCGTAACCAGCGCTCTTGCAGCTAAGGGATACAAGGTTGAAGTTACTGTATTTGAAGACTATGTTCAGCCTAATAATGTTGTAGATGCGGGCGAATTTGATGCCAACTACTTCCAGCACATTACATATCTTAATGATTTCAATGACCAGAACGGAACATCACTTGTAAATGCAGGCGGGATCCACTATGAGCCATTTGGAATCTATGGCGGAACCAAGAAGAGCCTTGATGAGATCGCTGACGGAGATACAATCGCTATTCCTAATGATACAACTAACGAGGCAAGAGCACTTCTCCTTCTTGAAGCAAATGAACTTATCAAGCTTGAAGATGGAGTAGGCCTTACAGCTACTGTCAACAATATTGCAGAGAATCCTTATAACCTCAAGATCGTTGAGGTAGAGGCTGCGCAGGTTCCTCATCAGATCGACAGCGTAAGCTATGCAGTCATGAATGGTAACTATGCTATGGAAGCAGGATTTACTGTAGCTACAGATGCTCTTGCATATGAGTCACAGGATTCAGAAGCTGCTGAGAAATATGTTAACGTTATCGCAGTTAAGGAAGGCAATGAATCAAACCCTGGAATCGTAGCACTTGTAGAAGTTCTTAAGTCTGATGAAGTTAAGGCATGGATCGAAGAACAGTATGAAGGTTCAGTAGTTCCTTACGAAGGAAAATAATAATTATTAAAAAACATACTTGATATTATTGCAGTAAATAGGTATAGTATCATAATATAAAGGCAAGGGCGCCGATGTTTATTCGTGCTCCTTGCCTTTTTTGTTATTAATATCTGTAAACGGTCAGAAAGGAAAGAAGAAATGACTAAGTATACCAGAGAAGATATTTTTCGAATTGTAGAAGATGAGGATGTGGCTTTTATAAGACTGCAGTTCTGTGATATATTTGGCAATCCCAAAAATATTGCGATCACACCTTCGCAGCTTGAAGTGGCTCTTGACAGAGAACTTACATTTGACGGTTCTGCTGTAGAAGGATTCGTTCGCAAAAATGAAAGTGAGATGTATCTATATCCGGATCTTGACTCTTTTGAAATATATCCCTGGAGACCACAGTCAGGCAAAGTTGCCAGAATGTTCTGCGATGTATACACACTTGACAGAAAGCCTTTCGAGGGAGATCCTCGCAATATATTAAGACGTGTTCTTCAAAAGGCTGAAGATATGGGGATAACTTTTAAAGTTAATCCCGAGATAGAATTCTTCCTTTTTGGATGTGATGATTCAGGCAATCCTGTTCCTGAAACGAAGGAGACTGCAGGATATTTTGATGTGGCTCCTGCTGATATGGGGGAGAATGTAAGACGTGATATCATTCTCAACCTGGAAGATATGAATTTTAATATTCTTTCATCACATCATGAGATTGCTCCTGCACAGCATGAGATAGATTTTGAAAATGATGAAGCAGGTCGTATCGCAGATATGATACAGACTTTTAAGATGGCTGTTAAGACTATAGCCAAGAAACATGGATATTATGCTACATTTATGCCAAAGCCTTTAGAAGGTGTCAACGGCTCCGGAATGCATATTAGCTTTTCTGCTTTTGATAAGGATGGTACTAATATCTTCACAGACAGCAGTGATGAACTTGGCCTTTCTAAAAAGGCATATTCATTTATTGCAGGTCTTCTGGATCATATGGAAGGCATAAGCCTTGTTACCAATCCTTTGATCAACTCATATAAGCGTCTTGTTCCGGGCTATGATGCACCGGTTAATATGACTTGGACAGCTTCAAGTGCCAATCGTACTTCGCTTATAAGAATTCCTTATAAGAGAGGCAACAAGACCAGGATTGAGCTTAGAAATCCGGACGCAACCTGTAATCCTTATCTTGCACTTGCTCTTTGCATAGCAGCCGGTCTTGACGGTATCGAAGAAGAAATGCTTCCGCCCAAGCAGCTTTCTATGCAGCAAGCTGATGATAATGAGAATGCAGAACGTTTTGATACGCTTCCTCAGACCCTCGGGCAGGCTATTACAGCTTTTACCAAAGATCCGCTTGTTAAAAAAGTCCTTGGAGATGATGTATATGCTAAGTTCCTTGAAGCAAAGGAAAGTGAGTGGAAGAGATTTAGAAGTTGTGTAACACAGTGGGAAATGAACGAATATCTTGGGAAATACTGATATATGGCCAATGTTGTTGTTGCATTTGCTAAGGATACAGATGCACTGAATTTTAAAAACATATTGGTACGAAGAGGCTTTAATGTAGCAGCTGTATGTAATTCCGGAGCACAGGCTCTATCGGCGATGGAAGATCTTGGCAATGGTGTTATAGTCTGCGGATACAGACTAGGTGACATGATATGCCAAGAGCTTGCCGAGGATCTTCCCTCTTATTTTCAGATGCTGCTTATTGCTTCTCCTGCCAAGCTTGAATCGATAGATCTTGCGGACAATGTGATATCGCTTCAGACTCCCTTACAGACGGATACTTTGATCTCGACTCTTAATATGATGCTTGACGGTGTTAGTAAAAAGAGACGAAAAGCCAGAGATGCTGCAAAGAATAAACGCTCTGACAAAGAGCTTGAAACTATTAAAAAGGCCAAAGAGCTTCTTATGGACAGACATCATATGACTGAACCGGAAGCACATCATTATCTACAGAAGTGTTCCATGGATTCGGGAACAGGTATTGTAGAAGCAGCAGAGATGATCATTTCTCTTAATAGTATATGAAAACTGTGTTGTTTTGTTTCGTACATAGAAATACATCCCTGTATTTCTAAGCATGTACTAGATACATCCTTGTATCCGTACATAGAAATACATCCATGTATTTCTGGACATGTACTAGATACATCCGTGTATCTCAAAGCAATGCAGTTTTTTTTGAGCCTCGAAATATTTTTTGACCCTTTGTTCAAAAAATATTAGGGATTTGCAAACAAATAGTGTGACATTTAGAAATTCTATGATATTATATAAACTGTTTAAGGTCATGTACCTTGTTTAAAACTTAGAAAAAAGAGGATAGTATTCATGATTCAGAAGCTGATATCAGCTATTCAAAGGACAGATGCTCCTATCGTAGTGGGACTGGATCCGAAGCTTTCGATGATTCCGGATCGCATCAAAAACAGATCGTTCGAAGAGTTCGGACAGACACCTGAAGGTGCAGCAGATGCCCTTTGGCAGTTCAATAAGGAACTTATTGATAATATTTATGATGTGATACCTGCTGTTAAGCCGCAGATCGCTATGTATGAGCAGCTTGGTATTGAAGGTCTTATTGCTTTTAAAAAGACCGTTGATTATTGCCATGACAAAGGACTGATCGTCATAGGTGATATTAAAAGAGGCGATATTGGCTCTACTTCAGAGTCCTACGCTATCGGACATTTAGGTAGTGTTACAATTGGTTCTAACAAGTATTCCGGTTTTAATGAAGATTTCGCAACTGTCAACCCTTATTTGGGCAGCGACGGTGTTAAGCCATTTATTGATGTTTGTAATTCTGAAGACAAGGGAATCTTTGTCCTTGTCAAGACATCTAATCCTTCAAGTGGTGAATTCCAAGATAGATTAATAGACGGTAAGCCTTTATATGAGCATGTAGGTGCCAAAGTCGAAGAGTGGGGCATGGGTTCCATGGAAGGCGACTATTCAAATGTTGGAGCAGTAGTTGGTGCTACATATCCTGAAATGGGTGCTAAGCTTCGCAGTATCATGCCACATGCATTTATACTGGTTCCCGGATATGGAGCTCAGGGCGGTAAGGGAAGCGATCTTAAGGGATTCTTCAATAAAGACGGTCTTGGTGCGATTGTTAACTCTTCAAGAGGAATAATCGCTGCATGGCAGAACGAGAAGTATTCGAAATTTGGCGACAATGTCGGAGAAGCTGCAAGACAAGCTGTATTTGATATGAAGGAAGACATTAACGGCGCTATCAGATAAAATCATAATATACCGCTATAAGCGGAATAAATAAAAAAACAGAGGATGGATTACATGGAAAAGTACAAGGAAGAGTTTATAAATTTCATGGTGGACAGTAATGTCCTGAAATTTGGAGATTTTACACTTAAGAGTGGAAGAAAGTCTCCGTTCTTCATGAATGCAGGAGCATACGTTACAGGAACTCAGCTTAGAAAGCTTGGTGAGTTTTATGCAAGAGCCATTCATGAAACTTTTGGCCTTGAGTTTGATATTTTGTTCGGACCTGCTTATAAGGGAATCCCGCTTGCAGTATCAACATGCGCTGCTATAAGCCAGCTCTATGGAAGAGATATCAAGTATTGTTCCAATCGTAAAGAGATCAAAGATCACGGTGATAAGGGAATACTTCTTGGAAGTAAGATCAAGAACGGAGACAGAGTCCTTATCATTGAAGATGTTACAACATCAGGTAAGTCAATCGAAGAGACTTATCCTATAATCCAGGCTCAGGCAGATGATGTAGATGTAGTAGGTCTTATGGTATCCCTTAACCGTCAGGAGAAGGGACTTGAATCAGATATGTCTGCACTTGACGAAATTCATGAAAAGTATGGTTTTGGTACACATGCAATCGTAACTATGTCAGATGTAGTAGAGTATCTTTACAATAAGCCGATTGATGGCGAAGTGATACTGAACAAAGAGATCAAGAAGAAGATCGATGAGTACTATAAAGAATATGGCGCTGTTAAGGCTTGAATATAAGGAATCACAGTCGTCTTAAAAACTCATTGTTATGTAAATAATAATGTAGGAGGTTTTATACATGGAAGAAAAGACATACAAGCTCATGGGAGGCATAGGAGCTATCAATATCACTTTTGGTATTGTTGCTATCATATCGGGAATAGCTGCAGGAGTTCTGCTTATAGTAAGTGGAGCAAAACTCCTTAGCGGACGTAAGAAGATTTTGTTTTGAAGAATAATAGGATACAGCCGTGGGGTCAAAGACCATGGGAGAAAAATCCTTGGGGGATCAATCCATGGGAGAAGGATACCGAAGAGACCTATCACGCACATAAGAACAAAAAGAAAAAGAAAAAGCACTTCCGTCTTAGAACACTTATCTTTAAAAGACGTTATATCTTTACAGATAATGTGCATCCAAGGAAGGGTATCCTGTCTTTTATACTGGGTGTCATTGCTGCCGTCGCGCTTATCATGTGCGTGAAGGCTGCTTTTGATGCCGGCGGAGTTGCCAATATCAAGTACGGCGTAGCAACGCTTCTTGCATTTGGATATAGTATTGCCGGACTTGTACTTGGCATTCTTGCATTGAAACAAAAAAAGATTTTCAAAATTTTCCCGGGTCTGGGAATCATCATTAATACTCTAAATATACTGACAGTAATATTTCTGACAGTAATGGGATCTATATAAGAATAATATTTTTAAGGAGCAGTACAAATGGCACAGGTTGGAATTGTAATGGGATCGGATTCTGATATGCCGGTCATGGCTAAAGCAGCGGATATTTTGGAGCAGCTCGGTATTACTTATGAGATGCATATCATATCTGCACACAGAGAACCTCAGGAGTTTTTTGATTATGCAAACAGCGCTGAGGAGAAGGGATATAAGGTTATCATAGCCGGCGCCGGTATGGCAGCTCATCTTCCGGGTATGTGTGCGGCTATTTTTCCGCTTCCTGTAATTGGAATCCCTATGCATACAACATCTCTTGGCGGACGTGATTCGCTCTACTCTATCGTTCAGATGCCAACAGGCATTCCGGTAGCTACAGTTGCAATAAACGGAGGCGCCAATGCAGGAATCCTTGCAGCTAAGATACTTGCTACAAGTGATCCTGAGCTTCTTAAGAAGTTAAAAGAATACTCAGCTTCTTTGAAAGAAAGCGTTGTAGCCAAAGACGAGAAACTTTCTAAGGTTGGATACAAGAACTATTCTAATTGATCTGATCAATGGGTGATAATTATTATGATGTAAGGTTCAAATAGTTCTTTTGACACCTGCTTCATTATTATTTATAAAAGGTATATTTTAGGAGGAACAAGAAGTGGCACTGAATTACAAGAATGCAGGCGTAGACATTGAGGCTGGATATGAGTCTGTGGAGTTAATGAAAAAGTATGTTAAGCAGACAACACGTCCTGAGGTTATGGGAGGCATCGGAGGATTCTCCGGAGCATTTGATCTTTCTGCTATCAAGAATATGGAGGATCCGGTTCTTCTGTCAGGTACAGATGGCGTTGGTACTAAGATCAAGTTAGCATTCCTTTTGGATAAACATGATACTGTTGGTATAGATTGTGTTGCCATGTGCGTAAATGATGTTGCCTGTGCAGGCGGCGAGCCACTCTTTTTCCTGGATTATATTGCTTGCGGTAAGAACTATCCTGAAAAGATCGCTACAATAGTTAAGGGCGTTGCAGAGGGATGCAAATTATCTGATTGCGCCCTTGTAGGTGGTGAGACAGCTGAGCACCCAGGTCTTATGCCTGAAGATGAGTATGATCTTGCAGGATTCTCAGTAGGTGTTTGTGAGAAGAAGGATCTTATCGACGGAAGTACTATTAAGGCCGGTGATGTTCTTATTGGAGTTGCTTCCAGCGGCGTTCATTCTAATGGATTCTCACTTGTCCGTAAGATATTCGATATGACCAAGGAAAGCCTAAGTACTTATTATGATGAACTTGGCAAGACTCTTGGCGAAGCTCTTATCGAACCTACACGTATATATGTCCACATGATGAAATCTGTCAAGAATGCAGGCGTTAAAGTTAAGGGCTGCAGTCATATTACAGGTGGCGGATTCTATGAGAACGTTCCTCGTATGCTTCCTGAAGGTAAGAGAGCTGTTATTGAGAAAAACAGCTATGAGGTTCCTGCTATTTTCAAGCTTATGCAGAAAAAGGGTCAGATTGATGATCAGATGATGTACAACACATATAATATGGGCCTTGGAATGGTTCTTTGTGTTGATCCTGCGGATGTAGATAAGACTCTTGAAGCTGTTAAGGCATCAGGTGAAACACCTTATGTTGTCGGCAAGATCGAAGATGGTGAAAAGGGTGTTACATTATGCTAAAAATTGCAGTATGTGTATCAGGCGGAGGAACAAATCTTCAAGCCATAATTGATGGTATAGAATCAGGGATAATAAAGGATACACAGATCGTATTAGTGTTCTCCAATAATCCCAATGCCTTTGCTCTTGAAAGAGCAAAAAAAGCAGGAATTAAAGCTGTATGCAAATCTCCCAAGGAGTATCCTTCAAGGGATGATTTCAACAAGGACTTTCTTGCTACACTTAAAGAGGCAGAGCCTGATCTTGTTGTACTTGCAGGCTGCATGGTTGTTATACCAAAAGAAATAGTAAGAGCATTCCCTAACAGGATCATCAATATCCATCCTGCTCTTATCCCATCTTTCTGCGGACAGGGCTATTATGGACTTCATGTACACGAGAAGGTTCTGGAAAGAGGAGTAAGAGTTACTGGTGCGACAGTTCATTTCGTGGATGAAGGAACTGATACAGGTCCTATCATCTTGCAGAAGCCTGTAATGGTAGAACAGGGGGATACACCTGAAGTTCTCCAAAGGCGTGTAATGGAGCAGGCAGAATGGAAGATCATGCCTATGGCTATTAATCTTATCGCTCAAGGCAAGATCAAAGTTGAAGGTCGCAAGGTGATCATAGATGAATATGATCCTATGGGATTATGATATTTAATTTATTAAAGATATATAATGATGCAGGCGTCAAAGACAGTGTTTGACACCTGCGTCATATGATACAAAATAGCATAAAATGTGATGTTTAGTGCATTAATAGCACGAATTGGCATTGTAATATGCCAAGATCACGGATATAATTGATTTGAGCAATCGGAGGAGATTCTAATGAAAGTCCTGGTAGTCGGTGGGGGCGGTCGCGAACATGCGATGGTCGAGGCAATTTCCAGAAGCAAACATGTTGATAAGATTTATTGTGCACCTGGTAATGCAGGTATTGCAAAACTTGCAGAGTGCGTTCCTTTTGGAGTTATGGAGTTTGACAAGATTGGAGAATTTGCCAAGGATAATGGTGTAGATCTTGTTGTATGCAGTCAGGACGATCCGCTTTGCGCAGGTATTGTAGATGCCCTTGAAGAAAAGGGACTTAGAGTATTCGGCACAAGGAAGAATGCAGCTATTATTGAAGGCAGTAAAGCTTTTTCCAAAGATCTTATGAAGAAGTATGGTATCCCTACAGCTTCTTATGAGACATTTACTGATGCCGACAAGGCAAAAGAATATCTTAGAACTAATGCAAAATTCCCTATTGTACTTAAAGCAGACGGACTTGCGCTTGGTAAGGGTGTTCTTATATGCCAGAGTCTTGAAGATGCTATATCAGGCGTTGATGAGATAATGCTTGATAAGAAGTTCGGAAGCGCCGGTAATGAGATGGTCATCGAAGAATTCATGACAGGAAGAGAAGTATCTGTTCTTGCATTTGTTGATGGAAAACATTACAAGCTTATGAGCTCTTCTCAGGATCATAAGAGAGCCGGAGACGGAGATACCGGTCTTAACACAGGCGGAATGGGAACATTCTCTCCAAGTCCTTTTTACACAGATGAGATCAATAAGATCGCTTGCGAAACTATATATCAGAAGACAGTTGATGCTATGGCGGCAGAAGGAAGAGAATTCAAAGGCGTTTTGTATTTTGGCCTTATGATGACTTCAGAAGGACCAAAGGTCGTAGAGTACAATACAAGATTTGGCGATCCTGAAACTCAGGTTGTACTTCCTCGTATGAAAACTGATATAATAGATGTCATGAATGCTGTGATAGATGGCACTCTTGACAAGATCGATCTTGAATTTGAAGACAAAGCAGCCGTTTGTGTTGTACTTGCTTCAGAAGGATATCCTGTCAAATATGAAAAGGGTAAAGTTATTTCAGGACTTGAAGCATTCGATGAGATTGAAGATGGGTACTGCTTCCATGCAGGAACTAAGTTCGATGAACATGGTAATGTTGTAACAAATGGGGGCCGGGTGCTTGGTATTACAGCTAAGGGAAATACACTTAAAGAAGCCAGAGAAAACGCATATAAGCTTACAGAGCTGGTAAGTTTCGATGGTAAATATATGCGTCACGACATCGGTAAGGCACTTGATGAGATCTGAATACTTCTTGGGCCTTATGTATCCGGCAGAAAGAAAGAGGTAAACTATGGAAAAAAATCGTGGGAGAATAACCGCATTGGTAGTTGTGTTTGCAACTATCATTACTCTGGTATTTGGAGGCCGATATATTGCAAGCGCTGAGACTGTAACTTATGCAACAGTTACGGCTTCATCTGCAAAGGTGCGTTCTAATACTGACACTTCTAGTGAAGTAGTAGGAAGTCTTAAGAGCGGAGATCAGGTTCAGATTCTTTCTGAAGTTACAGATGCAAATGGCCAGGTTTGGTACAAGGTCAATGTAGTAGGCGGTACAGGTTATGTAAGAGGAGATCTTGTTACTAAGGGAGAGCCTCAGGAGGTAGATACTACAAATACTACTACAACAACAACTGAGACTACACCTTCTACAGATGCTAATACTACAACTAATACCGAAACAACCACAGCACAGGATACACAGACAACGGTAGATCTTCCTGATACACAGGTTACAGCTATGGATTCTACATCTGCAACTGTAACAACAAGTAAGGCTAATGTTCGTTCAGGCGCCGGTACAGCATATTCTGTAGCAGGAAGTGTTGCAAGCGGAGATGTTGTAACTATAACAGGTACAGCCAATGATTCTGCAGGTAAGCAGTGGTACTATATCACTCTTTCAAATGGCGTTCAGGGCTTTATCCGTGCAGATCTCGTAGAGCTTGGTGCTGCTACACCTACAGATCAGACAGGTGATACAGGTGAACAGACTGATGGCGGCGAGAATACTGAGAACCCGGAGAATCCGGAGAATCCTGATAATACCGAGGGCACAGATACTCAGGAGACTACTGAGCCTGCTCAGGAACAGACCAATACAGGTAATGCTATAGTAGCAACTACATCTAGTGATTCTTATTATGTTTTTATCGATACTGACGGAACATATCAGCTTGTTAAGAATACTGATGGCAGTCCTGTAAAGTACAGCGTTGAAGGCATACTTGCAGCCAACGATTATATCCAGACACATGGAACTCAGAAAGCCTTTGGTCTTCTTGATATAATCCTTATCGTTCTTGTAATAGTCCTTGCAGGAGCTGTTATATTCCTGTTCATCAGACTTAGAAACCTTCTTTATTATGATGATGAAGGCGGCAATTACGAAGATGATAATATGCAGTACGATGAAGAGCCAAGACCACGTAAGGCAGGTTTTTTTGAAAAGCTAAGATCCAAGAAGAATGATGGATATGATGAAGGTTATGAAGATGGCTATCCTGAAGACGGTTATCCGGAGGATGGCTATCCTGAAGACTATCCTGAAGAAGAACCTGCTCCTGATAACGGAAGAGGCTCTGCTGTTAATGGCTCTACAGTAAGACCTGAGAGAGACTCAAGACCGACTCCTCGCAAATCAAGGAATTTTGCAGATGATGATGATTTTGAGTTCGAGTTCCTTGATCTTGACAACGATAATGACGGAAAAAGACGTTGATTATAATAAACGGATTATAATGTTTGACTGTTTTGGTCATCAGAGGAGTTTATCAACAAAACTGTTTGATATTTCTGGACTTCATAGTTAGATTAGTATCTGATAGGTGACATAAGATAAATTCCAAAGACGTTTACTATAGTTTAGAAAACCGGATTGAACAATGACTTTCAATCCGGTTTTTTATACTTTTTTGATTGTTGGAAAAATGGTACCTATCTGAAGTCTTAAGATGGAAGTTCTCAAAATTGGACTGTAAATGGTCTTGTTATATGGATGACATAATCCGATATTTAATAAAAGCTTAATAAAACTTCCAGTCATATTTATTGACACCAATACAGCTACTGTTATACCATTTATATAACAGTGGTTTAGAAACATTAGCCGCTCGCTTTGCTCGCGACATGAGGTTAAATATGACTATAGAAATTGATTTTAACAGTGATGATGCCATATATCTTCAGCTTTGCAATCAGATCATACTAGGTATAGCTACTTCACAGTTTCATGAAGGAGAGCAGCTTCCAAGTGTGAGAACACTTGCAGAAGCAATTGGTATTAATATGCATACGGTTAATAAAGCTTATTCGATATTGCAAAGGGAAGGCTTTGTTAAGATTGACCGTAGAAAAGGTGCTGTGATAGCAGTGGATATAGATAAGCTGCAGGCACTTGAAGAAGCCAAGCAAGGGCTTGAAGTCGTTTTGGCAAGAGCTCTATGCAAGAATATATCAAGAAATGAGATTCATAATCTTATAGATCAGATTTACGATGATTACAGCGGAATCTGATCAGACTACTGAATCATTGTCTTTCGAAATCTACAGTTTGAGCGGATTTTTTAAGATGTATTCAAGAAGTCTATTTTCTTTTTGATTCAAAAAATAAACAGCAGGAGGGAATGTAAATATATGAATTCACAGTTTACAGATAAAGCCGAAAACGCGCTTAAAACAGCTCGCAAGGCTTCAAGAAGTCTGAAACTGAACTATGTGGGAACGGAGCATATATTGCTCGGTCTTATCAGAGAAGAAGGAAGTGTCGCATCCAGAATTTTAATAGATAATGGAATAGATGAAAAACGTCTCATGGATCTTGTCAAAGATCTTATAGTCCAGGATGGAAGTGTTACTACTATGGACCGTGACGGTTTTTCACCAAGAGCACAGCAGGTCCTTAATGAGGCTCACCGTCAGGCGGACAGATTCCGTGCGTCCAAGACAGGAACAGAGCATATCCTTCTGGCTCTTATCAAGGATGGCGAGAATGTAGCTGTCAGACTTATCTCAACTCTTAATGTTCCGGTTCAGAAGCTCTATGCAGAGACTCTTGCAGCTATGGGTGAAGATCCTAATCTTGTCAAAGAAGATCTTGGAAAGCGCCAGTCAGGTCGTAAGAAAGGAAGTGCTCTTGCGCAGTACAGCCGTGATCTTACAGCACTTGCAGCTGCAGGTAAGCTCGATCCTGTTATCGGACGTGAGTCTGAGATCAAACGTGTTATTCAGATTTTGTCCAGAAGGACCAAGAACAATCCGTGTCTGATAGGAGAACCCGGAGTAGGTAAGACTGCAGTTGTTGAAGGTCTTGCGCAGAGTATCGTATCCGGTGATGTTCCGTTTACAGTTCAGAATAAGCGTCTTCTTACTCTTGATTTATCCGGTATGATCGCTGGATCTAAGTATAGAGGCGAGTTCGAGGAACGTATCAAGAAGGTCATCCATGAAGTTGCAGAAGATGGCAATATCATCCTCTTTGTAGATGAGATGCATACACTTATCGGAGCAGGCGGTGCAGAAGGTGCTATTGATGCTTCTAATATTTTAAAGCCATCTCTTGCAAGAGGTGAGATTCAGATAATAGGTGCTACTACTATATCTGAGTATAGAAAATATGTTGAGAAAGATGCTGCATTGGAGCGTCGTTTTCAGCCTGTAACAGTAGAAGAGCCTACGATGGAAGAGACTCTTAATATTTTAAATGGTATACTTTACAAATATGAAGAGCATCACCATGTACGTATTCTTCCTGAAGCTGTTAAGGCTGCTGCAGAACTTTCCAACAGGTATATCAATGATAGAAATCTTCCTGATAAGGCTATTGACCTTATCGATGAAGCCGCATCTGCAGTGAGACTACACTCAATGGGAGATACATCCAAAATGCGTGACCTGGATAGTCAGATCAAGGATCTTGATGATCAGGTTGAGGAAGCTCTTAAGAGTGAAGACTATAGACAGGCAGGAGAGCTTAACAGACAGCAGGCGCTTCTTATCAAGAAGTACAACAGGATGAAGGCTGCTAATGAGCGCAAAGAACAGACTGGTTCGATCACTGTTGGTGCTAATGATATAGCTGAAGTTGTTGCCCTTTGGACCAAGATCCCTGTTAAGAAGATTGCAGAAAAAGAATCTGAGCGTCTTCTTAAACTTGAATCTACTCTTCATAAGAGAGTAATAGGTCAGGCAGAAGCTGTTCAGGCAGTATCAAAAGCTATAAGAAGAGGACGTGTAGGCCTTCAGGATCCAAATAGACCGATCGGGTCATTCCTCTTCCTTGGACCTACAGGTGTAGGTAAGACAGAGCTTTCAAAGGCTCTTGCAGAAGCTATGTTCGGATCAGAGAACTCTCTTATCCGTGTAGATATGTCCGAATATATGGAACCGCATAGTGTGTCCAAAATGATCGGATCACCTCCAGGATATGTAGGATATGATGAAGGCGGTCAGCTTTCTGAGAAAGTAAGAAGAAATCCTTATTCCGTAATTCTTTTTGATGAGATAGAAAAGGCACATCCGGATGTGTTCAATATCTTGCTTCAGGTACTTGATGATGGCCATATTACAGATGCAAAGGGACGTAAAGTAAGCTTCAAGAATACTATCATAATCATGACATCCAATGTTGGTGCCCAGAAGATTGTATCTCCTAAGAGACTTGGCTTTGATACTAAGGCTGATGCCAAGAAAGATTATGAGACTATGAAGAGCGGCGTTATGGACGAAGTTAAGCGTCTGTTCAAACCTGAATTCATCAATAGAATTGATGAGATCATGGTATTCCATCAGCTTTCTAATGAAGAGATGATGCAGATTGTGACACTATTGTCATCCTCTCTTGCAAAAAGATGCAAAGAGCAGCTCAATATTAAGCTTACTATATCACCTGCTGTTAAAAAGCACCTTGTTGACAAGTATTCAGAGCAGAAGATGGGTGCAAGACCGCTTAAGCGTGCTATTCAGACAGTTATCGAAGATTCGATGGCAGAAGAACTTCTCAAAGGCAATATTAAGCGTGACAGTGAAGTCGTTGTAGGAATTAAAGATGGTACTATTGTCTTTACAAGCAAGGCAGAAAAAGCTGCAAAGGCTGCAAGTAAGGCAAAGTCATCTGCAAACAAGAAGGCTAAAGCAAAGAAAACGCCTGCTAAGAAGACTGCAGAGGCTAAAACTAAAAAGAAGGTCGGAAGACCCAAAAAAGTTGCAACTGTTTAAGGTGATTTGATTTTAGAAATGTTTTATTGTTAATCACGGATGTTTAACATATTTTGAATTTTAGTATGGTATAATGGTTATTACCCAAAAGGGATAATGCACTTTGAAAAAACTTTTTTAACGTACCAATAGGAGGTTCCATATGGCTGTAGTAGAACAGTTGCTGCGGGCAGAAGCTGACGGTACAATCAGCTTTGGTAACTACGAGCTTCCATCTAAGTCGAAGCTTGAAGATTTCAAGCACGGCGGAGATTTGCTCAAGGTCAAGACGTTCAAGGATATCACAAGACTTGAGGCAAATGATATGTTTGTCTACGAATCTGTTCCGGGAACGGCAGTGACTCACTTCAAAGAGACCGAAAAAGGTGTGACATTCATAGTTGAAGGTAACGCAGATGCTCAGATCACATTAGGTATGGAGGACAATACAGAGTACAATGTACTCATAGATGGCTCCAGTGAAGGAAAGATGAAAACTGGTCTTGGCGGTAAGCTGTCAATCAGTGTTGAACTTTCCGGGAAGCCGGTGACAGTAAAGGTCGAAGAAGTTTAAAAATTTAATATTAAGGGCACAGATATACAAAGGAGTATGTCTGTGCTCTTTTGTTATGCGCAAGGCGTGGAGGCAGAGGGTCTATATTTATGTTAGAATTAAAGATAGTTATTGCAATGATCGGGGGACTTTTTTATGCCTGCTAAGATTAAAACAGCATTTTTTTGTCAGAACTGCGGATATGAATCATCTAAGTGGATGGGACAGTGTCCGTCATGTCATGAATGGAATACGATGGTTGAGGAGATGGTCAAGCCTGAGCCCAAGAATAAAAGAGCAGCACTTGGGAGTGGGATGTCTGTTCATGCTGCTTCATCTGTAGATGCTGCTCCAAAATCATTATCTCAGATAGAATTAGGTCAAGAAGACAGAAGTGATACACATATAGGTGAACTTAACAGAGTACTTGGAGGGGGACTTGTAAGAGGTTCCCTTACACTTGTGGGAGGAGATCCGGGAATAGGCAAGTCAACACTTCTTTTGCAGGTTGCCAGGAATATGTCTGATGACGGACATGCTATCTTGTATATATCAGGAGAGGAATCATTAAGGCAGATAAAGCTAAGAGCCAATCGTATCGGAACTTTTACAGATAATCTTAAGTTTTTGTGCGAGACCAACCTTTCTACAATAGAGGCAGTTATCACCAAGGATAAACCCGAGATAGTGATCATAGATTCTATTCAGACTATGTTCAATGAAGATGTATCATCCGCGCCGGGAAGCGTATCACAGGTAAGAGAGACAACGGCAGTTCTTCTTCGTATAGCCAAGAGCATGAATGTATCAATATTTATAGTAGGGCATGTCACCAAGGAAGGAACAGTAGCAGGTCCCAGAGTTCTTGAACATATGGTTGATACTGTGCTTTATTTTGAAGGTGATCGACATGCATCCTATAGGATACTTAGAGGAGTCAAGAACAGGTTCGGTTCGACCAATGAGATAGGTGTATTTGAAATGAGACAGGACGGTCTTGCAGAAGTTGCCAATCCGTCTGAATTCATGCTGGACGGAAGACCAGAAGATGCCAGCGGAAGCATTGTTACATGTTCAGTAGAAGGTACAAGGCCGATACTACTTGAGATACAGGCGCTTGTATGTCGTACAAGTTTTGGATTCCCAAGAAGACAGGCCAATGGTACAGATTATAACAGAGTAAATCTACTTATGGCTGTTCTTGAGAAAAGAGTAGGACTTCAGATGGCAGATTGCGATGCATATGTAAATCTTGCAGGAGGAATGAAGCTTCAGGAGCCTGCGCTAGACCTTGGAATATGCCTTGCGGTTATATCAAGCTTTAAGAATAAACCTATAGATTCATCTGTTGTTGCATTTGGTGAAGTGGGACTATCCGGAGAAGTCAGAAGCGTAAGTATGACTGAGCAAAGAGTTATGGAAGCTAAGAAGCTGGGATTTAAAACCATAATCCTTCCTAAAGCTTATGAGAATAAGCTCAAAGATACAAAAGGGCTTGAGATCATAGGCGTAAGATCACTTCAGGATGCAATGAAGATATTCTAACTGACATATGACTGACAATTACCCCTTGGGACGGAGTTAAGAGACTATTTGGCTTATTATTGGAAGTTTAAAAAAAGTCTCTTATCTTAGTCATCAAGGGTTATTTTGTAAAAGAAGAAACGTCATTAAATGTGCATAGAAACGATATAACGATTCTTTGAAAAATCTTCAAAAAACGCTTGCATACAGTAATATGCTTTGCTATAATTACTTTCGTTGACGGCGATAAGTCAGCAGAGCCAAAGGGGAATCATACAATGGCTAGTATCACGGTCTCCAAAACCGTTCATGGGAGTTCGAATCTCTCTTCCCCTGTTTCATAGAGTAACAGGTAAGCATCGGATGTTTCCGATGCTTTTTTATTACCATAAAAGTGCAGTTGTTAGAGAAATTAACTCTGACACCTGCACTTATTTTTATTGCCAAAAGAAGAACTTCATTAACAAAAAACTCTGGGGATGTAGTCTCCAGAGCTTAGAGCTCTATTTATTGACTACATCCTCAGAGGTCTTTTGCTAAATGTCATCTGATCTGTCTGTGCTGCTGGAACTGTGCATATAGTTCGGGATTAGCACTTATAACAGAATCTTTGTCCAAACTGTGGCGCTTTGCAAGTCTTGGCTTTGCAATAGCTGTTGATGATCTTACAGAAAGAGATGGTCTTAGCAGGTTCTTGGAAAGAGATATGTGTTCATTCATAGCTCTTAATATATAGAATCCGCATTTTCCGATTTCGATCCTGTCCTGTTTGACTGTTGTAAGTGGAGGATCAAGGTGCTGCGCCAGAGGAAGATCATCAAAACCAATAACACTTATATCTTCCGGAACTTTATAGCCGCTTCGCTTGCATTCTTCTATAACACCTGATGCTATAAGGTCATTGCCGCACAGTATCGCTGTAGCGCCAAGATCCAGGAATGTAGGTACATGATAGTGAGCAGCATCCGCTACGAAATATCCATATACAGCAAGATTAGGATCTACCGGTAAGCGGTGACTTGACATGCTATCAAGATAAGCTATCATTCTAAGGTCGGATACCATTGATCCTCTCGAACCATCAAGAAAGGCTATTTTCTCATGCCCTAATTTGGTAAGGTGCTCTATAGCAATAGCGATGCCTTCTTCAGAATCTGTTCCTATATATCCGACATTGGGATTTTTCTCAATGAAGTTATCAAGAAGGACAGTACTAAAAGCTGTAGATTTGATCTGTTCCATCCAGGGATCTTCTAAAGAAAAACCAAGAAGAAACGCTCCCGAAAAACCATTGCCAAGCATGTAGGTATCATACTTTTCACTCACCTGAAATTCGTGGCTTACCGGCTGTATTACAACTTCAAACTGTTCCTTATATGCAGCCTGTCTGAATCCGAGTACTATATCATAACCGAAGGTGCCTGTGGATTCATAATCCATGTTTTCTATAAAGATGCACAGACGTTTCTGACTCTGCCTTTTGGTCTTTCGACCGGTATATCCCATCTCGACAGCAGTTTCTAATACTTCCTGCCTTAGAGAAGCGCTGATGTCTTTGGCACCATTCAATCCTTTGGAAACGGTGCTGACTGAAATGCCAAGCTTATTGGCAATATCTTTTATGGTAGCCATGTTATCCTTTCATTTAGCCTATTTTCGCAAATTCTTATGTAAAATCTCCAGAATATATAGAATAAAGCATAATACGAAAAACTGCAAATCATCCTTAATTCATCTTTTTACATTATAAGGTTACCAAAGAGCAAAAACAAGATAATACGAAAATAAACGAAAATATTTGAAAGATATGCAAAAATCGCAGCTTGATAATTTGTATAATATGACGAATAAATAAATAACACGGTCGAAATATTGACAAATATCCACAAAGTGTGTTAAAACATAATTGTCAAACGAAATTTTCGGAAATTTTCGATTTTCTTGGTTTTGGGTATTATGCTTTAGAATTTGAGGTGCATTGGCACTTTAAATAAAAAGTTTAAAAAGGAGAGGAAAACATGAAAAAGAAAGTTTTAACCGTTTTACTGACACAGGCTCTCGTGGCTTCCATGCTTGTTGGTTGTGGTGGTTCAAGTACTGACAACAACGAGGGTGGCACTACAGACAACACACAAAGTACTGATAACTCAGCAGATAATACACAGACAACAGACGGCGATCAGAGCACTGCAGAAGCCACTGCAGAAGCTCCTGCAATCGATTATGGTTCAGGTGAGATCACAATCTGGGTTGCTGAGAACGTAGTCGATCTCACACAGAAACTTGTTGATGATTTCATAGCTTCCAACGATGCATATTCAGGATATGCCGGCAATATCACAGTAGAAGCTGTTGGCGAAGGTGATGCTGCTTCTAACATGATCACAGACGTATCCGGCGGTGCTGATATTTATGGATTCGCACAGGATCAGCTTACACGTCTTGTAGCAGCCGGTGCTCTTCAGCCTCTTAATGACAATATGTCATCATGGGTTACTTCTAATAATGATGAAGGTGCTATCGGAGCAGCTACATCAGGTGACACTCTTTATGCATTCCCTATGACATCTGATAACGGATATTTCCTGTACTATGATAGCTCAGTAGTTACAGATCCTACGTCTCTTGAGCAGATCATCGCTGATTGCGAAGCTGCTGGTAAGGGATTCTATGCTGATCTTGATTCTGCATGGTACAATGCAGCATTCTTCTTCGGTACAGGATGTACATGTTCTTTTGAAACAGATAAAGATGGTAACTTCACAGGCGTTACAGCAGACTATGCTTCAGATGCCGGTCTTGTAGCTATCAAAGAGATGGCTGAGGTTGCTTCTTCTAAAGCATTTGTTGATGGCTCATCAGCTGGTGAAGCTACAAATGTAGGTGCTATCATCGATGGTACATGGGATAGCGCAGCTCTTGAAGAGATGCTTGGTGACAACTATGCATGTGCAGCTCTTCCTTCATTTGAAGGTGTTGATGGACAGACATATCACCTTAGCGGATTCTCAGGCAACAAGCTTCTTGGTGTTAAGCCTCAGACAGAAGGCGGCAAGCTTGCTATGTGCTATGAGATAGCTAAGATGCTCACAGATACAGATGCTCAGCTTGAAAGATTCACAGCTCAGGGTTGGGGCCCTTCAAACCTTGCAGCACAGGGTGATAGCGAAGTTCAGGCCAATGTAGCTCTTGCAGCTCTTCAGGAGCAGATGCCTTACATGATTCCTCAGGGTCAGTATCCTGGAGAATGGTGGGATCTTGCAGGCTCTCTTGGAGCAGACGTTGAGAACGGAACTCTTACAGTAGATTCTTCTGACGATGACTTCATGGCAGAGCTTAAGACACACGATGACACATGCGCTACACTTGTACAGTAAATAGCTGAATATTTGTTACAAATATCAGGTTGGATATTCAGGGGAGAGGTTTTCCTCTCCCCTGTTTTTTCGGGAGTGCTTTTATGGAAAAAAACAAAAACAATGTGCTAAGCATTATCGCAGGTAATATCAAAAATATTGGTATTACTTTTAAAGAGGGAGATTGGAAAACAAGGCTTTCTTTCCTTGTCATGGGATTTGGTCCTATTATGAGGAAATCCTTTGCAAGAGGAATCGCTTATCTTCTTATCGAAGTTGCCTTTATCGCATATATGGCAACCTCAGGCATAGCTAATCTATCTAAATTATCAACACTTGGTACTGAAGAGACACATATGGATCCGAATACTTTCCTTACTACATATGGAGACAATTCGTTCCTTATACTTTTGTATGGTGTACTTACAGCAGTACTGTGCGTACTTTTTATCACTTTCTGGAGAATGAATATCCAGGAAAATCAAAACGAAGAGAAGATCATTAAAAATGGAGGACATATTCCTACTTCTTCTCAGGATTTAAAATCACTATTGGATCAGAAATTTCATGCAACACTTCTTGCACTTCCCGTGCTGGGCGTTCTTGTATTTATGGTAGTGCCTATTATATTCATGATATGTGTTGCATTTACTAATTATGATTCCACCCATCAGGCTCCAAGTAAGCTCTTTACATGGGTTGGATTTGAGAACTTTACACAGCTTCTTAAATTTGGCGGCAACGGTATGGGATCTACTTTCACAACGATCCTTATCTGGACTTTGGTATGGGCTTTCTTTGCAACATTCTCCACATATTTTGGAGGAATCGCACTTGCTCTTCTTATTAACAAAAAAGGTGTAAAGTTCAAAAAGTTCTGGCGTACTATTTTCGTAATGACTATAGCTATTCCACAGTTTATATCTTTATTGTATGTATCCAAGATGTTTGCAGCTGATGGTCTTATTAATACATATTTTGTAAAATGGGGCATCTTCGAAAGGTCTTACAACTTCTGGGCACATCCTATGACAGCCAGAGTCCTTATCATAGTGATCAATCTCTGGATAGGTATCCCTTATGTAATGCTCATGGCAACAGGACTTCTTATGAATATTCCTGCAGATCTTTATGAAAGTGCAAGAATTGACGGAGCAAGTCCATGGCAGATGTTTAGAAAGATCACAATGCCATATATGCTCTTTGTTACAGGACCTTACCTTCTTACATCATTTACAGGTAACCTCAATAACTTCAACGTTATATACCTTCTGTCAGGAGGCGGACCAACATCCATGCAGCTGTATGGAGGATCAGGTTATACCGACCTTCTTGTAACATGGCTTTACAAACTTGTTCTTAACAGCACCAACTACAAACTGGCAGCCTGTGTAGGTATTATTACTTTCGTTGTTGTTGCATTTACATCTCTTATTGCATATAGCAAACTGCCTTCAATTAAAGATGAGGAGGGATTCCAGTAATGGCTGAACCAAAATTACACAAACAACATAACGCTTTAGGTAATGCTATAGCGTATATACTTTTAGTAATACTTAGCATAATATGGCTGTTTCCTTTTGTATGTATCGTATTACAGAGTTTTAGAGCCCCGACTGAAGGCGGCGGAGGAATGGTAGCATATCTTATGCCAAAACAGTTCTCGCTTGACAGTTACAGATGGCTGTTTTCGGCAGATTCTAACTTTGTAAGATGGTTTGGAAACACATTCATCATTGCTTTCTTTATAGCAATCGGTCAGACCTGTTTTGTACTTATGGTTAGTTATGCGCTTTCACGTATAAGATTTGCAGGAAGAACACTTCTTATGAAGTTCTGGCTTATACTTGGAATGTTCCCGGGATTTTTATCCATGATCTGTCTGTATTTCCTTTTGAAAAATATAGGACTTACACAGGCAGGAGCTATTCCCGGCCTCATCCTTGTAGGTGTTGCAAGTTCTGGTATGGGATACTATGTATGCAAAGGTTTTTTTGATACTATTCCTAAGACACTTGATGAGGCAGCAAGAATTGACGGAGCATCCCGTGCAAGGATCTTTTTCACAATGCTCCTTCCTCTTTCAAAGCCTATCATCATCTATCAGGCACTTATTGCATTCATGGCACCATGGTGTGACTATATCTTCGCTTCATACATTGCCTTTGGTTACAGTAAGAGCTATAACGTAGCAGTTGGTCTCTATGACTGGGTCAACACCAATGACTATCAGGGATACTTCACAAGATTCTGTGCAGGCGGCGTTCTTATAGCAGTTCCTATCACAGCACTGTTCATGTCACTTCAGAAGTATTATGTAGAAGGTGTAACAGGCGGAGCAGTAAAGGGCTGATATTCATCTATATAAGTGAATGTTTTTTCAGCTTATTGATATCGATCCAAGAAGCTGAATACCTTTTGGCTTTTAAAGGCAGAGGCAGAATTATCTGTCTTTGCCTTTTTACTTCTTGAACGTAAATTACAAAAAACGCGCATTTGTTTTTACCGGCTTAGTAAATACAGAGGATTTATATGAAAAATACTTTGAGTATAATAAAGAAAATTTTGGTATCAAACATTGTCATAGCACTGGCGGTATCAATGCTTGCAGGGTGTGGCAAAAAAGATGAAAGTGAAAAGCTCAATATCATAGATGATAATTACAGGAATTATTATGAGATATATGTACACTCATTTTATGATTCTAATGAAGATGGTATAGGTGATCTTAACGGGGTGACTCAGAAACTTGACTATCTCAAAGATCTTGGGATCAATGGCATATGGCTTATGCCTATAATGCCATCACCAACTTATCATAAATATGACGTTGTTGACTATATGGATATTGATTCTGAATATGGCACAATGGAAGATTTTGATAAGCTTGTAGAAGAGTGTCATAAAAGAGGAATAAACATTATCATTGATATGGTAATGAATCATTCTTCATCCCAAAATGAGTGGTTTGTAAAAGCCTGCGACTATCTTAGAACACTTAAGGAAGGTGAAGAGCCTGATAAGAACGTATGTCCATATGTATCTTATTACAATTTTTCCAAAGAAAAGAAAAATGAAGCCTGGTATAGCGTAGAAGGAACTGACTGGTACTACGAAGGTGTGTTCTGGTCTGAAATGCCGGATCTTAACCTTGAAGATGATAATCTAAGAAAAGAATTCGAGACTATATCTGATTTCTGGATAGAACATGGAGTTGACGGATACAGAATGGATGCAGCGATGCATTATGAGGATGATGATCAGGGCGCAACTCTTGAGATAATGAACTGGATATATAATTACTGCCTTTCCAAAAAGTCAGACTTTTATATGGTATCAGAAGTCTGGGCCAATAAGGCGACAATTGCAGCTTTTTATAAGAGCATGACTCCCAGTATGTTCAATTTTGCAGCAGCAGGAGCTGAGGGAACGATTGAGAAAGCTGCAAGGGGACAGCTATCTGCTGATGGCCTTGTAAATGCAATGATTGATTATCAGACTACATATTCTGCGTCCAATCCTGATTATATCGATGCTCCTTTTATCACCAATCATGACCAGGTCAGGGTAGCCAACAATCTAAACTGTGATGCGGGTGATATGAAGATGGCAGCAGGAATACTCATGACTATGAGCGGAAGTACTTTTATATATTATGGCGAAGAAATCGGTATGAAGAGTCAGGGCAAGGATGATCCTAACAAAAGACTTCCTATGAACTGGTCCTATACAGATCCTACGGGAGTATGCGATGTCCCTGAAGGCGCTGACAATGATGTAGAGCAGTCGTTTGAGGCAGTAGATGCGCAGCTTGGGGATGAGATGTCCTTACTAAACTACTATAAGATGGCATTAAAGCTTAGAAACATGAACCCTGAGATTGCCAGAGGAACTATCACAAGAGAAGATGATCTATGCAGCGACTCTTATGCAGCTATAAAGAAGACCTGGACAAGAGATGATGAAACGGGCACGACAGTGACGTCAGCAGTCATAATCTTATATAACACATCAGATGAAGCAGTAGTAGTCGACCTGACAGCTGATGAGTATAAAGAACTGACTATAGCAGGATATCTGACACTTGATGATGTAAGTATATCAATAGAAAATGGCCAGGTAACTATGCCGCCGCAGTCTATATGTGTGTTTAGATAAAAAAGTTATGATCCATATGTACAACTGATACCATGCGACGATGCGCCGCATATAAGCGAAAGGATTAGTTATATATGAAATTAAAATATGACAATTATATTTTTGACTTATATGGAACTTTGATAGATATACACACTGATGAGAGTAGTCCGAAGTTTTGGAAAAAGATTACCGAATTTTATTCATGTTACGGAGCCGATTATAGTCCTGAGCAGTTGCAGCAGACCTATTTTGATCTTGTAAGACAGCAGGAACATGAACTTGCTTACAAACTGGCAATAAGCTTCCCTGAGATAGAGCTTGAGAGAGTCTTTGTAAAGCTTCTGCTAAAAGCTCCTTCTCATCATGAGACATATAGCTCTGTATATCAAATGAATGAGGAAGAGCTTGTGCATAGTCAGTGGGTTCAGGATCTGTCCAATATGTTCAGGATATTATCAAGAGACAGGCTTAAGGTATATCCGGGAGTTATCGACACTCTAAAGACAATTCAAAAAGAAGGCGGAAGGATATTCCTTTTATCTAATGCCCAGGGTCTTTTTACAAGACCTGAGCTGGAGATAACCGGCCTTGCAGGGTATTTTGATGATATTTATATCTCTTCTGAGAATCAAATGAAAAAGCCCCAGCCCCAGTTTATGAAAAAGCTCCTGGATGAGCAGCAGATCACAGCATCAAGCGCTGTTATGATAGGCAATGATTTTCAAAGTGATATAGGAATTGCTGCAGCCTGCAAAGTTGATAGTATATTCCTTAATACAGATGGCCTTAGCCAGCTGGAGATGCGTGCCAGATTATCAAGAGTAACAGATGACTATTACAAAGGCTATAAACCTGAGATAGTAATATCCGGTGATATCAGGGAGATCCTTGATATATGCACTAATAATTAACTATGCAGCTTTTTGCTCCTTGTATTCTTCTGAGAGAGATCTGAATACGGTCTTACGTCCTATAAATCCTATTATCCTTACTATGATAACTCCGGCTATGATGCCTATGGAATCGATGGCTACATCTCGAAGCTGTGGTGATCTTCCATATGAAAATGACTGATGATATTCGTCGAGGAAAGCATATAGTACGCAGAATAAAGTAGCCAGGAAAGATAACTTAAAGCCTCTTATCTTGTATACATATAGAGGCAGGGAAACTGACATTGCAAGAAGGAAATACTCTGTAATGTGAGCTGCCTTTCTTATATAAAACTGGTTGTTTAAAGCATAGTTTGCGATCTGACTTGATGACAGGTCCAGAGCGAATAGGTTGTTGATAAGATCATAAAAATGAAATCCAACATCATAGCTTAAAGAACTAGATTCTGTACCGCTCTGACCTGAAAAAGAATAGATCAGGTACATCATCACAAGTGCAGGAACAAATGATAGTGGTTTAAGTGTGTATCTTAATGTGTATTTGATATACATTCGTAAATATTTCATAGTTAACCTCATTATTATCTGGTGTACTGACTTATTCATATTTGATCAAATATGAATGAGTCAGTACACCAAGGCTATAAATATCTATAAATCTTCTTGTAAGATAAGTCAAGTTGGAGATTATCATCCTAAATTACGATCACAACATATTGATATTAAGTATAGATAATCATTATAATCTATAGTATAGGGGCGAAACATAAAACTAACTTAAAATGGGACTTATATTAAGATTGTTTGCTAGCTTTGCCCAGAATATGAGGTTGTACTTGAAAGGCAGTAGGTTTGAAAATGGCAACTTGATGACGTTTTAGAACGTTTGTTCAAAAATATCATCGAAAATGGCAAAATATTTGGAGAATCGCACTCTGTACAATTTGTGACACTGTTGTTATAATTTATCAGAATTGCGGAGTTGCGTTGTTTTGTAACTATCATTACTGAAAAAATGAGGTGAAGAACATGGCAGATGTAACTGAGAATAGCCCGCAGGATATTGTTAACCGTTATCGTGGTATGGTAGAGACTCTATCTAAGTATTTGAAGTGGTTCAAAGAAAATGATAGCAAAGCAGTCGATCAGAAGTATAATGGATCGAATATGGATACTACCATGATATTTCCGGTATATGATTCTACAGTCCTTTCTTTTGTAAAGGATGCGCAGGCTTCCGGTCTTATGGACCGCAATTATGTGTATTTATATAGTAGGAAGAATCTAAAAACCTGGAAAGACGAACTTGAATATATATCAAATGTAGACATTATGCATTTGGACGATGTCAATCGTATTCTATCCAAGTATGTTCTGGGTGGACAGGTCAAAGCCGGAATGTGGTCAGAAGCTGTTCAGCATGGGATCTTTGAACATGCTGTCAGGAAGATGCAGGAACTTATTGAATTGTGGGATCATGAGAACTGATCCCGTAGTAGAACGCTTTTTCATGCGGGGAGAAGTATGGGAGCCAAGGCAAGCAGAACTGAAAAGCATATTTTAGCTAAGGCTAGGGAGATTTTTTCCAAAAAAGGCTTTAAGAATGTTACTATGCAGGATATCGTAGATGCCTGCGATATAAGTCGTGGTGGATTATATCTTCATTTTTCAAGTGTCGAAGATATATTCCTGGCTGTTCTTAAAGCAGAAGATTCTATTGGATCAGATAACAAAGTTTCTTCTGAGAATGTTGAAGGCGAAGGTGACTATTTAGATGGCATCAGTGTCAGCACTAAACTTTCTGCATCTGACAGATTTGCAGCATTTTTGAAGGAGCAGAAACGCTTTATCCTTCGCAGAAAAGATGGTCTTAGTCTTGCTCTTATGGAATACTATTCTGGTCACAATTCATCCCCTGACAACAATTATATTAAGGGTCGTTTTGACGATTGCGTTCACACCATCGAAGAGATTGTTTCTGATGGTGCTTTAAGTGGTGAATTTGAGTGTGAGGATGTAGCTGGTTTTGCCAGAAATCTTGCATACGTATTGGAAGGACTTAAGACTATGGCAACAGTTGTATCTATATCTGAACAGACCGTCGACAAGGAGATGTTTTATATTCTGCAGGGCATTGTACCTGTAGATCAATATATTAATAATTAATGAAAATGTGCTTCGAAATTCGGAGCACATTTTTTTAAAAAAGAAAGAGGAGAATTATGGTCAGAAGAGTCTATGTAGAAAAAAAGAAACCTTTTGCAGGCAAGGCAAAAGACCTGCGACATGAGATAAGAAGGTATCTTGGTATCATGTCATGCGAGGATGTTCGCGTACTTATAAGATACGATATTGAGAACGTATCTGATGAGGTATTTGAGAAGGCTTGTACTACAGTTTTTTCAGAGCCTCCTGTTGATATACTTTACAGAGAGTCTTTTGACGTTAATGAAGGTGAGCGCGTATTCAGCGTTCAGGCCCTTCCTGGACAGTTCGACCAAAGAGCTGACTCAGCTGAGCAGTGCGTCCGCTTTATACGAGGCGAAGAAGAGCCTATCATCAGAAGTGCTGATACATATGTGATCATAGGCAATGTATCTGACGAGGAGCTTGATAAGATCAAAGAGTATGTTGTAAACCCTGTAGATTCTCGTATAGTAGATGAGACCAAGGCTGATACTCTTGCAACCACATACCCTGAGCCTGAAGATGTCAAGATCTTCGACGGCTTCAAGGATATGAGTCAGGAAGAGCTTAGAAAGCTCTATGATTCACTTGGACTTGCCATGACTTTCAAGGATTTCGAATGGATCCAGACCTACTTCCATGATGAGGAAAAAAGAGATCCTTCCGTTACAGAGATCCGTGTTCTTGATACATACTGGTCTGATCACTGCCGTCATACAACATTTGGCACTGAGCTTAAGACTATAACATTTGGCGAAGGCGATTACAAAAAGCCTATCGAGAATGCATATAATGAATACCTTATCGCACGTGATGAGCTCTACGCTGATCCTGCTAAGAAAAAAGAGAAGTTCATCTCCCTTATGGATCTTGCTCTTGTAGGAATGAAGAAGCTCAAAAAAGACGGTAAGCTCACAGATATGGAAGAATCTGAAGAGAACAATGCCTGCACAGTAGTAGTTCCTGTAGAAGTTGATTACGGTCAGGGCAAGACAACTGAGAACTGGCTTGTATTCTTCAAGAATGAAACACACAACCATCCTACAGAGATCGAGCCTTTCGGCGGCGCTGCAACATGTCTTGGCGGTGCTATCCGTGATCCGCTTTCAGGAAGAGGTTATGTATATCAGGCAATGCGTGTGACAGGTGCTGCAGATCCTACAGTTCCTGTATCCCAGACTCTTAAAGGTAAGCTCTCACAGAAGAAGCTTGTAAGAGGCGCTGCTCAGGGATATTCATCCTATGGTAACCAGATAGGTCTTGCTACAGGATATGTTAAGGAAATATATCACCCTAACTACGTAGCTAAGAGAATGGAAATTGGTGCTGTTATGGGCGCTGCTCCTCAGGCCAATGTAATGCGTAAGAGCTCAGACCCGGGAGATATCATCGTACTTCTTGGCGGACGTACAGGCCGCGATGGAATAGGAGGAGCTACAGGATCTTCCAAGGCTCATACAAATGCCTCACTTACAACATGTGGAGCTGAGGTTCAGAAGGGTAATGCTCCTACAGAGCGTAAACTTCAGAGACTCTTTAGAAGAAAAGAAGTATCATCTATCATCAAGAAGTGTAACGACTTTGGTGCAGGCGGTGTATCAGTAGCAATCGGCGAACTTGCAGATGGCCTTGATGTAAATCTTGATCTTGTACCTAAGAAATATGCAGGTCTTGACGGAACAGAGCTTGCTATATCAGAATCTCAGGAGCGTATGGCAGTAGTGGTTGATCCTAAGGATGTCGATCAGTTCCTTGCATATGCAGCAGAAGAGAACCTTGAAGCTGTAAAGGTGGCGGTAGTAACCAAGGAACCTCGTCTTGTACTTAACTGGAGAGGCAAGAAGATAGTAGATATCTCCAGAGCATTCCTTAATACTAATGGTGCTCACCAGGAGACAGATGTAGAAGTGGAGATTCCTTCAAAGGTAGATAACTATTTTAACAAGGTTGCTTGTGAGAAAGCTGGCGAAGCTCTTTCAAAGGGCGATGTAAAGGCAGCATTCCTTGAGGAGATGAAAGACCTTAACGTATGTTCTCAGAAGGGTCTTGTAGAAAGATTTGACTCATCTATCGGAGCTGCAACAGTTGAAATGCCTTATGGTGGTAAATACCAGCTTACAGAGACTCAGAACATGATAGCAAAGCTTCCTGTTCTTGATGGCGAAAGTGATACAGTAACAATGATGGCTTACGGATTTGATCCATATCTTTCATCCTGGAGCCCATATCACGGCGCTGTATATGCAGTAACAGAGTCTGTAGCAAGAATCGTAGCAGGCGGCGGCGAAGTTAAAGACCTTCACTTCACATTCCAGGAGTATTTCAAGAGAATGACAGAAGATCCAAAGAGATGGTCACAGCCATTTACAGCTCTTCTTGGTGCTCTTGATGCTCAGCTTGGATTTGGTAAGGCTTCAATCGGTGGTAAGGACTCTATGTCAGGATCATTTAATGACATCAACGTACCACCAACACTTGTATCCTTCGCTGTAGATGTAGCAAAGCTTTCAGATGTTGTAACACCTGAACTTAAGGCAGCAGGAGATAAGCTTGTAGAAGTAAGAATCGCAAGAGATGAATATGATCTTCCTGTATATGAGAAAGTTATTGCTCTTTACAATAAGGTTTCAGAGCTTATGAAGAGCGGCGTTATAAAGTCTGCTTATGCTCTTGACGGCTACGGAATCGCTGCAGCAGCTGCAAAGATGTCCTTTGGTAACAAGCTTGGAGTAGCATTTGATGATGCTGTAAGTGCAAAAGATCTTTTTGCAAACGGAATGTGTAATCTCCTTGTAGAAGTTTCTGAAGCAGACCTTTCCAAGGTGCTTGAAGTTGAAGGCGCAAGACTTGTAGGA
The DNA here is from genome assembly GCF_900110805.1 of Butyrivibrio sp. TB. Lineage (NCBI taxonomy): Bacteria > Bacillati > Bacillota > Clostridia > Lachnospirales > Lachnospiraceae > Butyrivibrio > Butyrivibrio sp. TB. The sequence continues at coordinate 16,179 of NZ_FOER01000024.1, read as the reverse complement.
AGCGTAACAAGCGAAAATGTCTTCACAGTAGAAGGCATCAAGGTAGACGGTGAGGAGCTTCTTAGTGCATGGACAGGAACACTTGAAAAGGTATTCCCTTCAAAAGCAGGAGATGACGAGACTGTTATCGAAACAAAGCTTTATGATACAAAAGATATATATGTATGCAAGAACAAAGTTGCAAAGCCTACAGTATTCATTCCTGTATTCCCGGGAAGTAACTGTGAGTATGACTCTGCAGCAGCTTTCAAGGCAGCAGGCGCTGATGTAGATATCAAGATATTCAGAAACCAGAATGCACAGGATATCTACGAATCAGTTGAAGAGTTTGAAAAGTCAATTGAAAAGGCACAGATCATCATGTTCCCCGGCGGATTCTCAGCAGGCGATGAACCGGACGGATCAGCTAAGTTCTTTGCAACAGCATTCCAGAATGCTAAGATCAAAGAAGCTGTAGAAAAGCTCCTCAACGAAAGAGACGGACTTGTACTTGGTATCTGTAACGGATTCCAGGCTGTCATCAAGCTTGGACTTGTACCAAACGGCAAGATCACAGGTCAGAACGTAGATTCACCTACACTGACATTCAATACAATAGGACGTCACATCTCCAAGATGGCATACCTCAAGGTTGTATCCAATAAGAGCCCATGGCTCCAGGAAGCAAAGCTTGGCGGAGTATATACAAACCCTGCTTCACACGGCGAAGGAAGATTCGTTGCTCCTGAAAATGTTATTGATGACCTGTTTGCAAACGGCCAGGTTGCATTCCAGTACTGCGATGTAGATGGCAACATCTCTATGGACAGCGAATGGAACATCAACGGATCCTACAGAGCTATCGAAGGTATCACATCTCCTGACGGAAGATGTCTTGGTAAGATGTGCCATGCAGAGCGTCGTGGCAAGGGCGTAGCTGTTAACATCTATGGCGAGCAGGATCTTAAGATCTTTAAGTCAGGTGTAGAGTACTTTAAGTAATCAGATATCCTTCGGGCTCTTACAGGGTCCGAAGGTTAACTTTAGTAAAGACAATTATTTTCTTCTTTTTAGAAGCGGAAGGGACAGATAGTTTATGAAAAAAGCCTTTTTAATCCTTGAAGACGGAACAGTGTTTGAAGGACAGGCAATTGGCGCTGATAAGGAAGTTGTCAGTGAGATAGTATTTAATACAACTATGGCAGGCTACACAGAAGTATTTACCGATCCTTCATATGCAGGTCAGGCGGTATGCATGACATATCCTCTTATCGGTAACTACGGAGTATGCCTTGACGATATGGAATCCGAGAGAATCTGGCTTGACGGCATCATAGTCAGAGAACTCTCTGAGGTAGCATCAAACTTCAGATGTGATATGACTTTGGAAGAGTTCCTTGTAAGGTATGATATTCCCGGAGTACAGGGAATCGATACAAGAAAGCTTACAAGGATCCTTCGTGAAAAGGGAACCATGAATGGCGTCATCACAACTAATGAAAACTACAACCTTGATGAGCTGATCAAGAAGATGAAAGCTTATACAACAAAAGGCGTGGTTGAGAAGGTTTCCTGCAAAGAAAAGTATGAGGTTAAGGGCGCAAGAGACCTTTCTGATAACGGACCTGTATCAGGAAGTGCTGTATTTAACGAGGATAACTATAAAGCAGATCTTGCGGGAGATCACTCAAAGAGAGAAAAGAAGCCTTCACTTGTAAGAACACTTAACGGCATAAAGGCAGACGGAACTCACCTTAAGGTAGCTCTCCTTGATGTAGGAGCCAAGTACAATATAGCAGGCTCACTTGCGGCAAGAGGATGTGATGTAACAGTATATCCATATAATACAAGTGCAGAAGAGATCCTTGCCGGAAATCCTGACGGAATAATGCTTTCAAACGGCCCCGGAGATCCAAAGGACTGTGAATCAGTAATTAAGGAAGTTAAAAAGCTCTATGATTCAGATGTTCCGATCTTTGCTATCTGCCTTGGTCATCAGCTCATGGCGCTTGCAACAGGAACAGATACACATAAGCTCAAGTATGGTCACAGAGGTGGTAACCATCCTGTCAAAGAGCTTGCTACTGGCAAGGTGTACATCAGTTCTCAGAATCACGGCTACGTAGTAGATACTGATAAGCTTGATCCTAAAGTTGCAGTACCTGCTTATGTAAATGTTAACGATGGCACTAATGAAGGGCTTAGATATACAGGCAAGAATATATACACTGTCCAGTTCCATCCCGAAGCCAGCGCAGGCCCTCAGGATACAGGAACACTTTTTGACAGCTTTATACACATGATGACAGATGGAATGTTTAGCTAAGATCAGATGAAATGCGGGAACATTTTTTATCTGAGAATATGACCTGATAAAAAGTGTTGTAAAAACTATTGATCGTCAGCTGTTTAAATCATATATAGGAATTGAAAGGAAGTTATTAAATGCCTAAGAATAAAGATGTCAAAAAAGTTTTGGTCATTGGCTCCGGCCCAATAGTAATAGGTCAGGCAGCAGAGTTCGATTATGCCGGTACACAGGCTTGTCGTTCACTTAAAGAAGAGGGAATTGAAGTAGTACTTGTTAACTCAAACCCTGCTACTATCATGACAGACCGCGACATTGCAGACGAAGTTTATATAGAGCCTCTTACAGTCAAGGTTCTGGAACAGATCATAGAAAAAGAAAAACCGGATTCAATCCTTCCTACACTTGGTGGTCAGGCAGGACTTAACCTTGGTATGGAACTTGCAGAATCAGGATTCCTTGATAAGCACGGAGTCAAGCTCCTTGGAACAACTGCTGAGACTATCAAGAAGGCAGAAGACCGTCAGGAATTCAAGGATACTATGGAAAAAATCGGTGAGCCCTGCGCAGCTTCTCTTGTAGTAACAGATGTGGAATCCGGCGTAGAGTTTGCAAGAAAGATCGGATACCCGGTAGTACTTAGACCTGCCTTCACTCTTGGAGGATCAGGCGGCGGTATCGCTCACAACCAGGTAGAACTTGAAGATATTCTTGCTAACGGACTTAGACTTTCACGTGTGCACGAAGTACTTGTAGAAAGATGTATCTCAGGTTGGAAGGAAATCGAGTACGAAGTAATCCGTGACTCAAACGGTAACTGCATCACAGTATGTAACATGGAGAACATTGACCCTGTTGGTGTTCACACAGGTGACTCAATAGTAGTTGCTCCTTCTCAGACACTTACTGACAAAGAGTACCAGATGCTCAGAAGCTCTGCTCTTAATATCATCAATGAACTTCAGATCACAGGTGGATGTAACGTGCAGTTTGCACTTCACCCGACATCTTTTGAGTACTGTGTAATCGAAGTTAACCCTCGTGTAAGCCGTTCATCAGCGCTTGCATCCAAGGCTACAGGTTATCCTATCGCCAAGGTTGCAGCCAAGATCGCACTTGGCTATACACTTGATGAGATACCTAATGCGATCACAGGTAAGACCTATGCTTCATTTGAGCCTGCGCTTGACTACTGCGTACTGAAGTTCCCAAGACTTCCATTTGATAAGTTCATCACAGCTAAGAGAACTCTCTCAACTCAGATGAAGGCTACAGGTGAAGTTATGTCTATCTGCACCAACTTCGAAGGTGCCATGATGAAGGCTATAAGATCACTTGAGCAGCATGTAGACTCACTTACAAGCTATGACTTTACAGATCTTTCTGATGAAGATCTTGCAGAAGATCTTAAGAAAGTTGATGATATGCGTATCTGGCGTATAGCAGAAGCTTTAAGAAGAGGCGTAAGCTACGAAGAGATCCATGATATATCTCAGATTGATATATGGTTTATCAATAAGATAGATAATCTTGTAAAGGTAGAGAAGGCTATTAAGGCTGAAGGTAAGAATCTTTCAGTAGATACACTTCTTAAAGCCAAGAGACTTGAGTATCCTGATAACGTAATTGCAGAATATACGGGCCTAACAATAGATGAAGTCAAAGAGCTTCGCTACAAGAACAATATCGTTGCATCATACAAGCTCGTAGATACCTGTGCAGCAGAGTTTGAAGCTCAGACACCATACTACTATTCAGTATATGATGGACCTGATTCTGAGGATGAAGCAGCACTTAAGAGAACTGACAAAAAGAAAATCCTGGTACTTGGTTCAGGCCCTATCAGAATCGGTCAGGGTATCGAGTTCGACTACTGCTCAGTACATGCTACATGGGCATTTAAGAAAGCCGGATTTGAGACTATCATCATCAACAATAACCCTGAGACAGTATCAACAGACTTCGATATAGCAGATAAGCTCTACTTCGAGCCTCTTACACCTGAAGATGTTGAGAATATAGTACGTCTTGAAAAGCCTGACGGAGCTGTAGTTCAGTTCGGTGGTCAGACTGCTATCAAGCTTACTCAGGATCTTATGAAGATGGGTGTTAAGATCTACGGAACTGATGCTAAAGACGTAGATGCAGCAGAAGATAGAGAGATCTTCGATGAGATTCTTGAAAAGACTCAGATAAAGCGTGCCGAAGGTGCTACAGTATATACAGCAGAAGAAGCCAAGGAAGTAGCTAACAGACTTGGATATCCTGTACTTGTACGTCCTTCATATGTACTTGGCGGTCAGGGAATGCAGATAGCACTTTCTGATCAGGAGATAGAAGAGTTCATGAACATCATCAACAGATATGCTCAGGATCATCCTATCCTTGTAGATAAGTATCTTCAGGGTATTGAGACAGAGGTTGACGCTGTATGCGACGGCGAAGATATCGTAATCCCCGGTATCATGGAGCATATCGAAAGATCAGGTGTTCATTCAGGTGACTCTATATCAGTATATCCTGCCCAGTCCCTGTCCCAGAAGGTTAAGGATACTATCGCAGAGTATACAAAGAGACTTGCTAAGGCCCTTAATGTAATAGGTCTTATCAATGTTCAGTTTATAGCTGTTGGAGATGAAGTATACATCATCGAGGCTAACCCAAGATCATCCCGTACTGTTCCATACATCAGTAAAGTAACAGGTATACCGATAGTAGACCTTGCAGCACAGGTTATGATGGGAAGGAAACTTAAAGATCTTGGCTATACACCGGGACTTCAGCCGGAAGCATCACATGTAGCTATCAAGATGCCTGTATTCTCCTTCGAGAAGATAAGAGGCGCTGAGATCAGCCTTGGACCTGAGATGAAGTCAACAGGTGAGTGTCTTGGTATAAGCACAAACTTCAAAGAAGCTCTGTACAAGGCTTTCCTTGGAGCAGGAGTATCACTTCCCAAACACAAGCAGATGATCATCACAGTTAAGGATGCCGATAAGGGCGAGATCATCGATATCGCAAGACGCTATGAGAAGCTTGGATATATCATCTATGCTACACTTGGAACAGCAGATGTCCTGAACCAGAACGGCGTCAAGGCACGTAAAGTCAACAACATCCACCAGGAATCACCTACAGTCATGGACCTTATCCTAGGCCACAAGATCGACCTTGTAATCGATACACCTACTCAGGGTCGTGACAAGAGCCGTGACGGATTCCTCATCCGCCGTACTGCCATAGAGACAGGTGTAAATGTCATCACAGCACTCGATACTGCTAAAGCTCTTGTATCAAGTCTTGAGAATGCATATAACGAAGAGGGACTTGAGCTTGTAGACATAGCTAAGATCTGATATATATCAAATGTATAGTTTCCCGCTTTTTTGAGAAAAACGAGAACTTATATGTAATAATATAAAATACAAATCCTCCTAAGAAGACACGTAATAAGACCTGTTCTTTTTAGGAGGATTTTTTGACCTGTTTCATAAATTTCGATGCATTTCATCGGGTATAATATGCATTTCGTCAGAAATCCATGAATGATAGATTTTTGTAAGTATAATATGTGTGAGACATTGAGCTTATTGAAGGTCAATGTAAACAACTAATTATTTGGGGGAGAATGTAATGAGAAACAGGATATTCATGGATGTACCAATGTCAGTAAGTTAGGTTATCAATAGAATTAAAAGTGTGTTATTCGTAATAAGTTATTTTAAGGGGAGTTTATGGTTATTTTTGAAGAAACAAAAGATGATTATCATGATATATTCAGCCTGTTTTGGTTCTTGGTTTTGATTACAATATGGGCAATTTTTGGCGTTTTAATAGACTATACAGGCGGAATTAATTCAGAATTAAATTATCCTTTTTATATAATATTAGTAATTGGCTTTTTCTGGGGCATTATATTGTTGATAGCCAATTTAAAGCGATGTATTTCTAATTTAAATAAAAAGAAATTCATTTTTGATTATCATTCTTTTACCATCAAGCATTTTATTTTCAAGAAAAGATATGAATACAGCGGACTTCGTAATGTGAGTATAAATTATGATTTTATAACTTTTGTATATTATGATACGCATAATACTATTGAAATTAAGGAATATGAAATTGCATATAATGTTGCAGCAGAAATAGAAAAACATCTTAAGGCAGGAGACATGGCAGACTGATGAGTTTTTGTGACAAATGTATTGATCGTACTGATATAAGAATCGGTGACTATTGGAGCGCCTTTGAAGGCAGTGAAGAGGCTCTTCCTTTTTTCCCAAAATTTAATAATCTGTCAGTTGAAAACACAGAGTATTCAAACCGGTTTAAAATAAGGGTTTCCAACAATGGAGCATTTGGACTGGAGTATATTTTGACACAGGGCCAGTATTGCAGTTCATTAAAAAGAAAATATAGTATACCATTTGTATTGTTAAAACTTTTGCTTGGCGCTTATTATGCATACTTTATCTATGCATCTGTTGCATTTGAATATGAAGCGAATTTTGATAGGTATATGGAATGTTTGTTTTTTATTATGATTCCTATCACGTTGTTTCTGGCTCTTTTGTACTGGACTTCTTTCAAATACTTTAGGCTGGTTGAAAAATATGTTCTGAAATATAAATGTGAAAAAGAGATTCCGTCGTATTATGCATCATCTAGATCATTTAATGATGACTCTTTTGATAAGACTTATGATGCTGTTAGTAAATTTGATGAGCTATTCGACGAAGACCATTTCCTGGAGTTCGATTCGATAGATGATTCTGACGACCTTTGCAGAGGGTTAAAAGATCTGATCTTGGATGATGCAGATTATGATGATAATGCATATCGCAGCTTTGTTGAGAATCTGAATATAGAGCTTATTGATATCACAGATAATGCTGCGCAGGTTTTGTATAATAGCTTTGGAGCTTTTGACGTTCAATATGATGAGTTTGCGTTAAGATTTAGACAGCTTTTGTCAGAGACAGATGTTATTCATGGAAGCAAGTATCAGAAAATCTATATTGCGGGGGGAGATCTTGCTAAAGAACATTTAGGAAGTCTTAAGCATTTTATGATGCTGGATAAGGTCTATAGTATTTTTCTTGTCGTGTATCCTGATGAAACTGTTGTTATTGGGTATGGGGAATTTGAGTCGTAGAATATCCTGATGTTATAGATCATTTATTCTTTTTTTATAGAAGGGGATGAATATAATGGATATTGTATATAAAAAGCTAACTGAAAATGAACTTGACCAGATCATTGAAATGAGAATTAATCAGCTGACAGAAGAGTATACTTCGGAAGGTAAGACTGTTCCTGAAAATGTGGATCTTAAGAAGTCGCTGATGGATTTTTATACCAAGAATATGGCTGCTGGTACATATGTATCCTGGCTTGCTTTTGACGGCGATAAGATAGTTGGCACAAGCGGAATGTCTTTTGCAGAAAAGCCTCCGTACTTCACTTGTCCTACAGGGAGACTTGGAATCTTATCAAGTATGTATACTGATCCTGATTATAGAAGGATGGGGATTGCAACGCAGCTTCTGGACAGAGTTGTCAAGGAAGCTAAGGACTATGGATGCGGAACAATCTATATTACAGCTTCTAATATGGGTGTTAAATTATACGAATCATATGGATTTAAGCAAAATGGTAATTTCATGCAATATAATTTCTGAGAAAATATAAAGGTTAGAGATATTTATTTTTAATAAAGATGTTATGCCGGTCACTGTTAGATATTTGTAACAGTGACCGGCACGTTTTTTCTCATTAGTGAGAAGTTTAGTAATAGTATTGTTTTTTAGGGCACAAAAAATGGATCCGAAGATCCATCTGGAAGTATTATTTAGGCCATTCTTGCGAAGGCTGCAGTACATTTGTTGAAGATGTCATCTGCGAGATCGTCGAGATTATCATTATCTTCTTCAGTAATGTTATCAGTTGCGGAAGTGGTTGTTGTACCCTGCATGCTCAGAAGTCCGTTGATTACGTCAACTGCTTTGATGTAGTTGTCATCTGATAACATTTTTAGTTTTTCTAAAGTTGTGTCAAGCGCCTGCATTACTAATAAATCCTTTCATATATCATCCTTAATAAAAAATCAACTTTTATATAATAGACCGAAAAAAAGCCATTTTCAAGCTAAAACTTTAATTCGCATAGTGCTAGACGGCATTTGGATTATGCCTTGATTTTATTTAGTTTTCTTGATTAAAATTCATGTTTGGGGCCTATGTTTTTGACGAAAATTTTGAGTAAAAAAGCCTTGCAAAAAGGTATGGTTGGGTGTATATTGAATACAACATATGAACAAATGCTCATATAATTAAAAATAAATCAAGGCCATGGTGCCGGAAAGAGGAATAATATGAAGAAAACTTACGCTATTGATGTTGATTGTGCTAACTGTGCAGCTAAGATGGAAGATGCTGCCAAGAAGACAGAGGGTGTAAAGGACTGCGTAGTTAACTTTATGGCTCTTAAGATGAAGGTTGAGTTCGAAGAGGGCGCTGATCCTGCAGTTGTAATGCCTGAAGTACTTAAGAACTGCAAAAAGGTAGAGGATGACTGTGATATTACATTCTAAGTCTTGTAAATTATTGAATGTTAGGGAATTTTAGATATTAGGATATCTCTTTTGGGTAGAAAAGGAGATGTTCGATTAAGAGTAGCCGTTTAAATGAATATATACTTTAAAGGCTATTAAGAAGGAATGCTTATGAACAAGAAACAGAAAAAGACACTAATCAGGATCATAATATCAGCAATACTTATGATAGCCGGAATATTCATTCCGCTCGAAGGCATTGCGCTGTTTGTTTTTTACCTGATTCCATATTTTATCATTGGATATGATGTCCTTTTGAAGGCATGGAAGGGTATATTAAACCGCCAGCCTTTTGATGAATGCTTCCTTATGGCTGTTGCAACCATAGGAGCTATAGTCGTAGCTATCATGGGTAAGGGCGAATATACTGAGGCGATTGCGGTTATGCTTTTTTACCAGATAGGAGAGTGGTTCCAGAGCGTGGCTGTAGGTAAGTCAAGGCGCAATATCTCAGAGCTGATGGATATAAGACCTGACTACGCTAATATAGAAAATGAGGATGGAAGCCTTGAAAAGGTTGATCCTGATGAGGTAGAAGCTGGAACTGTTATAGTTGTGGAGCCTGGCGAGAAGATTCCGATCGATGGAATCGTAGAATCAGGTAGATCTACTCTTAATACAAGTGCTCTTACGGGTGAGAGCATTCCTACTGATGTAGAAGAGGGCGATGAGGTGCTTAGCGGCTGCATCAATATGTCTGGTATCCTTCGCATTAGAACTACTAAAGAGTTTGATGAATCTACTGCTTCCAAGATCCTTGATCTTGTTGAGAATGCAAGTTCAAGAAAGTCTAAGTCAGAACAGTTCATTACTAAGTTCGCAAGAGTTTATACTCCTGTAGTTGTATACAGTGCTCTTGTGCTTGCAATCCTTCCCCCACTTGTAAGGATGCTTTTCATGGGACTTGATCCTATGTGGCCTGAGTGGATCTACAGGGCGCTTACCTTCCTTGTAATCAGCTGTCCTTGTGCTCTTGTTGTTAGTATACCTCTTAGCTTTTTTGCCGGACTTGGCGGATCAAGCAGAGAAGGCGTACTTATAAAGGGCTCCAACTATATGGAGATGCTGTCAAAGGTTAGAACTGTTGTTTTTGATAAAACAGGAACTCTTACAAAGGGCGTATTTGAAGTTAACGGAATTCATCATTCAAAGTTTCAGGACGAGGAGCTTTTGTATTTTGCAGCACATGTTGAGAGTGCTTCTTCACATCCTATCAGTAAGAGCCTTCAGAAGGCATTTGGTAAGGATATTGACAGAAAGCTTGTTTCTGATATTAAGGAGATAAGCGGTAAGGGCGTAACGGGAATAGTTGATGGCAAGAAGGTTGCGGCAGGTAACGAAAAGCTCATGAAAGAGCTTGGAATCGACTTTATACCATGTCATCATACCGGCACAATAGTGCATGTTGCAATTGATGATAAATATGCAGGTCACATTTTGATCTCTGATGTGATAAAATCAGAGTCAGGCGATGCGATAAGGTCTCTTAAGGGAAGCGGCATCAAAAAGACTATCATGCTTAGCGGCGATGCCAAAGCTGTTGCTACGGAAGTCGCAGAAAGCCTTAAACTTGACGAAGTCAGAAGTGAACTTCTTCCAGGAGATAAGGTATCTGAGATTGAAAGAATCATTAATGAAAATGGTAAAGATGGTAAGGTCGCTTTCGTTGGTGACGGAATCAATGATGCACCTGTACTTTCAAGAGCAGATATAGGAATCGCCATGGGAGCTCTTGGTTCGGATGCGGCTATAGAAGCTGCAGATGTAGTTCTTATGAACGATGATCCAAGACTTATAGCAAAAGCAATAAAAATATCGCGTAAGTGTATGAGTATCGTTTATGAAAACATAGTATTTGCGATTGGTGTTAAGGTAATATGCCTTATCCTTGGAGCTGTTGGTATTGCAAATATGTGGCTTGCGGTATTCGCTGATGTAGGCGTACTCATTATCGCAGTTATAAATGCTATCAGAGCTCTCTTTGTAAAGAAGTTGTAAAAAGAGATAATGGATATGGTGTGACTATAGATGGTACAGTCTACATCGATAGTGTTATAGATCAGAAAATGGAGAATTATTATGGCAGAACATTTTAAAATACCACAGAGCATAAATGCAGATGATGAGAAGCTTATGAATCTTGCGGATCTGTTCAAAGCATATGGAGATGTTACAAGGCTTCGTATCATGTTCAGACTTTCAGATGGTGCGTGCTATGTTACGGATCTTGCAGATGATCTTGGTATGACGCAGTCTGCCATATCTCATCAACTTAAGCTCCTTAGACAGGCAGGACTAGTGGGAGCAAAGCGTGATGGAAGAAATATAATCTACAGCCTTGCGGACGAGCATGTCAGCACTATAATCTCACAGGGCTGGGATCATATTAATGAATGATATTAAAGGATGACCAGACATACTACTAAAGCACATATAGTACCGGTTATGACTCCGGCAACTATCTCAGGGAATGTATGTCCCATCTTTTCATCAAGATTTTTATCGTAAAGAGGTTCTTTATTTTCAGCAAGATCTCGTTCTCTGAGCTTGTTGAGGATATAGGCCTCTTTTCCTGTTGTAAGGCGAACGCCCATTGCATCGTACATTACGACCATTGCAAAGAAGAATGCGATAACAAATTCAAAAGAAGAAACGCCGTATACGATACCTGTAGAAATAAAAAGTCCTGTAACGAGAGATGAATGTGTGCTTGGCATGCCGCCACCGCCTACAAGGCGCTTAACACTAAAACCGTCACGTATAGAATCAATTATTACTTTGACAAGCTGAGCTACGAACCATCCTGAACCGGCTGATACGAAAACTTTGTTGGTAAAAAGATCTGTAAGAAATGAAATCATTGTATATTCCCCCGAAATACTATCCCTATATTTTGTATGCAGGTATATAAGGTATTTTTGATACCTGCTGAAGATCAGATTACGATCATAATCCTCACGTCATATAATAACACAGAAAAAATCAAGTACCCAAAACGAATTTCCGCATATTTGTGAAAAGTGTTTAAAAGAATCTAATAAGTATACCCTAAAATAAATATTTCACTTCACAAAGTGGCGTAAAATCTAGCAAACCACATTTTGTGGAAAAAATATCTTTTGCAAACACAATATATAGTGGTATAATTTCTGTGGGGATATTGGATATTAATTCATTTTATTTCGTTTATATATTTTTTCACGGATAATAACAACAATGAGAATAGCCGGAACGATCAAACATTCACTGGTCAATGGACCAGGTATACGTTTTGTAGTCTTTTTTCAGGGGTGTATTCATCACTGCAAGGGTTGCCAGAACATGGACACCTGGGACCCGGACGGTGGCGAATCCATAGAACCTGATGAGCTAATAGAGATGATCAGAAATACAAAACATCTTGACGGAGTTACACTATCCGGAGGAGATCCTTTTATGCAGGCACAAAGCGCGGCGTATGTTGCTAAAGCCTGCCATGATATGGGACTTTCTGTATGGTGCTATACAGGATATACCTACGAAGAGATCATGGAAGGAAAGGCTCCCGAAGGGGCAGTAGAGCTTCTTGGAGAGACAGATGTTCTTGTGGACGGAAGGTTTGAAATTGATCTTAAATCCGAAGAGTGTCTGTACAGAGGAAGTACCAACCAAAGGCTTATCGATACGAAAGAAAGTATAGCAAAAGAATATGTGTGTGATTGGAGGCAGACTGACTGATAGAGCTGGCTTACATCTTATAGGGGCCGTTTCTGCCTTTTGGACTGTTTAAATTTATAAGGGGGTTTACAATGATCAACACTATCGTAAAACGTGACGGTACACAGGTGAAATTTGATGAGGCCAAGATCACCTCAGCCATGCAGAAGGCACTGGATTCAGTCAAGGCCGACTATTCTGATAAGGATCTCAAGACGCTCACAGGTGCGGCTGTAGTAGATCTTTATGTCAACAGTGCTGACAAGAACCTGTGTGTATCTGTCGAACAGGCTCAGGATGCGGCAGAAGCAGCTCTTATGAGGGGCGGCTATTATACTGCTGCAAGATCTTTTATCCTTTACAGACAGACTCACAAGGTTATAAGAGGTATAACCAAAGAGGTTAAGAATTTTGCCGTAGGTATGGTAGATGGTTCACTTGGTAGTGCTGATGATATGACAGATGCTGATCCTTGTCAGGCTATGGATATCATAAAGAATCAGAACGCTTCTACAGCAGGTGGCACCATGGGTGCGGCTATCCTTGCAGAGTCTGAAGCTATTACCAAGATGTGGTGGGAGAATATATATGATCCTGAGATAAGATCTCTGTGCCAGATTGATGGCGGCAATGGTGAGATATATATCCATGATATGGGTATGGCAGCAGGATACTGCGCAGGATGGTCACTTAAGGATCTTCTGCTTAACGGTCTTGGCGGCGTTCCTAACAAGATTGCATCAAGCCCTGCATCACACTTATCTACTGCAGTTATGCAGCTTGTAAATTTCCTTGGAATCATGCAAAATGAATGGGCTGGTGCTCAGGCTGTATCTTCTTTTGATACATATCTTGCACCTTTTGTTAAGGCTGATGATCTGTCCTATGCAGAAGTCAAGCAGTGCATGCAGTCATTTGTTTTTGGCGCCAACGTATCAAGCAGATGGGGAAGCCAGTGTCCTTTTTCCAATATAACTTTGGACTGGACTGTTCCGGAAGATATGGCTCCGCAGAAGGCTATAGTAGGCGGCAAGGAGCAGGAATTCACCTATGGCGATTGCAAGCGTGAGATGGATATGATCAATAAGGCATTCCTTGAAGTTATGATTAAGGGTGATGCCAACGGAAGAGGCTTCCAGTATCCTATTCCCACATATTCAATTACCAGGGATTTCGACTGGTCTGATACAGAGAACAACAGACTTTTGTTCGAAATGGCTGCCAAGTACGGAACACCATATTTTTCCAATTATATTAATTCCGATATGAAGCCATCAGATGTCAGATCTATGTGCTGCAGACTACGCCTTGATCTTAGAGAACTTAGAAAGCAGAATGGCGGTAATTTCGGAGCCGGAGAAAACACAGGATCGATAGGTGTAGTAACTATAAATCTTCCGCATATAGCATATATATCTGCAACTGAGGAAGATTTCTTCAAAGAACTTGAATATGCAATGAATATTGCTGCAAGAAGCCTTGATATCAAGAGAAGAGTAGTGACACAGTACCTTAATAAGGGCGCATATCCTTATACCAAGGTATATCTTAAGGCAGGATTCAAGAACCACTTCTCGACAATAGGACTTGTAGGAATGAATGAAGCGTGCCTTAATGCAGGATGGATAGGCGAAGATCTTACATCCGACAGGGCGCTTGAGTGGGCCGGAAAAGTTCTTGATTTTATGAGAAATAAGCTCTCTGATTATCAGGAACAGTACGGGTGCCTTTTCAACCTTGAGGCAACTCCTGCAGAGTCAACCTGCTATACACTTGCCCGCATGGATAGAAGGAACTTCCCTGACATCATTACAGCAGGCAGAAGCGGCGAAACTCCTTACTATACCAATTCATCACATCTTCCTGTTGGAGCAGTTGATGATATATTCGATGCTCTGGACAAAGAAGATGACCTTCAGTGCAAGTATACAAGCGGAACAGTATTCCACGCATTCCTTGGGGAGAGACTCCCTGACTGGAAGCAGGCAGCTAAGTCTGTAAGGACTATCGCTGAGAACTATAGACTTCCATACTTTACACTTTCTCCTACATACTCAATCTGTGAAGATCACGGATATATTAATGGAGAGACCAGTATCTGCCCTGTATGCGGAGGTAAGGCTGAGACTTATTCAAGGATCACGGGATATTATCGTCCTGTAAGTAACTGGAATGCCGGTAAGGCTCAGGAATTTGAAGACAGGAAGACCTACAATATGAGCCGTATTGTAAGTAAGAGTGCATCTGAGATCCTGAATCATGTTGATGCAAATAATGATGCGACTCAGAATGCTATCGAGAAGGAATTCGAGCAGGCCAGAGTTGCAAGAGAAAACCTGGCATCTTTCTTGTCAGGAGACAGCGCAGTTTCGAAGGAACCTGTTCTTGAAGTTATCGAAGAACATAGCGATGAACCGGGAATCATGGTCACAGATGATCAGATAACTCTTCTGACAACCAAGGACTGTCCCAGATGCCGCATGGCCAAGGAAGCTTTGGATCAAAGAATGGTAGAGTATTCTATCATCGATGCTTCCTTTGATGAAGGAAGAGATATGGCACTCAAATACGGAATCATGTCAGCACCTGCCATGTTCGTAGATTATGGAACTTCTGAAAAGGTCATTACTGACTTTAACGAGATAATGCGATTCATAAAGACAATTGACGTAGCTGAGAAGGTTGGGTATTAATTAGTAACTGTAACTTCGCGTTTGGGCGGGGGCAGTATCACCAAAGGATTTGCAGGGACGGACAGTATATAGATTCTTGCCATGCTGTTAATCGTTTTAAACTTCATGGCACGATAGCTGTAGCTTTTCATTCTGGGGTCCAAAACTCGCTTCGCTCAGACAGTTGGACGACAGTGTAAATTTACTGTAGGATTTAATGGGTTAAAGGAACCTTGATATGCCTTCGCCTTGTTGGCATCATAAGAATAAGCGAAATTTCATCCGCTCATTTTAGGCTATCATCATGAAGTTTGAGTGTCAATAATAGTCCCCTTTCCATCGTACTAAACTAATGTAATTGCTACCGTACGCCACCCTTGACCGAACCCGACAGAAACGCTGCTTGGCTTTGCCGACGGTGAAGATGATAAGAACAGCTAATACTTCCACCGTCGGGGACAACATCGTAGCGTTTCTGTCGGAACCCATCAAGGGCAAGCCCTGCTACGCAGGATGGCTGGTTCTATACCTCGGGCTCAGAATCCAAGAACAGCTTTATGCGTTTTTATTCAACTTATCATAAGGTCCATATTTGACTGTTGAAATATAACTTTTCTTTGGTCTGCAAACTCAATGATTGGTTCATCTGATCATAGTATTTTCCTACAAGCCCATGCTTATTGCGTTCTGAACTAAGTATTTCACTGGATGATAGTATCTGGCTGTATTCAGCTCCTGCCGCTACTGGTTCTTCCTTTTGGTAACGTACTAGTTCCAGCATATCTCCTCCGTTCTTATAGTACGCTCTGAGTCGGCACATCTTGTCTGCACCAATCCGACTCCACCCATGAGGCCTCGAGCTCATTCTATCAGAAAGTATGTGGCTTACATGGCCTTCTGCACTACAGCCC
>NZ_FOER01000010.1:0-155028 GCF_900110805.1 Butyrivibrio sp. TB | reverse complement strand
TATAAGATTCAGGCTTCGCATGTGTATTTGGAAGCACTGGAAAACTCCAAAGAACAGGGCAAAGAACTTGATGAAGCTTAATGTGCCAAGATGGGCGGCTTTTAAAATCGCTTACAATGGCGACAGATATGCTAGACTTGCACACAATGGCTGGGTACAGAAAGCTATAAGCACAAAGAGACTAACCTCATTTGGATTAGTCTCAATGTTAGATTACTACACCGATAGGTGCGTTACTTGTTAAGTTGATTGAACCGCCGTATACGGAACCGTACGTACGGTGGTGTGAGAGGTCGGGAGATTGATTAAATCTCCCTCCTACTCGATTATGCTGTACGCACTTATAGACCTGCGACTTGTTATGGGAGATAGCTTCTACAGGACTTTCCCTAAGTTTTTTATTCTTTTTACAACAAGCCTTGGTATGATGGCCATGACATTGTCATGCTTTTTCTGGTTTTTGCATGTATATTATGGACATAATGTACTGACTAAACATCGTACTAAGAGGCAGATAATAATTGATGGCCTGATACTTCATATCCCGTTATTTATATGTCTTATATTGCTGTTCACCCCTCTTAACAGATTCCTTTTTGAATTCCGGGACTTTAAACTGATATCCAAACCTACAGTATTGTTCATACTGTCTATGGACTACATATATCTTATAGCTGCGACGATCATATCTTTAAGGCAGTGGAAGAGAGCCAGTACCAAGACTGATAAAAAGAAATATGCAATGCAGATCGTATTCATCATCTTCTTCACCATAAGCGGAGGGATAATAGGAATGATGATGGACCTGCCCGCAATCGAAGTGTGCATGCTTCCTGTTGTATTAAAACTCTTTGTAGAACTTCAGGACTCTCAGATATATACAGATGCCCTGACTAAGCTCAACAACAGAAGACGCATCACAGAATTCATCAATGAAGAGTTAATAAACTGCAGTATACAAGAGCCTCTATCAGTGATCATGGTGGATATGGATTACTTTAAGAGTATCAATGATACACTGGGGCATGACGAGGGCGATAAGGCTCTTATAGTATTGTCCAAGGCGTTAAAAAAAGTAGTAGCTCCTCAAAATGCTATTGCAGGAAGATGGGGCGGAGACGAATTCGTTATAGCAGGTAAAGCCCCCGGGCTTATAGATGGCTTCAAAGAAGCTCTGACGGGGGAACTTAGTAACATAAGTGATCTTGGATATGATCTTTATTTTAGTATAGGTACATTCAAATGTACTTCCAATGATCTGACATACGAAGAAGTGCTGGCTAAGGCCGACGAAGCCCTATATACAAAAAAGAATAAGAGAACCATGACAGCTTCCGAGTATGTCAAGAAACTCCTTGAATCTAAAGAAGGCTGAAAAAGTCCCTTATGAACGGACCGCATCCACAAAGTCTTTGCAGTGGTAATGATCTATATACTGCCTGCTCTGCAAAAATCTTGTGGATGCGGTTCATTTTTATGGGATGTTTTTAGTAAAACAACAAGAATATACGAAAAGCATTTATGAACTTCCGGTACAGGCTAATCCGAAGGGGGGCGCCTAAAATTGTACGGAAGGCTTTTTTATTTTTGCCTTGGATATGTTCAAGATTTTAGGAAGTGATGCCGATATAGATATTAGAGTTTTTTGCATTAGTCGAAAGAAAGACCTTAATAAGATTTAAGCGTAGATTCAGTCGTAATGCGGTATGGAGGATAACTCATGGCTTTCATCAGAAAGCGTATCAGGATCGGAGAATGTCTCTTAAATGAGAATTTCATAACTCAGGAAAAACTGGATGAAGCCCTTGCTCTTCAGAAAAGCAGCGGAAAAAGGCTTGGAGAACTCCTGGTTGAGAACGGCTTCGTTACGGGTGAACAGCTTGCAACAGCTTTAAGTAATCAGATGGGCCTTGGAATTGTCAACCTGCAGCTTATAGAGATTCCGGATGACATTCTTAACATGGTCCCGCCCCAGATCCTTAGAAAACACAAGGTTATACCGTTTGAATATAAACCGGGTGCTCCCAATACACTGCACCTTGCCATGTCAGACCCTATGGACACAGTAGCGATCGATGATATAGGAATCGTTACCAATCTGTCTATAGAGCCTGTACTTAGCACGTCCCAAAGCATCATGCTGGCGCTTGATAAGTATTATGGCAATACAGATCTCAAGAATGCAGCAGAGCAGTATGCCAAGGAAAGAACCCATGTACAGGAAGAGATCACTCAGGAGACTGCGGAAGTAACCAATTCGCCTATCGTACAGCTTGTTACCACCATGATAGAGTCAGCTGTGCGTCAGCGTGCATCAGATATACATATAGAGCCCGGTGCAAGGAATCTTCGTATCAGGTTCAGAATAGACGGCGCGTTGTACGAAAGAGCCAATTATAACAACAATCTTCTAGGTGCCATAGTCACCCGTATCAAGATCGTCAGCGGGATGGATATATCAGAGAAGAGGAAACCCCTTGACGGACGTATGACACAGATAGTTGATAAGCTTGAGTACGATATCCGTGTATCAACGCTTCCAACCGTATACGGAGAAAAGGTCGTAATGCGACTTGCCTCCAAACAGGCCCTTAACAGAAGTAAAGATCAGCTGGGGCTTAAGCCTGATGAGATGACAGTATTTGACAGAATTTTGTCCAATCCAAATGGAATACTTCTGGTTACAGGACCTACAGGATCCGGTAAATCAACGACCCTTTATACAGCTCTTTCAGAACTGAACAGAGAAGACGTTAACATAGTAACTGTCGAAGATCCTGTGGAAGCTAATATCAACGGCATTAATCAGGTTCAGGTCAATCCTAAGGCAGAACTTTCTTTTGCCTCAGCACTTAGATCTATCCTGCGTCAGGACCCGGATATCATCATGATAGGTGAGATAAGAGATAGAGAGACAGCTTCTATAGCGGTTCAGGCATCTATCACAGGTCACCTTGTAGTATCGACACTTCATACCAATTCGGCAGCCAGCACAGTTACAAGACTTGAAGACATGGGCCTTGAATCTTATCTTATCGCTGACTCTGTTATAGGTATCATAGCCCAGAGACTTGTAAGACGCCTGTGCCCTGACTGCAAGCAACCATATGAAGCTTCTGAGCAGGAAAAAAATCTACTGGGCGTAGACCCTGCTAAACCCCTCACCCTATACAAGAGAGTAGGATGCCCTAAATGCAGCGGTACCGGATTTGCAGGACGTACCGGTGTATATGAGATCATGGAAGTTACGCATGACCTCAAACTGATAATAGAGAGAAAAGGAACTGCAGATGAGATCAAGAATCAGGCGCTCAAGGAAGGCATGAAGACGCTCAGAATGAGTGCTACCCAATATGTTCTTGAAGGAATCACTACAGTTGATGAGATGAAGAAGGTTTCGTTTGATGTATAGCAAATATATAGAAAGTATGATGATTCTATAGGGAAAGGACTACCATGCCTTCATTTGGATATGTTGCATTTGATGCTTCGGGAAAACAAGTTAAAGGCAGTATGGACGGCGACAGCCGTGAGTATGTTCTGAGGGAACTCAAGTTAAAAGGCTTAACACCTGTCAAAGTTGAAAGTCAGAATCTTTTGACCAGAGATATAAACTTTGAAGTGGGAGGTGTTAAGACCAAAGAACTTGCTATGTTCTGTAGGCAGTTTGTGAGTATATCCAAGGCCGGAGTCCCTATCATTCAGAACATGCAGCTGTTGTCAGAACAGACTGAAAACAAGGTACTTGCGAGTGCCATCAGGGAGATGGTTACGGATATTGAAAAGGGCGAGACCCTGACAACTGCTATGGAGAAGCACAAGAAGATCTTCCCAAATCTTCTGATAACTACAGTTGGAGCCGGAGAAGCGTCAGGTAACCTTGATATGGCCTTTGAGAGAATGGCTGTTCAGCTTGAGAAAACTGCCATGGTAGAAGATATGGTCAAAAAGGCCATGGTATATCCTATCATCGTCCTTATCGTAGCAATAGGCGTAGTAGGAGTAATGCTTGTAGTCGTAATTCCGGCATATACGGACATGTTCGATCAGTTGGGAACAGAACTTCCAGCTATCACTAAATTGGTTGTACGGATGAGCGACTTCGTTATAGGGAAGTGGTATGTGATAATCGCTGTGGCAGCAGCTGTTATCATCTTCTTCAAGTGGTTTAACTCTACTCCTGTAGGCCAGCTGACACTTGGAAGACTTCAGATGAAGCTTCCGATAATAGGAGATCTGACTCAGAAAAAAGCCTGTTCTAACCTGTCACGAACTATGTCGACCCTTTTTGCATCCGGTGTAACTATAGTAGATTCACTGGATATCACAGCTAAGACTATGGACAATGTCCTATATAAGAATGCTCTTAATGAGACCAAAGATGCCGTAATAGCCGGTCAGCCTATGTCACTGGCCATTGAAAATACTAACATGTTCCCACCTATGATGTATCACATGATAAGGATAGGAGAAGAGTCCGGTTCTACAGATGAGATGCTTGAAAAGCTGGCCGAGTACTATGACCAGGAAGTAGAATCTGCAACTGCAGCTCTTATGGCAGCTATGGAACCTATGATCATCATAGTCCTTGCAGGAGTAGTAGGATTCCTTATTGCAGCTATTATGTCACCTATGGTGACCATGTATCAGTCACTTGATAATTTATAAATATAAAAACTAAATAACGTGAAAAAGTTTCCAAAATTATGTATTGACAAAATGGGGAGGTGGTAATAATATAAATCATGCGCGAAGACAAAAGAAAATGTAAATATGATTCAAATTATGATATGTACGTTTTCTATAACATGTCTTCATTCCATATTGCAGTTTGAATTTTATGAAAGACCGATACGACTGATAGTACGGGTAAGAAATGAAGAGTGCCGTGTAAAAGGAATTACGGCGGGTTTGACACCTGCGGCATGTACCAGCAGGAGAAGGAGAAAAACAAATGATCAAATTCATGCGCAACTACAAAAACAACACAGAAAACAATGAAGAAGATAACAAGGGATTTTCACTTGTTGAGCTTATTATCGTAATTGCTATCATGGCTATCTTAGTAGCTGTACTTGCACCTCAGTTCTTACAGTATGTTGAGAGATCAAGAAATTCAACAGATGCTACTAATGCTACAAGTATCGTATCTGCAGTTCAGACATATGTTGCTGATCCTAGCTATGATATCTCTTCTTGGGAAAAGAATAAGCAGGGTAAAGTTACAGTTACAAGTGAAGGATTTAAAGCTGAAGGAGACGGAGCTACTGTAGTATCAGAAGCTCTTAAGGTTGCAGGATATGATAAGGATTCTGATATTACATGTAAGAGCCGTACATCATGGACAGAGTATTCTATAACATTTACTCTTGAAGCAGATGGTTCAGTTGATATTCAGTATGGCGGCGATGATTTTGCTAACTACATGGCAAATGGCAGTGTATCTACAACTACAGGCGACTAATCCCGAATTACATCTGAATATATATTATTAATAACAAGCGAGCCTCGAAAAACGATCATTTGTTTTTCAGGGGCTCGTTTTTTATTCACTATTAAGCTGCATCCCTGAAGGTTCTACAGTAAAGCAAGTACCAAGAACAGCCAGAATATAAATAATTGCCGTGCTTTAATTGTTTTATAAAAATTCATGAGTATGATAGATGTCGCTTTTTATTCTGCAAAGGGTCCACCTGTTTGAGCGAAGCGAGTTTGGACCCTAGAATAAAAAGCTACAGATATCATGCCATGAATTTATAAAATAATTATAGCGCGGCAATTATTTATATTCTGGCTGCCCTTGGTATTTGCTTTACTGTAGAACCTTCAAGCATACTGCCCCCAATATTGCATCTTCACATCTTCCCGCTTAGTTCCAGCATCCTTGAGAAGTAGATAAGATCTGAGAAGTCAGTTTCTGAGAATCTGCAGTTGCTGTTAACACTGCTTACATACATAAGATATCCGCCATCGGGGACATTACGCATATAATAGACCACTATGATCCTGAATCCGTTAAGAAGCATGAATTCAGAGAACTTCAGATAGTTGTCTTTCTGAAGATCATACATATTGATGACCTTGATAGGATAGGTCTCGAATATAGGCTGATAGTCTGAAGGATCAAGACCTGACAGATCGATAGCAGTATCCTCGCCGCTTTGTGATAGGCCAAAACAAGAATGCCCCGTTTTCTTATCAACAAGATAGACAGCATCAAGCATATAGGTATCTATAACTTTATTAAAAGCTTCCTTAAGAGATATCTTATTATTTAGAAGAAAACCCTCCATAAGATCCATGATAAGAGCATTCTTGATACGATTCTGCATCGCCCTTTGTGTGATTGTCACAACCTCTGTATCAACTTTGGCATCGCCGTGAACAGACGGTGTGTATATGATATACCGATCACGACCTTTGGCTTTAGCTATATATAGCATCTTGTCGGCAAGCTTGAACATATCCTCATAATTGGAGGCGTCTGTTGGGAACAGGGCTCCGCCAAGAGAAGTGGTTATAGTATAGTTGTTGTCTTCGTCAGCATATTTTTCCCTGACATCATATCTTATATTCCTAAGGACATCGCGAAGTTCCGGTTCTGTATGAATCTTTTCCAGTATCATAAGAAACTCATCTCCGCCGATACGTCCGACAGCTCCTTTGTCACCGACACATTTTTTTAGTATACCTGCAACTTCGACTATAACCTCATCGCCCTTCATGTGACCATATGTGTCATTGATAGATTTGAAATTATCAATATCCATCAGGAAAAAATAAAATGGCGGAGTATTAGTCTGTTCCATCAGCCTTTTGGCATAATCCGTTATAGCACTTTTGGACAAAAGCCCTGTCATCTCGTCGTAATAGCCTTCTGCCTTGTCCATCTCAAAGGAATGAAGATCGTAGATGTCGAGCTTTATAATAGAAGCATCATGTTTGGATCTATGTACGTTCGCAGACATCCAGCACAGTCTACCATCTTGGCAGACTGTGCGAAAAGCCACAAGAGTATTGTCCCCTTTCTCAAGCGAAGAGACAGCATCTTTAAGATTATTGATATCGCTATCCTTGATAATACTCTCAATATTAAGAAGCTCTTTCCTGCCTATATATGCAAGAAAGTCATTACTGCATTTAAGAACCTGACAGTTGCTGTTTATCTCAACATAATAGCGTTTGATTCTGCTCATACTTAACTTAACCTTAATCCTTTTTTAGACAACACTTCCAATTATTATTATACACTTAAAAACGTTCATGATGTTATTAAAAAACGATAGGAAAGCATCTCGTTTGTGACCGAATTAATTAAAGCTATAGTTTATTTATAATTAGAAGACGTATATTATAATACGTGATACAATATTAATATCTATGTAGAAACGTTAATCAAGTTACCGGACAGATAACATCTTTAGCGGAGAAGATATATGGTTTTATACCTTACGAGTAGTTTCATTCCATATCAGAAGCCGGGAGAATACAAGAAGACACCTCCCGAGGAATGCTATGGATTTTTTGATGATCTGAAAAAAGAATGGCCGGAAGCTGCAAATGTTCTCTTCGTGCCGGCTGATCCCACACTTACCATAGATAATGAAAACCAGATACAACAAGTGATCGACGCCTTTGAATACAAAGATCTTAAAGTGGCAGAAGTTAAGACACTAGATGATAACTGTAATGATGCCCTCAAAGGCCTTATCGCCTGGTCTGATGTCATATATATGGGAGGCGGTCATGCGCCTACGCAGCTGGCTTTCATGAAACGTATAGGACTCAAAGATGCGCTGACAGACTATCCCGGCATAATCATAGGACTTAGTGCCGGTTCTATTAATGCTGCATATGATGTATATCTTATACCGGAACTTGAAGGCGAAGCTGCAGATCCTAACTATGTCCGCTTTACTGATGGACTCGATCTGACCAATATCGACATGATTCCTCATGCCAAGACTATGAAGGATGCAGTTATTGACGGCCTTAGATTCATAGAAGATATCGTACTTCCTGACAGTTATGGCAGGAGATTCTACCTGGTCGAAGACGGTAGCTATTTTAAATCCAAAAACGGCAAGACCAAATTCAAAGGAGTAGGACAGGTCATCGAAGACGGAACTATATCACCCCTCAAGGAAGGTCCGATCATCCCTTATATGGGCGTTATAGAACAGCCCGTTGTCAGAGCGCTTCTATCAGAAGGGTATGACATCGTTATGACTGTCAATACGACCAATGATGTCTGTGAGATATATCATCTTGATGAAAAGCTTCTTAGCGTATTTGAAGGAGCCAAGCTTACGTACAAGGATATCTTTTTCAGGATAGCTCAGAGGATAGTAGATGATGAGAGAGATGCCTTCGTCAATGAAAGCGACTTGTCTTTTATCAGAGATGAGCTTGCAGAAAGAGGCAATTTCGTACGAACGGTTCATATAGATACACCGCTTGGAAGACGTGCCAAGAATATCAGGGTCAAGGAGGTACCGGGATATCCTGACTGGCTGATGTTCCTGTTTATCGATATCACTACATCCATAGACCACGACTGGATGACGGACGAGTATACAAGAACAGGATTCATGGACAGGGCAAGGCTATTTATATCTGAATTCTCTGAGAAGGGACAGTTCTCTTTGGTATATACCAATGTCAACGGATTTAAGGCAGTCAACGAGCTGTTTGGCGACAAGAGCGGAGATCTTGTAATATTCCAGACAAGAGATGTTATTAGAAAATACCTAAAACCTGTCATAATGGGAAGACTTGAGAGCGATCACTTTGTCCTCATAACAGAAGACAAGAACCTTAATGAAGAGAATCTCAATGCCTTGTGCAATCAGGTGTTCAGAATAGAGAACAAGGAATACAACTATGAGATACGCTGCGGTATTTTTGCAATACATAATTCGAATATGAATGTGGCGCATCTTATAGCAGGAGCCAAACTTGCTGAGAAGAACATCAAGACAGGTAAAGGAAGCCTTCTCTATGCGTATTATGATGATTATATGAAGGAAAATTATGTTAAGCAGAGATTCCTTCTGGCGGATTTTGAAAGAGGGCTGTACGAGAATGAGTTTGAACCTTATTACCAGCCTATAGTAGATGCTAAGACCGGAGAGATCGTCAGCGCAGAGATGCTGATAAGATGGCACCACAAGGACTTTGGCATGGTATCTCCCGGAGATTTTATACCTGTAATAGAGTCTGAAGGTAAGATCTCAGTGCTTGATAACTTCATAGTGAACCGTGGCATGGAATTTGCAGCAAGACGATCATATCAGAAGAAAAAAGTTGTCCCATGCGCTATTAACTTATCGAGAGTTGATTTCTACGATACTTTTTTTATAGAAAGTATAATGGAGAGAATCAAAGATCTTAACATAGACCCGTCTATGATCAGATTTGAAGTTACAGAATCAGCATATACGGATCTTGAAGTTAAGGCTATGGAGTATCTTAATAACATGCAGGCCAATGGTATACGTATCCTTCTGGACGACTATGGCAGTGGTATGAGTTCTCTGTCCATGCTTGAAGATTTCAATTTCGATATCATCAAGCTGGATCTGGGATTTATCAGAAAGATAGGTATTAATGAAAAGGCAGAATCCATAATCATAACGACGATAGGTCTTGCCCATATGATAGGTGCTACGGTTACTGCAGAGGGTGTTGAGACCAAAGAGCAGCTTGATTTCCTTAAAAGCTACGACTGCGACTACATACAAGGCTACTATTTCTATAAACCGATGCCTGAAAAAGAATTTGAAGAAGTATTGGATAAATAGATAAAACTACCCACTTGGACAGGCCGGCATCCCCAAAGTCTTTACTGGGGCAGGCAGTATATATATCATTGCCAAGCTGTTAATAGTTTTATAATTCATGGCATGATAGCTGGAGCTTTCCATTCTGGGGTCCAAACTCGCTTCGCTCAGACATGTGGACCCCGGGCAGAATGAAAATCTCCATCTATCACGCTCATGAATTTAATAAAACTATTAAAAGCATGGCAATGATATATATACTGCCTGCCCCAGTAAAGACTTTGGGGATGCCGGCCTGTCTAAGTGGGAAGTTTTAGAAATCAAATACAAATATGCGATTCCCATCAGATGGTTAGAGGCTGATGGGATTTTTTATTGCTTTTGGAAGAAGATTATAATAGCTGTTTTTTAGGGAAAGGTTTATTTGTGGAAAATAATTTTTGGAAGTTGAGATTTTAATAAAGTGATTCAAACTTCGCATTTGCCAAACATACGCCAGCCCTTTGAGGCAGTGCCGATGCGGATAGTTTATAATGCATTTTCATATCTTTTGAAGGTGTTATAAAATTCAGGAGCATGAGAGCTGGATTTTTATATTCTTCTTAGGGTCTGCATTTCTGAGCGAAGCGAGTTTCAGACCCTAGAATATAAAAATCCAGATATCATGCCCTGAATTATAACACCTTCAAGATATGAAAATGCATTATAAACTATCCGCATCGGCACTGCCTCAAGGGCTGGCGTATGTTTGGCTAGTGCGAAGTTTGAGTACATAAGAAATCTTTTATTAGACAAGAAACGCTATTTTTTAAAAAAAAATTTTGGCGGAATAATACGCGGTGCTGTGGAAACTGAATTTTTAAAATGGGTACAATCATAGGAAAACGCTGGAATCGCAAAATAATTAAAAAAGCTAATAAAATTCATCACAAACTATGATATTATTACAAAATCGAGCCGAAATATGATTAAACAAGCAGAGGATAATATGTTTGATGGTGAATGTTTGGAGGTATGGATTGATGATTGAAGAAAGAAGACAGTTAAGTCGAGTTGATTATGAAAGTAAAAGTGTAATAGTACTTCCGGATTCAGCTGAAAAATATATTGGAACCACAAAAAATATCTCTCCGCTTGGTATAGCGATATTAGTTCCAAAAGACACTCCTTCTCTTCTAGGGCAGAGCGTGATCATAGTAGCAGAGACGCTGATCATGTACGCAGATGCAGTACGAGAGGAAGATGCCGATGACGGTAAGAGGTTAGTGGCCTTCACAGCTAAAAGGTTCACACAGGATGTGCTCGAATATCTGTTCGAACACATATCACCTCAGGATGCCAAGTGAGATGTAAGTAACAACTATTCTCTTCATAATGACAAAGTTTCATTATGCCGCCAATTATGAAAGGAGAGACACTATGATGAAGAACAAGAAGGATAACAAAATTATTTTCGCTTTGACTGTAGGCATCTCTACAATGATGGCCTTAAATACAGGGATCACTGCTTATGCAGAAAGTGAAGATGCTGTAGCCGATGCTAATACTCCAAATGAAACTGTAGAGCAGAACGTAGAAGCTCCCGCGTCCGAAGTTCAGGAATCTGCACAGCAGGTTGTAGAGCAGGTACAGGAGACTACAGAAGCAGTTGATACAGCAGCATCAAGCGCAGAAGAGATGATGACTCAGATGAGCGAGACAGTTACTCCTGATGATGGCGGCACTATCGCTTCTCCTGCAGTTGAAAATCTTGCAGAAGAAGTAGCACAGGCTCAGGAAGATCAGCTTGTAGAGAATATCCAGGAAGCTTCTGAGACAGTTGAAGAAGTCAGCACACAGGTTGAGGAAGCAGCAGTATATGATACAACTGCAAATGAAGCAGCAGTAGAGACAGTAGAAGCTGTCAATGAAGTTGTAACTACAGCTGATAACATGGCAGGTCTTGTAGAAGATACAAATGCCAAGGCAGATGAACTTGTTGAAACAATTGAAAATACTGATGACAAAGACGTGGCACGAGATACATATACAGAACTTGAGACTCTTGTAGCTCAGACTCAGGAAACAGTAGATCAGCAGCAGGCGTACATCGATGAGATGACACAGCAGTATGATGACGCTAAGCAAGCGCTCCTTGAAGCAGAAGCTAAGTATGAAGAAGCTGTAAATGCAGCAGAAGGAAACGTAGAAGAAGCAGAAAATGCACTTGCCAATGCACAGGAAACTGTAGAAAATATCGAAAGTGCTCTTGAAGAAGCACAGAACAAGCTTGATTATGAGAAGGCAGCAGCAGATGCTATCAATAATGCAACACTTAAATGTGATTGGGCTTCTCAGAGAGCTTATCTAAAGCTTCTGGTAGTTAATTATATCATTCCTCAGATGGAAGTAGAGATGATAGACCCTGATACAGTAGTTGTTGATAGACCGGATTCTTTCGATACACAGGATTACAATTATTACTCTTTTACCTACACAGATTCTCAGGGCAATGAAGTTACAAGATTCTTCAATTACGACCGTGCTGACAAGAAGCTTTCCAAAAACAGATATAGCAATCTTGGAACCAGCGAGCAGATCGTAGTATATGAGAAGTCTCAAGATGAGATCGAAGCTAATAATCATCTCTTCGATTATTATGACGGAGCATCTTTTACCAGAAATGAATTAACGAGCATGGCTAATTCAGGCCAATTAGATGTATTCGTATATGAGGATGCTGATAATAACAAGACATACTGGGTAAGAGAAGAGCTGAATGCTGCTATAGAAAGAGGCGACGTAGTACAGACTCCTGATGGATATGTATTTACGCAGGAAAATGAAGAGCTGGCAGGAACTGTAGTTACAGAAGTAGTACAGGCAGCTAACAGCAAAGTTCGCGGCGGTGAATATATAATCGATACATCCAATGCTCCTGACCTTGAAACATTCCTTGCAAATGCAGATGCTACAGCAGATCAGTATCAGGCACTTAGCTCAGTAGTAACTGACACTAAAGAAGCTGTAGAGTCGGCCCAGGATGAAGTAGACGAGCTCAAAGGAGCTATAGGAACACTTAAAAATAAACATGGCAATCCTGTTCTCAAAGCAGTAGATGCTCTTGGCGTAAACGATGTGGCAACATATCTTGGAATCGAAGTAACACAGGATCAGGCAGATGTCCTTAACAACATGACAGTTCGTGAAACTATAGCATACCTTGATGCAATGCTTGCAGGAGCAAATGCAAAAGTAGAAGAGGCTACAGCTACACTTAATACTCTTAATGAAAAGCTTGATGAGATAGCACTTAGCCTTACAGGAGATGAAGCTATAGTAGCAGATGCAATTCCTGGTACAGAAGCTCCAAGTGCAGAAACAGCAGGAACTGAAGTGGTTATAGAAGAAGTAGCAGTACCGATGGCAGCAGATGTGATCGCAGAAGATGTAATACCTGCAACACCAGCAGCACCTTCAGATGAGGCTGTTGCAGTAGCTATGACAGCTATAGCACCTTCTGATGAAACTCTTACAGCAGATAACATGGCAGTAGCAGATGCAGAAACCGCAGCACAGGAAGTAACAATAGACCAGGCAGCACTTGAGATGATAGCTATGACTCCTGTTACAGAAACATCGGTTATAGGAGACGCACAGCTAATTGGAGGAGCTACTACAATAGAAGATGGCGAAGCTATACTTGCAGCAGGTATAGAGATGCCTCAGATCGAAGATCTTAACTCTATCGAAGCCGCTATAGAAGAGACACAGACAGCACAGGCGCAAATTTCAGATACAGTAGTACCAAGAGCACCTAAGATCATAGACGACGAAGCAAGTGCTAAGACAGCATTCCCTACAACTCAGAATACTCAGAAGAAAGATCTGTTCTGGTGGTGGCTGTTGATCCTCGCAGGAGCTATAGCAGGATCCAGAGACGTATCTGAAAAGGTTAAAAGAGTCAATGAAAGGTAATATAAGATAGCAAAAGATCATAGAAGCTTATACATCCCCCGATAAAAAAGTAAACACACAAGGCAAACAGAATCTGCCGCGTGGCCCCTAGGCCGGCGGCAGATTCTGCGTTATTTAAAAGAAATTGCCGATAGACATAAAGAGGATCACAGCTTCATAGATTTAGAGATCTCAAAATTCCCACTTGGACGGTGCAGTATCACCAAAGTGCGAAGTCAGTTATAAATTAGTAAAGCATCCTTCTGAACATCCTGGTTGTAAGTATAAGGCGGGCTGTGGTATGCTCATTAAATACAAAGCAAAGCTTTACAGGGAGGATCAATGGATCATTTTTATTTTATAAGACACGGCGAAACTGTCTGGAATGTTGAGAACAAGATATGCGGAGCTACGGATATTGAACTGACTCAAAAAGGGCATGAGCAGGCAATCGAGACCGGTAGGAAGATTCTTGAAATGGGAATAAAGGCAGATATAATACTTACATCACCTTTAGTTCGTGCCAAGGAGACTGCAAGGCATATATCAGAAATAACAGGAATCCCTATGGAAGTTGAGCCAAGACTCAAAGAGCAGAACTTTGGCAAGTATGAATCAACTCCAAGAGACGGCAAGGAGTTTCATGAAGCCAAAAAAGACATGGCGAGCAGGTTTGGAACAGGCGAATCAATGCTTCATCTTGCCCAAAGGATCTATAATCTCCTTGATGATATCAAAGAAGGAGACAGGGAAGTGATACTGGTAGCTCATAACGGGATAACCAGAATGGTCGAATCATACTTCCGCGAGATGAGTAATGAAGAGTTTTCATCATGTGGAATAAAAAACTGCGAAATAAAAAGATATGATTTCGGAGAAAACTGAAAATGTATTTCGAACCTGTAGAAGTATCGCTTGATGAGAACTGCCTGTCAGATCTCATCAGACGATACCATTTTAATGATAATGATAAAAAAGATATAGTGCGTCTCTACAAACAGCTTTATCCACGGGTGCATGCCATCTTCCATTATGTGATCGAAAAAGGTAGCATATATGTCATAGCCAGCCTTGGAAGAGGAATTGACAGCCTTCAGGACAGCTTCCTTAAAAAAGGAGATATCCAAAAGGCATATATCATTGATTGTCTTGGAATACAGCTTCTTGATAAAGCTTATGAGGGCATAGATGACAGAATTCATGAACTGACAGGCATGTATGTTGGAGATTACACCTTTGTGGGAGATGAGAGACTTCCGCTGCAGACTATGCCTGATATCATGCGAAAGCTAGGTCAGAAGAAGATAAGATACAATAATGCATATGTTCTGACACCCAAAAAGAGCGTTCTGTTCAAGGCAGACCTAAGCAAAGATAAGGTTCACAAAAAAGGCATGTGCAGTATGTGTGGCAATAAGGACTGCGTTAATAGAAGTTGTCAGGTTTGATGCTATGCATGATGGGGATTTCTTTATATCATCATTTCTTTTTGACTTTATAGTCCGGTCTTGACGAGATGCATTTATTATAGAAATCGATTTTAGAATTATATCCAAATACGAAACTGTTGCCAAGAACGATAGAAGGGTTTTCATTCCATGTCTTGAAGTCGGATTGGACGCTGCCATCAGACATCAGCATTATATTGGTAAAATAAAATGCTGGATAAGCTTCTACTGTTTCAACATCGCCGTTTTTAAGAGTTCTCCCCCATGTGACATGATATGCATAATAGAGCAAGTTAGTATCATCATTTTTATTACACAAAAGGTATACTCCTATGCACTCCGGCTCGCCAACCATTGCGATGGTGTCCATAGTAGATAGATATATTGAAGATACTGCGTCTAAAGCCGTATCTTCAAAGCTGTTAAAGGTGTCTTCAGGGATTTCGGATAGTTTTGAAACATAACCTATTTCGTATATATTGGTACTAGCTTCTGTTCCGGTTGGATTCTCACTATCAGAGAAGTTCATAGCCTGGGTTTTGGAATTAAAACAATAGTAATATATTAATAAGGCACATATGATACCGATAAGTATCCAGGAGACGAGCTTTTGTTTTTTCTGACCTTTGAAGTCTTGAGCAGGTGCCTTTGGTTTCGAAATCTTTGTATCTTCAGGATCATACTCTACAGTTAATAGAGTATCACAGTATTTGCAACGCACTATCTTTCTATTGGTCTTAATAATATCTGATCTGCCGCAGCTAGGGCATATGAACTCTTCTGATCTCATGTAAATCTCCGGTAATGATTTTGGGGCAATAACTATAGTACCACAAAAATAGCAGAGAAGAAGAGAAGAATTTAATATTTGTTGTATATTTATTGTATATCTGATTTCTTACATCGTTCGATAAAAGCTTCAGGCAGATTTTTTATAAGAAACTCAACCTACTAAGTATTTAGTGGTTTGAATAAGAAATGTATTTTTAAAAATCTATAGAATATGATAAAGTCAAGTAAATAGATAAGAAGAATCAAGAAGGATGATCTATGAGTAGAAAAATACTAATAATAAATACAGGCGGTACCCTGTCTTCTGTTATGAAGAAAAACGGGCTTATCCCCGGACTGTCTATACATGATATGCAAAAAGAGCTTCAGATGGTGTCAGGAGACACTGACATAGAGATTGAAGATTTCTGCTCTGTGGACAGTGCTAATATTTTCCCGGAAGACTGGTGTGAACTTGCTAAGAGGATCAGTGAATGTAGGAATGATTATGACGGAATCGTAGTAATACATGGAACTGATACACTTGCATATACCTCATCCATGCTTTCATTCATGCTACGGAATATCAATATCCCTGTAGTTATCACAGGTTCGCAGCTGTCCATAACTAACCCTGTGGCTGATGCCATGGAGAATTGCAGATGTGCTATCCATATGGCAGCCAGTAGGATCCCTGGAGTATTTGTGGCATTCAACAGGAAGGTTATATTAGGATGCAGAGCCTCCAAAGTAAGGTCGCTTAGTTTCGATGCCTTTGAGAGTATCAATTATCCTAATATAGCAACCATCAGTTCTCTTGGTATGAAGATCGAGACAGCAGCTGTTCCTGAGCGAACAGGAATATTCAAGCTATCCAACACGTATTCTGATAAGGTCTGCATGCTCAAGATGTTCCCGGGTATCCATAGAAGTCTTATCGAATCCATCGCGGGTCAGGGCTATAAAGGCTTATATATCGAAGCTTACGGAATCGGAGGTATGCCATTTATAAAGCATGATTTTATAGGAGCACTTGATAAGGTCATACAGGAAGGCATGACCGTGGTAGTAGGTACCCAGTGCAGATACGAAGGCACCAAGATGGATGTATACGAGACCGGCAAAAGAGCTATGGCAATAGGCGCTCTCGAAGCTCGTGATATGACAAGCGAAGCCGCGCTTACAAAGCTTATGTGGATCTTGGGAATGACTGAGGACGTCAAGGAAATCCGTGACTATTACTCCATCAATATGGCAGGTGAGATGGCTAAGATTTAAAAAATAAAAAAGAAAACCGGGATACGGCCTATGAAAATAGTAGCAGCAATCGATTCATTTAAAGGAAGTATATCATCCCTTGAAGCAGGTTATGCGGTTTCAAGCGGCTTTAGAAGTGTAAATAATAGTGCAGAAGTAGTAGTATGTCCTCTTGCTGATGGCGGAGAAGGTACAGTAGAAGCTCTTGCAGAGGGCATGAATGGACGGCTTTATACGATAACAGTCACAGGTCCTTTGGGAATACCTGTAAGCTGTACTTATGCGGTGATAGAAGAGACAATGACCGCAGTTATAGAGATGAGCGGAGCCGCCGGCATCACATTAATACCAAAGGATGATCTTGATCCGCTTCATGCAACTACATATGGCGTGGGGGAAGTGATCATAGATGCGATAGATAAGGGCTGTCGCAGATTCATAATAGGAATAGGAGGCAGCGCTACCAATGATGGCGGAGTAGGGATGCTCCAGGCGCTGGGATATGGACTCCTTGATGAAAAAGGAGATCAGATCCCTCGAGGTGCGATCGGCCTAAAAGATCTTAAGACCATTGATGAAGATGGCGTCATCTCTGAGCTTAAGGAATGTCAGTTTATGATCGCCTGCGACGTGACCAATCCTCTATGCGGTCCTAATGGCTGCAGCGTGATCTATGGCCCTCAGAAGGGTGCAACACCTTCCATGATCGAGGACATGGATAGATGGCTAAGCCGCTATGCATCAATATGTCGTGATATTAAAGAAAATGCAGACCCGCAATATCCCGGTACAGGGGCAGCAGGTGGAATGGGATATGCCTTCAAGACATTTACAAATGCGACATTAAAGCCAGGTATAGACATAGTCATAGAAGAAACCAGACTTGAAGACTATATACAAGATGCCGACCTTGTAGTGACCGGCGAAGGAATGCTTGACCATCAGACAGCAATGGGCAAGGCTCCTATAGGAGTAGCCAGGCTTGCCAAGAAATACAACAAGAAAGTAATAGCATTCGCAGGTGCGGTAAAAATGGACGCTGAAGAGTGCAATAAAAAAGGAATAGATGCTTTCTTCCCGATAGTAAGAGGTATAACAACTCTTGAAGAAGCCATGAATCCTCAGAATGCCAAGGATAACCTGACAGCAACAGCCAAGCAGGTAATGAGGCTTATAATGGCATATTATTACTGAAATGTGATATTGTTCCTAGCAATGTTTCATAATGGTATTAACCATGTTAGTACCGCTAGCCAAGGGCGGTAGAATGGAGATTGTTATGAATGGTCGGTATATTCCATGGCTTTTCATCATAGTATAATACAAGTGTGGCAGGAAAGGACGCTGAAGTATATAATAGATATACATGTTTGGGTATAGTAACTATACAAGGGGGTAACATAAAATGAATCTTGAAACTGTTATATCTAAGGTGCGTAAGCTGGCTGCAGATGCGGATGTATCTAATGTTGATTTTCTGGCGGTACAGGTTACATTGACGGATTGTGATCCGGGGATGTTCTATGTTGAGGTTAAGGATCATAAGGTGAATGTAGAGCCTTATGATTATCATGACAGGAATTGTGCCATATCCATGAAGTCTGATGATTTTGATAAGCTTATATCGGGTAAACTTGATCCGGTGGCGGCATTTACTGTTGGTAAGCTCAAGGTCGACGGAGATATTGGTAAGGCACTGGAGTTTTCAAATCTGCTAAAATGATTCTTTTTCTCTCGCAACATGAGGTTAAAGATGTATGAAAATGGAACTGCAGCTATGATTGCGTTAAGGAGGTATATATGATCAAGATTTATGGAATGCCAACTTGCCCGTATTGTGATTTTGTACACGAACAGATCAAGGGTAGAGAAGATGAATTCCAGTATATAAATATTGGTGAGAATATTCGTAATATGAGCGCTTTTACAAGGCTACGTGATACCAATCCTGTGTTTGATCATTGCAAAGAGATTGGAGATGTAGGAATTCCTGCCTTTGTATTTGAAGATGGCAGGGTATCGATCGATCCAGCAGATGCAGGACTTGTTGAGTATGGGTCTCCGGATGCCTGCTCTATAGACGATCATAAGAGTGGCAGAAAAGGCTGCTGATACAAAAAGAAGCTTAGATAAGACGTCAGGCTCCTGGTATGGTAAATTAATTATCACTATATCAGGAGCTTTTGTCATGGCATAACGTAAAGTTGTAAAAAGCAGAAAGCTACGCTAGAATATAATGGTTTTATTTATTTAAGTTTTAATGTGAGGACAGGATTTATAACAATGCAACAAAAGAATAATCGAATAGGTCTAATAATCTCTAATGTGGTATCTAAGTGTATTTCACTAATCTATGCCATATACATTCCAATTAGTTTTGTTTTGTACACATATCTCAGTATCACGGATAAGGGAAGCGTGTTGTACGGCTACATAATAGATATAGTAAGGATAATTGTTATCCTTCTTTTTGCGTATAATGTGCTATATGTATTCAGGGCAGATGAAAAGCGTATAAAGTCCAGCAAGTTTTTTATAGTCTACGCAGGTATTTGTTTACTGGAATTTGTTTTTACAGTGTGTATGCATGGCAAGTACAACTATGGGGGAAATTTTCTATTAGTAGCATATAGTTTATTTTTTTTAGTTGAATTTTTGACTGAATCATTGGCTTTATATGTAATGATCAATAAAACTGGTGGAGCATTAAAAGACTGTTTGTTTTTTTGTAATTTAATGGTCGCTCTTTTTTTATTTTTGAAAATACTTGAAATAAATATAGATATAAATGGTCTCGGCATATATATTGTTATTCTTTTTGCCTTCGCAGTTATTTGTATATTAATATGGCAAATTATAAGGTTATATTACTTGATACGCTATGTAGTGCAGAAAAACTGAGGTTAAAATATGAGTCAGATAAAAAAACAATTATTGGTAAATATAATAATATCGGTTTTTTTTATTATCGCAGCATTTATAATGGGCAGATTTCTGCTATATATGAATTCCTTTGATGCTGGAGAAGAAAGATACATACTTGATAGGGAAGGGAATATTATTGCTTCTATTTCAAGCGCTACTCCTTTGGATACAGAGAATTATCCCAATATAGGATATACTTATTCGAATCATTGGAAAGAAGGAAGTGAATTATACAGAGTTGTAAATGGTAGTTATGATATAGACTCCGATGAAAATAGTATACCTGAAAATATGTCAAATGCAGGATACATACGCTCTTTTTGGGATGATTTCTATTATAATTCCCCTAAGAAAGATGTTATATACCAGATGGCAAAGAAAAATAGTTTTAAATCAGAGGTGGTTGATAATAGATCCTTCGGTATGGATGATGGAAAGCTGTTTTTATTTGACATAAAAACAGGTAGATATGGGATAGCTGATATACGCGGGAATTGGATTCTATCCCCGGAGTACCAGGGAATAGATGTCAGTTATGCAGACAAGGGAATCATAATAGTTAACAAAGGATCATATTACCGGAGAGAATTAGGAGTAATTGATCTTGATTATAATATACTGATCGAACCTGATTACGAATATATTGAACTTAAAGATGACTTTATTTTTGCTCATAGTTTTGAAGGCTACACATGCTTTTATTCATTATATGACTATGAAGGAAATGCAATAATAGGGCCGTATTACGGTAATATCGATTTTAAAGATGACTTTATGATTGTAGAAATAGATGATACAGATGGCTCTGATTATGTTGATCCAGAGGATAAACGTTATGGAATATATAATTATAAGGGGCAGGAGCTTCTTGAGCCGGTATATACAAGTATCTCGGTAGAAAAACAAGTTCGGAGAATTGTAGTAGAAGATAAAGAATCTAATTATAGACTTCTTGACTTTGAGCTTAATGATATTCTTGGAGCTTCTTACAAATCCATAAAGCTTGTAAATCAGGAAGAAGATAATGATATGCCATATATTTTCGTAATAGAAGATCAGAATGGTAAGTATTATTTCTGTGATCCGGATGGAAAATTGCTATCGGATAATAGTTATGACTATTTGGAAGATATAGATGGTTCGGGTGATTTTTATATTGCAAAAACTAATGACAAATACGGAGTAATTGATTGCTTTGGTAATATCCGGCTTGATTTCAAATATTCTGAACTTGAATCACAGCATTATGATCAAGGATACATGATTGCCGTATTAGATGATCAATATGGTGTTATTGATATATGCGGAGAGACTTTGATTGATTTTAATTATAAAAAAATCTTAAGACATAACATGTATACTAAAGAGATGGGTGATAAATACATAGTCATTACGAATGATAACAGGACTGGTGTTGTAACTAAGAATGGTGAAAATGTTATTGAGCCGCAGAACTATAGGTTATATGAAGGCATAAAGGATAATTATGATAAAGGATCTTATCGATATGCTTCTGATGAAGATATGCTGTATTTCGAATTTGCCAATAATATGTGGGTTGTCCTAAAGCCGGATAGCCTCCCGGAAGAATTCCATTTTGGTAGTTTGGAATATCTTGGAGGAGACCTTTTCTTGGGCAAGAATTATGTAGACTATAAAGAGAAAGATTATGTTATAGATGCAAGTGGAAATATCATTAAGGAATTCAATGACTTTTTATATAATGTGGAGGTAGCAACGGTTTACGACAAAACACTCCTGGTAATGCTCGAAAACAATCATCTGACTATTATGTATGATGGAAGTACAGTGGGAGAGATTAATGATACAGTTAACTTCGCGCATATAAATAATAATATGATCGAAGTAAGTATTGATGGAATGAGTGGTTCCAAGGTATATAACTACAAAGGCGAATACCTTGGAATTACTGATTCTGATATAAGTATGGAGATAGTAGCTGTTAAGGATGAGGTATCAGGATTGTATGGACTTTATGATCAGGACTGTAATCTGTTACTTGACTTTGAATATGAATATATTGAAGTGTTACGTTCCGATAACTACAATAAGTTAGAAAAAGGCGAAGTTATGGTTGCTGTAAAGACTACAGATGGGAAATACGGAATTGTCGATGCCAAAGGTAACTGGATATATGAACCTCAATTTGAACTGGCATCTACGTCAAATGGAGTTATTCAAGTGACTTTAAGTAAAGGGCAGGAGATCATAAAATAACTATCTAACTAATCTAGAAAAAACGATATTATGCAACTAAGTTGAAAGAAAAGGCAGGAGACACAGTAGTATATGAAAACAGTAAACGTCGTCGCAGCTATCATCTGCGATGATTATGATAATATATCCAGAATATTTGCAACACAACGAGGCTACGGCGAGTTCAAGGATGGCTGGGAATTCCCCGGAGGCAAGATAGAAGAAGGAGAGACTCCCGAAGAAGCTATTGTTCGTGAAATCAAAGAAGAACTTGGCGCAACAATAAAAGTTCACAAACTTGCCTGCGTAGTAGACCACGACTACGACACCTTCCATCTCCACATGAGTTGCTTCTATGTGGCAGTAGCTGAGGGCGAATTATCCCTCCTAGAGCACGAAGCTGCCAAGTGGCTTCCCTTAGATGAGCTCTACAGCGTATCCTGGCTCCCTGCAGATTTAAAAGTGGTAGATGAAATATGTAAACACATAGATCACTGATATATAAATAAGTTTACCAACATTCGGATTTGCCGGCGAGGGCTGTTTATAAATAGTTTTAGCATCTTTGAGAGTTTTATTTGCAGACTTCCCACTTGGACGGGCCGGCATCCCCAAAGTCTTTGCAGGGGCAGGCAGTATATAAATCATTTCCACGCTTTTTAATTGTTTTATAGAATTCATGAGCGTGATAGCTGTGGTTTTTTATTCTGCCAGGGGTCCACCTGTCTGAGCGAAGCGAGTTTGGACCCCAGAATAAAAAGCTACAGATATCATGCCATGAATTCATAAAGCGATTAACAGCGTGGAAATGATTTATATACTGCCTGCCCCTGTAAAGACTTTGGGGATGCCGGCCCGTCCAAGTGGGAAGTCTGCAAATAAAACTATCAAGATGCTAAAACTATTACTAAACATCCCTCGCCGGCAAATCCGAATGCAGCGATAACCTAAATACATACGAAATCTCCCCCATAACCTACAGTTATTCGCGTATTAATCCGATATCCATAGCGGTATACTTTTTCTATTGATCATAAATTGAGTGCAAGATCCAGCTTCTTTTACAGAAAGGGTGATCGTATATGGTACTTTCTAATAGGCATTATACAAGATATCTGATAGCTCCCATTACATTAAGCCTTATGGTGTCAGCGTGCTCGACTGCTTCAAAGACTTCCGCGCCGGATAATACAGCACAGTCTGATACAGACGATACAAGAATAGTCGATACCCACTCAGAAGACGGCATTGACAAGATTGGTATCAGTATGCCCACTCAGTATCTTGAGAGATGGACCCGTGATGGCAACAATCTAAAAGCATCATTTGAAGCACTTGGATATGAAGTTGATCTGCACTATGCCGGAAACCTTATAGATACTCAGATTGACGCCATCTATGAGATGATAGATGATGGTGTTGATGTGCTGGTGATAGGTGCAGTTGATGGACTGTCACTTGGTAAAGTCATGGAGAGAGCCTATGAAGCCGGGATACCGGTTGTTGCCTATGACAGACTCATATGTAACACAGAGTATGTGAGTGCTTATGTATCTTTTGACAATTATCAGGTGGGAAGACTTCAGGGAGAGTATATAAAGAATGCTCTGGAACTTGATAAAGTTACAGGCAAGATCTATAACATAGAGTTTACAGCAGGAGATTCTGTTGATAATAATGCAAGATTCTTTTTTGACGGAGCAATGGATGTCTTAAGGCCATATATAGACAAGGGGACTTTGAATGTTCCCTCAGGCCAGTGTGATTTCTATACAGTATCAACTTCTCAGTGGTCAACAGAGACTGCTAATGTCAGATTTCAGATCCTGATAGGTTCTTATTATTCCGGTGACAGAAAACTTGATGCTGTGCTGTGTTCCAATGATTCTACATCTATTGGAGTACAGGATGCGATCAGAGACAGTTATAATGGTGGCAATGATGTGGTGATAACAGGTCAGGACTGTGATGTAGAGAACCTGCGCAGACTTATGGATGGAAGACAGTCTATGGATGTTTACAAGAATCTGGCGTATGAAGCCTATGTGACTGTCATGCTCGTAGACTCTTTGTATCATGGGGAAGTGATGTCACAGTCCCTGATAGATAGCTGGAATCTTGACTATGAATGTGTCTATGATACCCAGTCATATGATAATGGCAAGATAGTAGTTCCCGCATTTCTCCTTGAACCTGTAGAGATAACAAGTGACAATATGGTGCAGGAACTGGTAGACAATTACGGAACATATGTGCTATCTGAAGACGGAAGCTTACAGGTCGCCGAATAGTTTATAATCGTTTCTTCCGTTTTCTT
The DNA here is from genome assembly GCF_900110805.1 of Butyrivibrio sp. TB. Classification (NCBI taxonomy): domain Bacteria; kingdom Bacillati; phylum Bacillota; class Clostridia; order Lachnospirales; family Lachnospiraceae; genus Butyrivibrio; species Butyrivibrio sp. TB. The sequence goes on along the minus strand of NZ_FOER01000010.1, from coordinate 130,375 downwards.
TTACATAATACAGAGCCCTGTCGGCCAGAGCCATGATCTGAGTAGGATCGTTGGTATCAGAAGGATACAGAGCACAGCCTATGCTAAGGGTTATTTCCAGTTTTTTCTTATTAATGACAACTGCATTACGTATTATATTTTGAATCTGCCGGCATATATTGTCGGCATTGTCTATTTCGGGACCTGTTATGAGCATCATGAATTCATCACCACCTATTCTGGCGAAGGTGATATATTTGGATGCTATACTTGAAAATCTGGTACTTATCTCCACGAGAACTTCATCACCCACAAGGTGTCCATAGGTATCATTGATGTCTTTGAAGTGATCTACGTCTATCATGGCGAGTCCGTAAGGCGTGAAAGTAGAATTGAGCTGATCGATCTTCTGATTGATATAATGACGGTTAGGTATCTGAGTCAGATAATCGTTGTTGAGCATACGTTCGTGCTGGCGGTTGGCCTTGGCCTGAATGACTATTATTATGAACAAAAGTATGATAATAAGTATTATCAGGTTCAGGATAAGAGCATTCTCCTGATAGTAGCGGATAGGATTGAATCTTTCGTTGGCAATATAGCTATCTGCCGGAAGCTGGGATGACTTGATACCGAACTCATCCATCTTGTCCTGGTAGAAGTAGCTTTCGGTTATGGTATCACTGATAAGCGCGATATTGTCAGCACTTACACCATTTAATATCTTGCCTGCCATCTTGCCTGCAACTTCTCCGGCATGTGTATACGAATACGATATACCACCTAAGATGTTGTTTGTACAATTGGCCATAGTAAGTCTTATCACAGGCACATTTGTAACATTATTATCAACAAAAGAGGAAGCTGAGTTGATAGTATACAGGTTGCCATCTCCATCCTGAGAGAATTCAAGATAGTAGATTATATTGTTATTATCAAGCTCTGACAGAGCCCTTTTTAGCCCTTTTTGCGTATAATATGAAGCATTAAGGACTCTATAGCTGATCTCGGGGTGATTTTCCGTGAACTTCAAAAATTCCACATACTCGCCGGAACTTGTATTGGATCCGTCACATAATACTACGATCTCATTTCTGTCAGGAAAAAGAGCTTTCATAAGATCATAATTGGATTCGAAATCAAGAGTCTCTGATATACCTGTAACATTGTGAAGAGCAGCAGAAGTTGTGGCATCAGAAACAGAATTGATACCCATGAATACTACAGGAACGTCTCCAAAAAGTTCGTTCCTGTAATTGATCACAAATCTAAGTGCAGTATCATCTATTACGAAAATAAGATCATAGTGTGCATCTATCTTATCAATCTTATAAGAAAGGTAGTTATAGAACTCCTGGATATCATCCGCTTCGTAGAATCTTTTGGCATCCATATTTTCATATGTGATCTCATATGAAAGATCGCCAAGTCCTGCTTCTATCCCTTGTATGTGCTGTGGAACAGTATCATAAGAATAGTTATAAGAACATATGCATAGGATGTTAAATGGAATTATAGTATCCTTTGAACCTGACGCATGGACATGAGTGAAAGAATTCGAATCATAACTGTAGGCACTTTGTGAATTGCCATCTGAATTAATATTTGCATTTGGGGTAATGATACTATTGAAAACAGGCATGATCAAAAAACATGCTATAAATATACAGCATGTTATGATTACTAACATTGAAATGCCAGATGTGTTCTTTTTCATACGTAGTGTTCCTTTTGAGTGGACTTGGTACGTCTTATATCTATATCGTCATGAATCATAAAAAAATAAGTATCGTATTAAGATATGAATATCAGGCATTTGCTGCAGCAGATATTCAAAATGATTAAAAAAGTTTAATTTTAATATACTTTTTTCTTGCAAGCCAATATATATATTGCTAAACTGTAGGAGTAGCGATTATCAATTAACATCTTATAATAGGATGTTATGACATTTTAGAAAGGACAAAGATATATGCTCAGATTATCTAAATCTAAATCACTATTATCAGTGATACTGGCAGCTTCCGTAATGATCGTGCCTCAGGCTTCGATCACAGCATTCGCTGATGAAGTTGCTACAACAAGCATTGAGACTCAGCTCGAAACTCTGTCTCAGGCTACGGGCACAAGCTACAAGGATAACTTCTATGACGTTGTTAATGCAACAACATTCGCTTCTCATGAAATCCCTGCAACAAGTGCACAGTGGTCATGGTTTGGAGAACTTTCTGATGAACAGGACGTTCAGATGGAAGAGATCTTCAATGAAATTAATTCAAAAGAAAATTATGGAAAGGGAACACCTGAGCAGAAGCTTCATGATCTGTATGAACTTTATGCTGATACAGAAGCAAGAAATGCTGATGGACTTGGAGAGTTCCAGTCATATCTGGATGCTATTGTAAATTCACAGAATCTTACAGAATATGTTACTGCTGTAATGAGCCTCTCTGTAGACTGTGGATATGGTTCAATCCTTCCTTCATTTGATGTATCACAGGACGATCTTGACTCTACACAGTATGTAGTTGTAGCTGACGCCGGCGACTCTTTAATGGGCAAGGATTACTATGAGACAGAAGGCTATGAAGCTTATATTGAACTTTATAATCAGTATCTTGGTAATCTTCTTGTTGTAAACGGATTCTCAGAAGCTGATGCTCAGAGAATGGTTGCCAATACTGATAAGGTTGCCAGAGACCTTGCTTCTGTAGAGCTTGAGAGAACTGACTACTATGATATTGAGAAGATATACAATGTATATACAGAAGCAGATATCATAGCTGCATTCCCATCTATTGATATGGCAAGCTATATGCAGGCTCTTGGATTTGCAGGTCAGGACAGATACCTTGTTCCTGATGAAGATAAGTTTGCAGAGTGCGCAAGCCTTCTTACAGAAGATAACCTTCAGGTGCTCAAGGACTATTCTGCAACTGTCCTCGTTTCTGACCTTGCTTCCATAACAACTCAGACAGCTTATGATCTTACAGTAGAGCTTAGCAACAAGCTCAACGGTATTACAGAGGCAAGACCTAACGAGTATTACTGGATGGCTCAGACTGCTGCAGCACTTGAGTGGAACTATGGACTTCTCTATACAGACAATTACTGCTCAGAAGAAGCCAAAAAAGAAGTTACAAACATGATCACAGAGATCATCGCTGAGTACAAGAACATCATTGGTGCTCAGACTTGGATGAGTGATGTTACTAAGCAGGCAGCTATTGCCAAGCTTGATACACTTCAGGTTAAAGTTGGATATCCTGATGATTTCAGCTACTACTTAAGCCTTGAAGCTCCTATCGCCGGCAAGGAAGAGGGCGGATCACTTACAGCTAACACAATCACAATGCACCAGAGATACGTAGCTTATGAGCTTTCACTTCTTGGAAAGCCAGTTGATAAGACAAAGTGGATCGCTACACCTCAGACTATCAACGCTTTCTATGATCCTGCTAACAACGGTATCACAATCCTTGCAGGTATCATGCAGGATCCTTTCTACAATCCTGACGCTTCAGAAGCAGCTAACCTTGGTGCTATCGGTGTAGTAATCGGTCACGAGATCAGCCATGCATTTGATTCATCAGGATCACAGTATGATGCTAACGGCAACTACAACCCATGGTGGACAGAAGATGAGTACATCACATATACCAATATGTGTCAGGATATCATCGACTACTATGATGTATTCCCTTCAGTAGAGACAGGTTCAACTGTTGATGGTGCTCTTACTATCACAGAGAACATCGCTGACCTTGGTGGTATGTATGCAGTAACTCAGATCATCGGTCATGACAAGGATGCCCTTCAGGAAGCATTTGTATCATATGCTAACATGTGGGCTGAGAAGATGACTTACGAATATGCAAGCATGCTCCTTATGATGGATGTACACTCACCGGGACGTGCCAGAGTTAATGCTGTATTATCCAGCATGGACGCATTCTATGAAGCTTTTGATATCCAGGAAGGCGACGGAATGTACGTAGCTCCCGAAGACCGTGTAGGTATTTGGAAATAATTTTTAATAACTGATGATTTATCAAGCAAACTGCTGTCAGGACGTAAGTTCTGGCAGCAGTTTTTTTGAGCATGTTTTATTATAAGTTTTCAAGTAAGATAAACCGATATATTGCTTGATATGATTAGTAAGACCAAATTCAGTTTTGAATCAATTATATGCTACGTCTTGCTGGTTTTAATTGCAGCTAAGCTCTTTTCAAGTGGTTTGTTTAAATCCAATGACTACATTGAAAATGAGCTTTCTTATAGTGTGCTGTCACAAGGATGGGAACAGGTACTTGCAGATGGAAGTATAGTGCCCGCAGAAGTCCCGGGCGATGCTGTGAAAGACGGAAGTAACAGATTCGAAATACAAAGCACACTCCCTGATTCTATTACAGAGCATTCCTGGCTATCTATAAGAAGCACCCGTCAGAATATCTACATCTATATAGATGGACAACTTAGAAAGTCCTATTACAGGAACTTTGAAGAGTATGGCAGGACTACTGTTCCAAGTTTCTATCTGTTCGTTCAGCTGCACAAAGATGACATAGGCAAAAACATCAGGATAGTCGGATCTTCTGCATACAGTTCTTTTGCCTATAATATCAATGAAGTAGTCATGGGCAATCAGATGGGAATCTGGTATTACTACACTATCAAGGATTATTCCGGGTTTGTACTGCCTCTTATAGTATTTTTTATAGCGATCGGAGTTCTGAGTATCCTCCTTATCGTGAGTATTTATAGTAAGACAAGTCGCAGGTTCATATTTCTGGGACTTGGCGTATTACTCTATTCTTCATGGGAAGTGTGTGATTCCCACCTAAGGCAGCTCCTGTTCTATAATATCAGCGTTGCATCCGATGCTGCCTATATGATCTTTTCACTGATCCCGATTCCTTTCTTATATAGTCTTGATATCCTTTTGCAAAAAAGGTATCACAAGTCCAATATGTTCTGCGCCTTTATGGTCGCATCATTATCGTTGGTTACAGGTTATCTTAATGATATGGGGCATGTGGCCTTTATATTCACAATGCCTTATCTTGTAGCCGGAGCAGTCTTGTCTACAATCTACATGCTCATAACTATATTTATAGATATTTTCAAAAAAAGACTTGTGGAAAATAAGATCACGATATCCGGTTATCTTGGATTTGCCTTTTCCGGTATTATTGCGGGAGTATTTTTTGCCATAAAGCCTGACACACCTGCTACTCCTATAGTTAATCTTGGCATGATCATGATCATGGTATGCGCAGTTGTTGACATGATCCATTCTTATGTAATAGACAGAAGGGACAGGATAGTCGCAGAAGAAGTATCATCAGCCAAGTCCCAGTTCATCGCCAGTATGTCCCATGAGATCAGAACTCCCATAAACTCCATCATGGGTATGGATGAGCTGATCCTGCGCGAATCAAGAGAAGAAGAGATAACAGCCTACGCCAGGAATATAAGAGATTATGGTAAGTCACTTCTTAGGCTTGTCAATGAGATCCTTGATTATTCAAGGCTTGAATCAGGTAATGTCAATCTTATAGAAGAAACCTTTGATGCAGAGATAGCTATAACATCTTTGTACAAGATATTCGAACCTATTGCTGACAAAAAAGGTCTGAAAATGGAACTTAGGGAGCACGGTATAAAGGGAAGGCTCCTTCTTGGTGACAATGAGAAGATCTGCAAAATGATAGGTGAGATCCTGACCAATGCTATAAACTACACAGATGAAGGTAAGGTTACGCTTGAGGCTTTTATAGAAGATCTGGACAAGACTGATGAGACAGGGCATGATCTTGTCATGTTCTCTATAAGAGTTACTGATACAGGCGTTGGAATAAGTGATACAGACCTTAAGAAGATCTTCGATCCTTTTGAAAACACAGGAGAGAAAGACGGTCAAAGCGGCATGTCCCTTGTTGTTGTTAATAGGATGTTAGAGGCAATGGGCAGCAGATTGAGCGTCAGGTCGAGACTTGGCAAGGGATCTGAGTTTTCTTTTGACATAATACAGAAAAAAGCTGGGGAGATAGAGATTGCAGGATGGAATACCAAGCCTATACAACCGGATCTTAGTATATTAAAAGAAAAAGGAAGATACTATTCGGAGAAACTAAACGTCCTGTGCGTAGACGATTCAACTATGAATCTGTCTGTTATAGAGGGACTTCTAAAAAGAACCGGAGCAAGTATAAAGACTGCAACATCCGGTGAAGAGGCAGTAAGCCTTGCTATATTAGAACAATATGATGTTATCTTCATGGATCATCGCATGCCAGGTATGGGCGGCGAGAAAGCCATGAATATGCTAAGAAAACACTACCAAAGGATTGACCGGAAAATAGTAATAATAGCTCTTACAGGCAATGAATTTGAAGGTGCAAGGAAAGAGTACCTGAAGATGGGATTTGATGATTATCTATCTAAGCCTGTTAAGACATTTGATCTTGAGAAGATGCTGTGGACATATTGTGAAGATATGGCCCAAAGTCCTCCTGAGGTAGTGGATGAGAGCTACCCTTATGATGATATCTTTGACAGTATCAAGGGTGTTGACGGAATTAATACTGATAATGGAATAAAATATTGCGGAAGCAAAGAGCTTTTTGTTAATGCTGTTAAGACTTTTGTAGATACTTCTGATGATAATATACAGATGCTTAATGATCTTATCAATTCTAAGGATCTTAAAAACGGTGTCATCAAAGTTCATGCTCTTAAGTCCAATGCAAGAGTCATAGGATGCGGCACCTTGTCGGAGCATGCAGCCTTTCTTGAAGAGCGCGGAGATCAGGGAGACGTGGAGACTTTCTGGAATGGTGTACCGAAGCTTCTTACAGAATATATAGAGCTTACAGACAGACTAAAAGCTATCTGTCAGGAACATGAAGTGGCGACTGATGAGGATAGTCTTATGGAGATAACTCCTGATGAACTAAAAGATGCGTATTCGGCCATAGAAGAGTGCACCATAAGCCTTGACTATGACAGCATAGAGCAGATACTTAATGAACTTGCAGGATATAAGCTTAGTGATGAAGATAAAAAGAAGATAGCTCTTATAAAGAAAGGACTTGCAGCAGTTGATAATGACAGAATAATCAAGGCGATCAAGGCGGAATGATCTGAATAAAGATCTGAATAGGATATGAGGTTTTCGGATGATTACTGATATCAAGAAGACTCCAAAACTGAATTTATATCAGATATTGATGATAGGATGCGTTGTTGCTGTCGTATCTGTAGTTGTCATGCTGTTTGCACGCCAGAGTATAAGGTTCAATGACTTTGGCGACAATGAGTACGAGTTTGTACGCTATAACACCGGATGGAAGCAAGTACAGGATGGTAGCTTGTCAGATATACAAGAGCTGCCGGCCAAATTCTCAACTCCTGATGGAAGGGTTGTGATAGTCAACAGACTTCCGGATACGATAGAAGAGGGAAAATGGCTTGCTGTAACAGGTTATATATCTATCGTAAAGATATACATAGAAGACGAATTAAGAACGGAATACTCGCTTAAACCCGGAGATACCGGTATTGGGGCAAGAACAAGTCCCACAGCACATGTTTTTGCCAAATTATATAAAAAAGATGCCGGTAAAACTGTAACTATCGAATTCGAATCAGAGTCCATGTTCAAAGGCTGGGTTGGAGAAGTAATACTAGGCTCTCAGGGCGGAATATGGGGATATTATGCCAAAAATTCAATGATGTCATCCATGATAACTCTGGTTTTGGGATCGATATCAATAATAACTATACTTATTTCATCATATTTTGCCTTTGTTACAAAAAGACCGTCTGCGGTTCTGTACCTAGCAATGGGGATCTTTTGTGTATGTATGTGGAGACTTGGCTCAACACCATCAAGCAATACCTTTATGCAGTATGAATCTGCTGATTATGCCAAAATGTTTGAAACATCATGCCAGATACTTGTAGTTCTTCCGGTACCATTTCTTCTTTTTGCTGACTGTCTTCATGCCGGTAGATACACAAGATTCTATAAGATAATGGAGGATATGTGCTTCGTATATGCTGTTACGGTGTCATTTCTTCATTACACGGGGGTAGTATATTTTGCCGGGACACTTACTTACACCTTTATAGTGATATTGATGTCACTTTCAAGCGTTCTTTTTATCACGATCATAGATATAGTAAGTGGCAGGATCAAAGAGCATAAGGCGGTTATCATAGGACTTATCATCTTCATGATAATGATGGTAATAGAGCTTATAAGAGAGTTCAATGATATAGCTGCAACATCCTCCCTTGTATACGTATTGGGACTTATGCTCCTGCTTATCTCTGTAGTGGTTGAAGCTGCTGTCAGTATGATAAGAGTCCATAGCCAGAAGATAATAGCAGAAGCATCCGGTGAGAGAAAGTCTGAGTTTTTGTCTTTGATGTCACATAGGATCAGGACTCCTATCAATACCATATCCGGAATGGCAGAACTTATTGAAAGAGAGACTAAGAGCCCCGATATCAAAGCCTATGCAAGCAGTATAAGGAATGCTGTACGTATGCTCATGTCACTTATCAACGACATGCTGGATGTGGATAGATCTGCCAAGTCCAAAGTTGAACTTGAGGTAGATGAATATAATCTTGCCCCGCTTCTTGTAGACTGTGTAAGTCTTCTGATATCAAGAGCAAGACAGGATGGACTTGATTTTGAGAATAAGGTTAGTAAAGACCTTCCATCAATCCTGTATGGTGATTCTGTAAGGATCATGCAGATAATAACCAATGTCCTTACCAATGCTGTCAAGTACACTAACAGAGGTACCATTACCTTTGTGGCAGAAAAAAGATATATAGACGGCAAGTTCAATCTATGCATAATAGTCAAGGATACAGGAATTGGCATCAAACCAGAGGATATAGGAGAGATATTCAACAGTTATAACAGGGCCGACGAAAAAGAAAATCGTCATATAGAAGGAACAGGTCTTGGATTATCTATTACAAAGAAACTTGTGGATGCCATGGGTGGTCAGATAAGCGTAGAAAGCGTCTATGGTGAAGGGTCTACCTTTACAATATTATTGCCACAAGTAGTAATATCTGATGAACCGATAGGCGATCTTGAAGAAGCTATAAGAAAGTATACAGTAAATAATGCGACATACAAAGAACTTTTCAAGGCTCCGACTGCCAATGTTCTGGTTGTTGATGACAACAGGATGAATATTGAAGTGTTCGTAGGACTTCTTAAAAGGACTGAGATCAAGATAGATAGTGCAGGAGGCGGAACGGAAGCTATAGAGAAAGCCAAGAAGAAAAAATATGACATTATATTCATGGATCATATGATGCCGGAACCTGATGGTATACAGACGCTTCACCTTCTAAAGAATGACTATATGGCTCTTAGCTATGCAACCCCTGTTGTAGCTCTTACTGCCAATGCCACGCCAGGAGCCGAGAAGATGTATCTCAAGGAAGGATTCGTATCATATATGTCCAAACCTGTGGATTCTGAGGAACTTGAAAAGCTGCTGCTAAAGCTGCTACCGGAAGAGAAGATCGAACGTGGGTAGTGACCAAAGAAAAAGCCACCCAGCTCTCGGGCACCCGAGAGCTGAGTGGCTTTTTTCTTCGCCTGCCCGAGAGCTGGGACTTGTTTGGGGGCTACCGCCCGAAGCTAGTTCCCTGCGTATTTAGTAAGGTCGTGTATCCACTTACCCCTCATTACGATTATGAAACCAATTACAGATTTAAGCAGGTCCATAGACTGAACAGTTAGGAACATCCATATGATAGGCATGTTCGTATAGCGGGATAGTACAAATGCAACAGGAAAAGATACTACCCAGCAAAAGCAACTGTCGAAGAGGAATGTGATAAAAGTCTTGCCGCCGGATCTGATGGTGAAGTATGCGGAGTTTGTAAATGCATACAAAGGCATACATACTGCGTTGACACGTAGTAGGCCCAAAGCTATGTGCTTGATATTATCTGTAGTGTTATATAGATCCGGGAATACAGGAGCTATTATAAATAACATCAAACCGGATATAGAGCTTAGTATCACAGAGAAGGTCGTAAGTCTTAGTGCATACAGCTTGGCGCCATCCAGTCTTCCTGCACCAAGTTCCTGACCAAGGAGTATGGATGTGGCACTTCCCATTGCTATAAATACTATATTGAATACATTGGCAAGAGAGTTGGATATGTTAAAAGCAGCTACTGCATTAAGTCCTCTTACAGAGTAGCACTGAACGAGCATAGTGGTTCCTATAGACCAGAGTGCTTCATTGGCAAGGAGCGGAGCACCTTTGATTATGAACTTAAATACAAGATCAGAAGGAATATACATACTGCTATAGCATCTTCTGATATAGGGGTTCTTATCAGGATTGTTATGTGTCCAAGAGACAACTATGAACATCTCTATAAATCTTGATATCACTGTAGCAAGAGCAGCACCTGTAACTCCAAGAGCAGGTGCACCAAACTTACCATAAATAAGGATATAGTTACCAATAAGGTTTACAAATACTGCTATGATTCCCGCACTCATGGGTACAAGAGTCTGGCCTGTCTCACGAAGAGTAGAGGCATAGACATTGGTGATAGCCATAGGAAGAAGTCCTGCGTACATTACGAGAAGGTAAGAGATGGCATGTTGCAATGTAAGCTCCAGATCTCCTGTGTCACCGCCTTCATGAAGGAACATTCCGATAAGGGATGTTCTGAATATATACAGAACCAGTACGCCTATTATAGTGATCATGAATGCAAGAATCATCTTAGCACGCATAGTGTACTGCATTCCTTTAAGGTCTTTCTTGCCCCAGAACTGGGCACTGAATATGCCGATTCCGGCAAGTCCTCCAAATATGCACAGATAGAATACAAACAGTAGCTGGTTGACGATTGAAACACCGGACATGGCTTCTGTACTGAGCTGACCTACCATGAGATTGTCCAGCATACCAACAAGATTGGTTATGCCGTTCTGGATCATGATAGGAACAGCAACGGCCAGAACATGGCCATAGAAAGGGCGTGGTGCGATTAGGGATTTTGAATTGTCTTTGTTTGAATAGGTATTAGCCATACAATTATTCTTCCTTGTAATGATTATTTTTAGATAGATGTTTTTGCTTTTGTCTTATATCAAAGAGTATATAAGTGCTGCCTATGATCTGTTCCAATAGGACCAGCCGTTTATAGGTTGCAGCTATCAGTGAATATAGCATAGACCATTATACGTTGTGCGTGATTTAATCGCAACAGTAAAAGAAGATATTGACTTTATATACAAGTATGGTATTATATTTCTATCAGCAACGGGTCGTTGCAGATAGAAAAAGTGTTGCAGTTAACAAAAGGCGGGAGCATTATATGAGATCAAAAAGCCCTGAACTTAAGGAGAAGATTAAGGACTTCATCATACAATTTCATAAAGAGAATATGCGTGATCCCTCTACTGCAGAGATTGGAAGAGGCCTTTCGATAGATAAGAGTACAGCATACAGATATCTTGTGGCTATGAACAAAGAGGGAATGCTCGACTATAGTGAGGGGCGCATCAGTACAGATTCTACTATGAAGATGGATGAGAACATGACCTCAGCTCCTCTTATGCAGGATGGCATCACTTGCGGCGCTCCGGAGACTGAGAGCAGTGATATAGATAGTTATGTACAGCTTCCTACAGCACTTTTTGGAAGCGGAGAGCTTTTTATACTTCATGCAGTCGGAGATTCTATGATAGATGCAGGCATTGATTCGGGAGATCTTCTTGTAATCAGGAAGGCATCGACTGCAAGACAGGGAGATATAGTAGTAGCACTAAACGAGGATGGAGAGAATACACTTAAGAGACTTAAGTATGATGCGGATCTTAAGAGGCTGGTGCTTCATCCTGAAAATGTTCAAAGAGGATATGACGACATACGACCGGATAAGATCATCATTCAAGGTGTCCTTTCTTCAGTGATCAAGAGATTTGCTTAAAGTATCAGTATCATAGGTATTGGTGTTCTCATAAGAAAGAGGGGTAATAGATTATGAGAAATATTTATGTATCCAGAAGAGTATACAACCTTGTAATGCGTATCATCATGATCCTTACGATCACACTTCTTATCTTTACAATACGTAATCTGTTCGTAGCATCTGCCGGTATAAGGCATATCAATGCAGGAATCGAGACTTGCAGAGACAGTATGAATGATTATTATGCTAATCAAGGGATATTGCTGGCAGAGGATGTAGAATATTGATCCGGTTCAACATTATTAAAGTGCGGATATACCATAAACAGACCTTTTAGTTATTTGCCATAAAGCTATTCTTTTTATCACAGTTTTAGCCGATATATTTACGTAAGATATGATAATAAGTTGATGCTTTTATGAGGTGAGCATATGCTATCTGCACTTATCGGGAATTTGGCATATAACGTAGATGTTGAAATAGCATTTTTTATAGTTTCATTTATTTTTTTTATAATGATGATCGGAACTAAGCCACGTAGGACTTCCAGCTATGTTTATGATTTTTTCGGAATGTTCTTCTGTATAGTGGCTCCCTTTCTTATGGTTCTGATCGTATATATGGCTTCTCATATCGAAATATATGGAATCGTAATGCTTCAATGTGTTATGATTGCATATATCTTTGTGTATTCTTTCATATTATTCAATTTGTCTATGTATCTGTGTACACTTCCCTATAGGAACAGGAGCAAGGAAGGAAACTACAGGATATTGTGCTTCTGCTTTGTATTCTTCATGGTTTTCTATTGCATGGTGGCTATCTTCAAAGGCACTATGTTTTCATACTATGGAGGAGAGGTTGCAGATATCTCATTTTTTGTCATCAAGATGGTCAACTGCGGTATGGTCAGCAGTACTGCTTCTATGATCTTTGCACTTACTGTTACCAAGGATATGCCCAAGGTTGTAAGGACTATCATATTTGCAGTATATCCAATTAATGTTCTGCTGCTTCTGGTACAAAGGTCCAATACAGATGACATCATAATCGCGATGACTTATGTTGTTCCGATGTGTATATTCTATATATTATTCCATTCCAATCCATATGATGAGATTCTGGGGCTTCAGAATACGTACTCACTTGAAAGTCGTTTCGAAGACGATATCTTATTAAAAAAGCCATTTTACATCGGTTATCTTATCATTCCATCTTTTAACAGATCGGATATATCCGGCCCGTCTTCCAAGATGGGGATAGGCTATGAAGAAATCATAGATTATTGCAGGATGGCAGAATCCAAATATCCAAACCTGCATATATACAAGCAAAGCGCCGGAACCTACACCTTCATATATGAAGCCATGCAAAGTGATGAGCATGACAAGATACTTGACTCACTTGCAGATCTTGCAGAAAAAAGGCTTAGTGAGATAGATGAACTTGCAAGGATCATAATGGTAGTGCTTCCTTGCTTTGAACAGATCAGATCTATAGCAATGGCCAGAGAGATGGTCAATCAGATTATAAGAAATAAGCTTAATCCTCTTGAGAATTTTAGATATGTAGCGACCAAAGAAGATAACGAGAAGTTCCAGGAGAGATACAGAATAGAACAGGAGCTCATGGACATAAGATTTAAAAGGGATATGGAGGATGCAAGGGTTGTATGCTACGCACAGCCTATATATGAGGTAGAATCAGAATCCTTCAGAACTGCGGAAGCTCTTATGCGACTTGAGCTTGATGGTCAGATAGTAAGTCCGGGGCTCTTCATACCGATCGCAGAAGAGACAGACTGCATACATGTTCTGACTCTTATAATGCTCAGTAAGGTTTGCAAGGAACTCAAAGAATTGGAAAAAGAGTATGAATTCCAATGCATCAGTATCAACTGCTCTGCATCAGAGTTCACGCTTCCGGGACTTGCAGATGAGATCCTGGATATCCTTCAGCGATATGATGTTGATCCCCAAAAGATCAGACTTGAGCTTACAGAGAGTGCAGTTGCAGATGACAGCAACAAACTTAGGAACAACATGTATCTGTTAAGGGAAAAGGGCGTATCTTTCTATCTTGATGACTTTGGAACAGGATATTCGGCTATGGCAAGAGTCATAGACCTTCCGTTCAGGATCATTAAGTTCGATAAAACCCTTTTGTATCAGTCAATAGATGATGAGCGTATGGACGGCATTGTCTCAAATATGATAGAAACCTTGAAAAGCAGCGGAATCAATACCCTCGTAGAAGGCGTAGAGTCCGATGCTCACAAGGATTATAGTATCACTCATGGCTTTGACTATATTCAGGGATTCCATTATGCAAAGCCTGTACCTATCAGCGATCTTAGAAAATACTTTTCCAAGAAAAAGTGAGGACTAATATGCAGGGGATGCTAGTGATATTCTACTTAATACTATTTGTATATGGCATTGTCATAGGTAGCTTTGTAAATGTTCTGATATACAGGCTTCCTAAACACGAAGATTTCGTGAAGATACGTTCGCACTGCATGAGTTGCGGATACCAGCTTAGATGGTTTGATCTGATACCTATCGTATCATGGGTCATCTACAGAGGCAGATGCAGAAATTGTGGTCAGAAGATCTCAGCCCAATACCCACTTATAGAGGCTCTTAATGGAGTGGTATATGTGCTGGTTGGAATTGTATATGGAATAAGTGTAGATACAGTACTGATTTGTCTTGCAGCGTCCTTACTTATCGCAATATCAGTTATAGATTATCGCACAATGGTAATTCCACCTGGCTTGAATTATACTATATGTATACTTGGAATTATTAGGATGGCGGTAGATTACAAAAATTTTGCAAGTTATCTGATTGGGTTTGTATCCGTAGCCCTTTTCCTGTTTATCTTGTATACGATATCAAAAGGGCGATGGATTGGAGGCGGAGACATAAAGCTTATGGCAGCAACGGGGCTGCTTGTAGGGTGGAAGCTTAATATTCTTGCTTTTTTCCTAGGATGTATATATGGAAGTGTCATACACATAATCCGTATGAGGGTAAGTCATAAAGGACATGTTCTGGCGCTTGGACCGTATCTGGCAGGAGGCGTCATGACTGCGATACTTGTTGGAGATAGAATTATCAGTTGGTACTTTGGTAAGATCATGTAACTGTCACAGGTAGTAAACATATTATTCCGGAGGACAAAAAGGATGGCAAAAGTCCTAAGTATCGAGATCGGATCTACATTAACAGAAATTGTTGAGATGGATTATAAGGTCAGAAATCCCAGAATCTACAAAAGCCTTATGTTGTCTACTCCCGAAGGAGTCATGGATGATGGAATGCTCTACGGCTTTGAGAACTATGCTCAGGCTCTTAGTAAGATGCTCAAAGCTAAGGGGTTTAAGGCTAAAAGAGCTATCTTCTCTGTATCTTCAAACAGGATAGCCAGCAGAGAAGTGGAGATTCCTTTCCTTAAAGAAAATCAGATAAGGGATTTCGTATTGGCCAATGCCTCGGATTATTTTCCTGTAAACATTGCAGATTATAGCATCTCTTATACTGTTCTGGAGAAGCTTCAAAATGAAGAGGGAGCTAAGGCGCTTAGGGTCAATGCGCTTGCTATGCCTTCTGAAATGCTGGAAAGCTATAAGGAATTTGCAAAGGCAGCAGGACTTGAGCTGGAAGCGATTGACTATGATGGCAACTCACTGTATCAGGCTGTCAAAAAAGAATGCAGTGTCGGTAGCCAGATAGTTATCAAGATAGATGAGAAGAACTCTATAGTTACTGTTATGAAGGACGGAGTACAGAGCCTTACAAGAACTGTTCCTTACGGAATCGAAGAAGCTGTAGATACTATCATCTATAGCCATATCTATTCTGACAACACAACATACTCTGAAGCGATAGGCTTTCTTAGAGGTATGAAGTGTGTGAATCCTTCTTTTGACATGGAAGCATATAGGCAGGCCAAGGCGCAGGAGAGGATGAGATTATTAGAACAGGCCCAAGCCGCAGAAGAAGGTGAAAGCGGTGATGGCGAAGCGGTAGATAATCCTGATGGTGCAGGAACCGGAACTGATGTTGGAACAGGTGATTATTTTGGCTTTGGATCATCTGATGAACAAAAGGGAGTTGACGATGGTACTACCGGCTCTGATGTAAGTGCTTCAGGTGATTTTGGATCTCAGCAATCATTGACCCAATCTGCAGGAGAAAGTACTGCTTCAATGCAGCAGGAAGCTGCTGTTTTACCGCTTGAAGAAGAGGAGGAAGAGCTTTCACCCCAGATGAAAGAGCTCAGAGAGAATGTAACATTCTCTTTTGAAAATCTTGTAAGCGGTCTTTCTACTGTTCTGGATCTGTACTATTCGAGAACCAAAGGCCAGAAGGTAGACAGAGTGGTGATAACCGGTATAGGCGGAACTATCCAGGGAATAGATGATCTTATCGCCAATACTCTCGATGTGCCAGCTAAGCAGATAGAAACACTTGAAGGCGTGCAGCTTGGCAAGGTATTTAAAAACGGCGTATTTGGTGAATACATAGGATGTATAGGCGCTACTATAAGCCCTGTAAATTTCCTTATTACGGAGAAAAAAGCAAAATCCTCCGGAACAGATATAGTAGCTATAGGAAGACTGGTCCTGATAGGATGTGTAGGCTTATCCGCAGTACTTCTGGCTGTATCGCTTCCGCCTTATATCAGTGCCACTAATACCAATAAGTCGCTTCGAAGTCAGCTTCAGTCGGTAGTGTCCATCATACCTATATACCAGAAATATACATTGTCCAAACAGGCTTATGAATATGTAAATGAAGCTTATAAATTAAAAGATGAGCCGACAGCTCATATAGTCGAATTCCTCGAAGAGATGGAAGAGAAGATGCCTGCAGATATTCTGGTACAAAATATCAGCAGCGATAATACTAGCGTATCCATCACTATGACAGTTGGCACCAAGGAAGAAGCAGCAGACGTATACGAGCAGCTGTGTATGTTTGAATCAGTAGATAGCGTAGTCATAGACAGGATCTCAGATGATACCTCTGATGAAGGCCAAGGATACGTCACATTTACAGCCGTCTGCTTATATGCTGAAAGAAGTGAAGAAGATACATTAGATGCCGCAGAAACTCAAAACGATACAGAAGACATCATACCGGAAGGCAATGAATCAGATGATGCCGGTCAGGAATCTACAGGAGATGATAGCAGTGCTGCTTCAAGCGGGTCAACAGGTGATGCAGATGTATCAGGCGCAGGTACAACAGGTGATGAGAGCCCGGACGTATCCGGCGAAGAAGAAACAGACAGTGAAAACGGAGCATCAGAAGATGGAAATACAGATGATGGAAGTACAGAAGATGCAGGAAGTAATAGTAGCGAGGCTGTAGGCTGATATCCTGCGATCACGTAATCTGATCTGGTGATGAAGTAGTTTCGTTATAGTAAATGGTTTATTTCAAAGCTTATTTTGGCTATAGACAGAGATTCGGAGGTTATTATGGCATTAACAATCACTGAGAGAGATAAAGCTCTTCTTATGATATTCGGAGGCGTTGTGATCGCAGGTCTTACCTACTATTATGGCTACTATGGCCTTAATGAGAAGACCAAAGTCATAGAAGATGAGAATGTGACACTAAGCAATCAGGTTCAGCTTCTGACTACGGTTTCTGCCAATAAGGACACCTATGTCAATGATACAGACCGGTATATCCTGAATACCAACAAGATAATGGCAGGATATCCGTCTCTTGTGACTACTGCTGATAAGATCATGTATACAGAGCTTCTGACCAATATCCTTGTTCCCACCTATACCTATGAGGCAGTTTTGAATGAGCCTGTAGCTATGGATATCATGGTTCCGAAGAGAGAAGATCAGCTCTCAGGTGCAGGAGCAGATGTTACAGGGCTTATAGCAAGTAATCAGTACGAATCAGACGGGACCATACCTGATGTTACCGGTCTTATGTTCTATGATTCTGTAGAAGTCATGACCTTTGATACAACATATAACGGACTTAAGCAGATCATCTTGAATGTGGTCAATAATGAAGACTTTAAAAATGTGACAGAGCTTAATGCAAGCTACGATTCATCAACAGGACGTCTCTCAGGAGATATGACTATAGATTATTACTATCTTGAAGGTACTGACAAAGAGTACACCTTCCCAAGTCCCGGACTTATCAATCATGGTACAGACAATATATTTGGAGATGTGACAGATATTCAGAGCAGCGGACAATGAGCCTTTGCTTATGCTTATAAAAATAATATGACACTCATGATATAGGCAGTTATAAGAGAACTTAGTAAAGGAACTTATACTGATCATGGTCGAAGATAAAAGAACTGACATGAGGTTAAAAGATGACAATAGCGGCTTTTCTCTAATAGAAGTCATCATAGCAGTCATCATAGTTGCGATTCTGGTAGTTCCTCTTATGAGGGGCTTTGTAGTCACGCAGAAGCTTAGTAAAAGAGCCGGAGAACTTGAAGAGTACGAAACACTGTCACAGACCATATTCGAAGGAAGCTGGAATTTTACAATAGAAGATATCGCGCTTATGTTCAATGAGGATGCGCCATCACCTTTTATTATCCCAAATTCCCAGTATTCCAGGTTCAGACCTCTTGGAAACTACTACGCCGAAGATGGA
Source organism: Butyrivibrio sp. TB (assembly GCF_900110805.1). Lineage (NCBI taxonomy): Bacteria > Bacillati > Bacillota > Clostridia > Lachnospirales > Lachnospiraceae > Butyrivibrio > Butyrivibrio sp. TB. The sequence continues at coordinate 111,758 of NZ_FOER01000010.1, read as the reverse complement.
AGCTTTATAGGTTCGGACAATAACATATATGAGTTCGCCATCAATGATCTTATGGTATCTTCCGGCAGTGACAAAAAGTACGATGTCATTGTGAAGTACGATGCCAGTCACTATATGGGCGATGAATCTTCTTCTGCAGCAAGAGACTCATCAGCTTATAATTACAACGCCTTTGAATATAGTACTGCTGCTGTCTATGATGAGAACTTCGACTATATGTTTCTTATGAATGAAGAAGATGATGAGGATGCATATGAAGCTATAAGGGTCCTTTTAGATGACAGCACTATTTCAGATGAAGAGCTCAAGAAAAATGTCAGAAGAGAGATAACTATAACAATTGATGATAACTCATCATCCGGAAGTTCTACAGTTACCGCCAATATTAAGTACTACTATCCTGGGGATGCTACGCAGCCATCTTCCGTACTGACATATGCCGGTGGCACCTATCGTCAGAACGCTAAGAATCCTGAAGTTCCGTACCCGAGGAATGTCTTTATATGTTATTATCCTGACTATTATTCTGATTATTCTGCAAGAAATCTGTTGGATTATATCGTTGTTAATAACGAGACAAGTCAGAAACTTTCTCTTGTTGTAGCTATGCAGGAAAAAAATGTTCAAGATGGAAGCGCTAGTACAGCTATAGGTGCGGACAATTACTGGATGCACCTTATTGTCAATGATCCAAACTGCAAGTCCCCGTCAGAAAGTTCCCCTAATGTAACACTCAGAACCAATCTTGGATACAATATCGTGAAGCTATCGCAAAGAAGTAAAGACACCAATCAGGCCTTTCTTGAATATTATTACAATTCAGGCTCCATGAATCTTAACTGCTGGCTGGACGATATGAACCTTATGGAGGTTCTGCCTCTTGATGGAGGCCAGGCTATAGGCAATGTTGTCTATGATACTACAGTTGAGTTCTACGAAGACGGCGAGTATGAGAAGTTTACTGAGAATTACAGCCGATCGGTTACACCTGTTGTAGTCATGACAAGTGATGAAGAAGAAAGCTAAGATTATATATGTGTTTAATCAAACTATATGGTGGCAAAAGATACTTTTGACAACTTCTACATATGATCAAAGACGAACATATTAGCATAGATGGGTACAAGATATGAAAGACAGATTCTCATTACATAAATATAATAGTCGTATTCTTTCTTCACTTCAAAAAGTTAAGGATGATGATCGTGGTATGTCCATGGTAATGGCGATAGTAGTTCTTTCATTTGTAGGACTGCTGCTGTCTATTATCATGTATATGTCCTTGTATAACTTTGAGATGAAAAGTCAGCAGTTCAAGATTCAGGAGAACTACTATTCTGCAGAAGTAGCCATGGATGAGATTGCTGCAGGCCTTCAGAAGGAAGCTTCGATCTGCTTCTCCGATGCATATATATCAATAATGCAGAATTATTCGGAATCGTTAACAGACAAAGAGAAGGAAGAATCTTCAAAACTTGTATGGCAAAAATATAAGACAAGCCTTATGTCAAGTCTCTCTACCAAGGATTTCACCGAATTTGTTACAAGAAGTAAAGCTTTAGAGCCAGAGCCGCCATATGTACAGGTTACAAGCTCCTCTGATATTACTGAATTTGAGGATTTTATCAGAATATCAGGTGTTAAGGTTACCTATACTGATGAGACAGGTGACGTATCTATAATCGAGACTGATATTAATATAAAGTGTCCGGATCTTGGCTTTAATACTAAGTTCTCACTTCCTATAGTGGTAGGATATGCGCTTGTTGCGGACAATTCTATCGAGGTTACAAGCGGAACTACCAAGATATCAGGAGTCAGCGTCTATGCAGGAAGACATGATACAGGAGCTGCTGCTAGTCAGGCTGGTGATGACTATTCTATCAAAATAGATAGCGGAGCAGGACTAGAGATAGTTAACTGTCCATATATCGTTGCAGGAGGAGACAGAAAAGCGGATGCTGCAGATCCCTATAATACAGTAGGCGGCACTATCGTGACTATAGGAAACGGCTTCTTCCATGTAGATCATGAGGATAATAGCACATCTTCAAGTGGCGTTCCTTCTAATGTATGGGCCAGAAATATTAAAGTTGGTGACAGGGATGAAAAGGCATTTCCTGCCAGCAATGGGGCCTATAATCTAGAACTTCTTGGCAATACTTATGTCAAGGATGATCTTACTATAGGAGGTCGAAAGACTTCTGTGAAACTTGCAGGCAGCTACTATGGTTATGGCCATAGTCAGGATATCGACTCTTCACGTAGTAGTTCCATTATCTTCAATGGAACCGGGGTGAGCGCCGATTTTTCCAAGCTTGATAGTTTTGAACTTCTTGGAAATGCATACATCGGTATATCCTATCTTGATGACAAAAAAGACAATCTCCCTATGGGAGAATCCATGACTTCCAAGGCAGGGCAGATCGCTTATCTGGTTCCTTATGAATGTGTGGGCTGGTACTCCTATGTAGATGGTGGGGCGACTTACTATTCACCTGTCCTTCAAAGAAATCCGCTGCCTTATGCTGATTATTATGAATACTATACAGATTACAGCGCAGCTACAGGCAAAACTATGCTTCCTGTATATTACGGCGCTACAGTTAGAAGCCTTGGATCGTCTTTGATGGACGAATCTTCATATGGACTAAATGACAAGGCATACTCTACTGTCATCAATCAGGACGGATGGATGTATTTCTATATGGATTTTGGTAAGTCAACTGCAACTGACCCTATGAAGGCAGCAGGAGATTTCTTCAAAGCATATTATGAAGCTAACCCCCAGAAGATGAACAGGTATCTAAGTGCGTATGTGTCTGATTTTAAGTTCCCGACAGGGTCAGATTTTATAAGGCTCAATCTCGCTGGCAATATCCTGATACCTCAGATGGATAGCGCCGGAGGTGTGATAAAAGATGAAAACGGCTATGTATCCTGGCAGATGGTTGATGATTCATATGCTACTTCCGGTCAGTACAGCAGTATCGATACAGACATAGAATCAGAGATATATGAGAAGTCTTATTATACCCTGTGTACCAATCTATCGGTCAATTATGAAGGTCTTACCGGAGATGAGAAGGACAGCGTATATCAGAATCTTATAAGTCAGAAGAATATTGAGAAGTTAAGATCAAGTACCAGTAAAAGCGGTAACTATGTTGTCTTTAAAGATGAGGCTGGCAAGGACAGAGTCAGAGTATATTACGGAGACTGCAATTATAGTTCCGATGTTGACGGACTCAACATGATAATCACTGTAGGCGGAGATGTGAATATCAGTACCAGTTTTACAGGTACCATCATCTGCGATGGCAAGATCACTATGACAGGTGTAAGTGAGATAAAAAATGATCCGGACGCTCTTAGCAGCGTATTTACATTACAAGATGAGTCAACAGGTCTGTGCGTTGCTAACCTTTTTACCTCCGGAGAAGATTTCTCTCTTTTGGAAAAATCAGACAATGCAGATGCTATGGGCGATGCGACCTTCAATACAGCGGATCTTATCACTTATAGCGGATGGAAGAAGTACTAAAACTTTGGTAAGTGTCTGTCAAATGATTGTAATTGGTGACGAGAAATGCATAAGAATCCTTATATTAAAAATAAGAATAAATGCATAAATGATAAAGGCGTATCCCTGGTAGAGCTGATAATTATCATTGCTATTATGGCTGTCCTATCTACAGGCCTTATATCCATGATCAGCATCCTGAACGGCCGGGCAGCAAGAGAGTGTGCGCAGGATACCCTTTCGGCTCTGTCCAAGGTCAGAGTATTAACACTTAGTAAGTCTGCCGGTGCACCGCCATCCGGAAAGGCATCTGATGCAGATGTATATCTTGAGATAAAACCTGACGGCGGTGGCCGCATATTGATAATGCAGGTCAAAGGAGATATTGTAGTCGACCAGATAAGTGTAGGCGCGGCCAATGTAGATATCATAGCAGAAATAAACAAAAAAGAAGTGAACCTTACAGGAACTGACATAAAAATAGCTTATGACAGAGCCACAGGAGCTTTCCTTAAGTATTCAGATGAAGGCTACATAACTAAACTAACATTCGAACAGGGCAAGAGCTATACCATCAACATGACTCCTGCTACAGGTAAGGCTACGATGGAATAGTGATAGAGGTATACAAAGAATATATATAAAAGCAGCTTATAAATGATTCGCAATAATAAGCAGGTGAGCATAGTCATTTATGAATAATAACGATAGACCAGATGAACTGAATAAAGGTTTTTCCCTCGTAGAGCTTGTTATAGTGATCGCGATACTGGCTATAGTGGGTCTGATCCTGGTAACGCTCATAACTACAGGAGTTAATCTGTATCAGAGACAGAACAAGGATCTAAACCTTCAGACAAGGTCCCAGCTATTACAAAGTCAGATCACGACTTATATAACTAATGCCGATCTGGGGCTTTATATGCCGGAAGGTGCAGATGAAAGCTCTAGTATGTTTGCTGTATTGTCAATTGATAATGAATACTATAAGGAAAAAGGTTCTGCTCAGAAACAGAGTGATTTTGAAAACGGGACGATCCATGCAAGAGCTGCTATCATCGCATATGACAGCGAACAAAGTAAGATCTATTATGTTGCGGGAGCTGAAGGCTCAGCAGATGGGATTCCTGTATTAGCAGAATTTGAAGATGGTAAGGTCAAAAAAGTTACTATTACAGATTCCGAAAGTATGTATTCTGACGATATGGCTGATTGGCCTGTGCTGTCTGATTATGTTTCTGATTTTAAGGTCAAAGTCGTTGATGATGCTAAGGTTGTAAATGTTGAGATGGCACTTGAGTATTCAGAGAGAATCTATACATATGACTTCACAGTAGCTCTTAGAAATGATACGAGTATGTATGGGCCTAAAAGCAGTGAAGAATCTGAAAGCAGCACAGAAGGATCTGAAAGTGAATATCGGTATTGAGAGTAGAAAAATAAGATAATGGAGAAATAAAGATACATAAGAAAATCAGAAGGCTAGTGGCATAAATATTCATAACATTTTCCGATAAGACAATTAATGGCCGGGAGGGAGACGGATTTGAAGTATACCTTAAGTCATATTAAGTCATATATTAAGAAGAATCTTAATAAGAAAGTTGTAAAAAGACGCTCTGCCAAAGTACTTGCAACTGTTGTAGCAGGTAGCGTGGTTGCTGTGCTGCCATTTAGTTCTATGAACAGGTCGCTGGCAGCAGCCGACACCTTCATGGATCTTAATGACAGAATTGCAGGATCGTCTGATTTTAGCCTTGTAGAGATAGCAGATGACTACGAACAGGCGTCCATGGGATATTTTGCTTCCGGGTATGAGCCTTTCAGAGAGTATCAGGATGTTAAGAATCAGACTGATGGTTATGAATACAATCCGACAGTTGGTATAGGAGATGTAGTAACTGCGCTTCAGGAAGAGAGCATCATGTCTGCAGATCCTGATGCAGGTGAGACTGACTATCCTATGACTTATCAGCTCAAAGCCTACAATCATGGTGAGCCTCCTTATGTCATTAAAGATGAAAGTGGCAATCCTGATGATGACTATTATATCCTTAATGCAGGAGCCGGTCTTATCGGCAGAGAACTTGTGCCGGGTTACTATGTCCAGAGCAGTAGCGGATGCTATTACGAGGATAAAAGTGTAATTGATATACGTGATGCCAAGACTTCCGATAAGACAGATCTTGAGATGACAGGAACCGGAGCAGGGATTAAAGCTACAGTTGTGGGTAAAGGTAATACCATAACCTTCAGCCTTCCTGAAGGCACAGTTTCAGATACCTCAAAGGCTGTCATCTGGACTATCGGCAGTACCAAGATCATAAATGTTGCAGAACCGACAACCGGCCTTGTCAGTACAGGTAAGACCAAGGACAATCTGTACTTTTTTACCGGTAAAGATGGTGATAAGCCTCTTACGACTATAACAATTAAGGGCCTTGAGTTTGGCAATACCTATGTGTCTGCCAAGGTCGTAAGCCTTAATACTTCTGAGATATCCCAGAGCAATATAGATAATATTGAGAACAGGTATGTGGTCTCTGACACCAACGGAGGCTACAGAATTTATAATGCCATGGTCACATGCGCGGAGCCGGCGGCGGAGATCGTTTATTGCCTTGGAATCAGTATAGACGGAGAAAAAGATAGTGATGGCAATCCAATATATTATTATAAAAAAATAAATGAAACAGAGAATAAGAAGATCAATCTCTATATTGGCAAAAAAGACGGTATAAAATTAAACGCCTATATTGGCGTCCTTACATCTGAAGGCAAGTTTAAACCGGTATCTAACTATGACACAGGATTTGTTTATACATGGACAAATGACTACTATGATAATCTTGATATAAACACTACAGATAATACAAATAGTATTAATAGATCAACTCAGACTAGTATTGGAAAAAGCATTACATTAAAAGCGAATGCAGCTAATAAATACACGGAATTAAGTCTAGTAGCAGATTACAGCCCAAATAACGAGTACAGATATCCAATGCCCGATGCATTCTCGTTTGATGTAGTGGTAGTTGATACATTTTATGCTGTATATAACTATAAAGGTCAGATAAAGGCAATAGATTCGGGCAACTCATCGGGTATACCTACTATTACTATGTCTGAAGATGACTATAATAGTGATACCAATATGTATACCTATACCATTAAATATCTTGGATGGGACGAGAATACATCTTCATTTATTGAACTGTCGCCTGTTGTAGAAGTGGCAAATATATCGGATTCTACTACGGTAGAAGGAATAAGTACAATTCAATTAAAATCAAATGGAGATAACACATATACTCTAGATCTAAAACCAATTGGAACAGGCAATGCATGGGCTAGAGTATCTCCTGAAAAAACATCAGTATCTGATTCTGATAGACTTAGGTTTGAACTGAATTATATATCTACTGTACGAGATAATAAGAATAATTATTATCATAGCGGCGATTATATAGGGGTGACGGATAGCGAAACAGTAGAAACACAAGAGGGGCAGAAAATCGCCTATAAAATAGATCTGACTGCAAGTGTGATTAACAAAGATGATATGCTTAATCATGTTTCTAAGAATTCATCTTTATATAGGTTCGAATGGCGTGTTGACAAAAACGATGTATCTAAAGAAATACTTGAAAATAATACGGCGCGTTTTACATATACTGGCAGTAATACTGATTATAAAGTAAAAGTTGATGTCGAAGTCTATAATAAAGAGACAAACACGCATATTCAGGCTTTTGACTCAGTTTATTATCTTTTATTTAATTTTACTGGAGAGACGTTGTTATATGCTGAATATAACGGCTCTTATTATAATGCGTCTAAAAATCGTATATCTAGTACTAACCCTATAAAGGTTACTAATAAGGACGAAACAGCAGTAATAACAGGGTGTGTTGGTAGTGTTGTTACTGTTGATAACGAAGAAGTTTTTGTTAAGAAATCCGGTACCTATAGTTATACATGGGTAGTAAATACAGACACAGGTGTTCTGACTAAATTAAACAAATTAGAGGAGAAAAATTCATCAGTAAAGCTTGGCGCAACTGAAACAGGGGTATATTCATTTGATCTTTCAGTAAATGATTCTTCTATTGATCCTAATACAGGAAGGTTTTATATTTCGTTCTCATTTTATAACGTATACTCTATTTCGACTTCTGCAACTTTTGATACAGAAGAAGAGATTAGCGGAACATATTATCCTTCAGAAAAAATGACTTCTGGAACATACTATGTCGGTTCCTCAAATGAGAATTTTGAAGTCAAAGGACTTTTATCAGATTTTAAAACAACTTTGGGAGAATCAAAATCGTACTTAAATTATATTAGTGTTAGTGATTTGAATACGTACGAAGGAGAAAATCCCAATATTAAGACAGCTAAAAAACTGGTAGTTAATCTATCTGAAAGTGGAATTCTTACTCTTGTATTAGGGCCAAAGAATAGTGACAATACAGATGATTATCTGACACTGGTATTTTCATCAGTTATTCTTTATAAGGTTAATGATATACCTGCTGTTAATAATGGAGAAGCGGGTTCTTCATTTTCTTTAGATTCAGTCGACGCAAAAGATGGAAAGACTTTTAAATATACAATTGGATCTAATAGTGCATCTACAAAGTTGGAAGTTAAAAATGTAGATGAATTATCAAGTAATGGATGTACTGCAAGTTTATCTGAAAACCGTCAGATAGTTACTGACGATCCGGAGATTAAAATATTAGATTATTTGACATTGGAATATAACATAACAGGTCGTGATTCCAAAGATTATACAATCATAGTTGGCCCTTTAGGAAGTGATTTAGAGGAAAACCTTTTAAAACTTACAATTACTGTACAACCAGTACTATTTTCAACATATATGTATTACTCCACCTATGATTCGGAAGGTATCGATGACATAGATGACATTGATAGCGCACCTACGACAAGTGAAGAGGAAGAAGATCTCGAAGCAGGTGACGAGCACACTGTTACTATGTCCCTTAGCGAGATAGCTAACTTCGTACTTGAGACCAATATGCAGGTTGATATAGAACAGTCATTTGAGGTTGATGAGAACGCAGGAAGTGGCTCAAATTCAAATGGCGGCTCTGAAGATGACGAAGATGACGAGGATTCTGATAAGAGTAGCTCTGACACAGATACATCAGGTGGAGACAACGGATCCGGAGGAGAAGGTGGCTCATCAGGTGGTGGTAGTGGAGCAGGAGAAAATGGCGACTCGTCAGGTGACGTTAATGAATCCGGAGGAGACGGCGGCTCGTCAGGTGACGTTAATGAATCCGGAGAAGACGGCGGCTCGTCAGGTGACGATAATGGATCAGAAGGAGATGGCGGCTCATCAGGTGGTGGTAATAACAGCGGAGGAGAAGGTGGCGACGATTCATCTGATGGTCAGGCAAGGCTTGATAATTATAGCCAAAGCAGCGACAGGCTCTATATGACTGCGACAGCAGCTGGTGAGGGCGGAAGTGGCTCAGGCTCTGGGAATCAAGAATCATCTGATAATGATGGAGGCAGCGGCTTAGGCTCAGACGATGGTGGTAATGGTTCCGGGTCAGGTGATAATGGCAGTGGCTCGGGTTCTGACGGAAGCGGCTCCGGATCAGGTAATAACGGCGGAAGTGGTGATGGTACAGGATCTTCCGGCTCTGATTCTGGTGCAGATAATACAGGTAATAAAGGCGGATCAAGTTCTGATAACGATTCTAAGACCGGCAATACTGCAGATGACTCTAATAAAGATGATTCCGGTAAAGATGGCTCTGCTAAAGACGACTTTGATACAGAAGATGACGAAGACTTAGAGGATAAAGAAGGTTCCGGCAAGTCAGGAAGTAAAGATATATCCGGAGATACAAGTGTAAAGGAATCATCAGTAGATGATGAGACATATATCTATACTCTTCCAATCATTCCTTCAGAGCCCGGTATATATACAATTACTATAAAACCAGCTGGAAGTGATGACGAGTCCGAGTATATCACTATCAAGATCGTAGTTATCGCTGATGAAGAAGATGGCGAATCTACCGGCTCTAAGAAGTCTACAAAATCATCATCATCTGCAAGTACAGGTAGTAGCGACGATGAAGCGGATGCTGCAGGTTCAGCTTCTACAGAGAGTTCTGCGGACTCTTCAAAATCATCTTCCGGTTCATCTGATGAATCTACTAGCTCCGGGTCAGCATCTACAGGCAAGACATCTTCAGGCGCAGGTGCGGGCGGATCAGGTAGCAGCGCAGGTGGTTCAGGCTCTGGCGGAAGTACAGGAAGTACAGGTTCTGGCGGTAGCTCGGGAAGTACTGGCTCCGGCGGTAATACAGAAGGCTCAGGTTCCGGAGATAATACACAAGACCCAAGTCAGGACAATAATACAGATAATACTACTAATAATAACAATAATACAGACGGCGGATCCGATGACAATAACAATAATGGAGATGGCAACGAATCAGGCAATAATTCAGGCGGTGATGGAGATGGCGGCAGCTCAGGCGATTCCGGTCAGTCAGGAAGCGCCAATGCATCAGAAGGAAGCGGATCTTCTAATACTATCAATGATCAGGGAACACCTGCATCTTCCGAACCTTCAGGACTAAGACACCGCAATGTGATGATAGCTACAGGAACCGGTACAGGCACAGGTACAGACACCGGTTCAGGCACAGGTTCAGGCACAGGGACCGGAACAAATACCGGATCAGGTACAGACTCCGATACTGACGAGATAGTTGACAGCACACAAAAGTATGACAATGCCAAAGAGATGGAAGGGGGATACTATGTCCTTAGCTGCGCCGAAGATGCTTCGCTACTTAGCGGCGTAGCAGAAACTGACAGGTACAATTTCTCACTTACAAAGCCTAGCAGCGGCAACTATTTTGCAGGATACGGCTACGCCTACTACATCACGATCAATCATGACTGGCTCAAATACTACGTATTTGGTGATGATGAGACTAGGACTGATGACAACAATGTCAATCTGACTTTGTATCTGTATACTCTTTGCGATACTTTTGATAAGGAACGTGAAGGTTATAATGAGGAGATAAATGATATCGTAGGTTCCATAACAGATGCAGATCTTGTATATCTGTCTGCTGATGGTATGACATTAGATGGTAAGAGCGCGATAGGAGATGGTGAATCTGATACCAGGAAGATTTACGATATCCCTGTTAACTGCGCAAGGCAGATACTTACAAGCTCATACTCACAGTCAGGTACTACAGGAGTATACCCACAGGCGGTTATTGTTAATAGAAGTATATATGACAATAATGCAGCTTCTGCCCTTAACTCTAAGGCTTCTACGTATTACGCACTTTCAAGATTTTTGATGACTGATATTAAGGACAATATCATCCTTAATACGCCTGGTCTTTCAAGCGATGATGACGGTACATTTTCATCTTCACTTAAAGGTATTTCAAACTATACCTCTTTTTCCACAGGAGGTAGTAATTATGAGGCTTCCAAGGACGTAACCAAGGTAAGCGGAGCTTATAATTATAAGAATATATTTATAGGAAAATATAATACCGGCGACTTCACCAGCAGCTTCGGTGTAGAGTACAAGAATGTTCCGGAAGTCTTCAATAGAAGTTTTGCCAAGACCTATACCAATCCGATGATATCATCGGGTTTTGAAGAGCTGCTTGAATTCATCATAAGAGAGAACGTATACAGAGGCCGTAAGAGCATAGGTAACATGAGCTATACCATCAGTCCGTCTGTAGTAGTTCAATATATACTTATTTTCTCAGGAAGTGATCTGACCTTGTATAAGTCGTCAATCCGTGTCCTTGAGCTTGAGCCTTGCTATGCCTTCAAGTACTTCCAGTATGATGACGGCGGAGCTGATGTTGAGTACAGGCAGGCTCAGAGGGCGGAAGTCTTCGCAGAGAAGTTTGCACCCAACCTTTCACTTCTTGAAGATCCTGATTATATGACAGGTACATTCTCACAGAGAAGTGCTGCCCAGACGACTATCCTTAACAGGATCAAGATTACAGGCATGACTACGTCTGAGTTTGCAGGCATAATCGGAGATCCTTGCGAAGATTATGATGTTATCTATATAGGATCACAGACAATTGATACTGCCGTTTATACTTATGGAGTTACTAACCAATCTGTCACTACGTATTATTATGGTATCAAAAATACGACTAAGGCTATCATGAACATTAAAGATACTACGGAGCAGTGCACGGGAATGCCGGAAACTGTGACCGGAATCGAGGATAATAATGGCAGAACTTGGGAGTGGTACGTTGAAAACAAAGTCAGCGACAGTTCTGGCCGTTGGCGTTTAAGAAACAATAAAGGCAATTACAAATCTAATAAGGGAGTACCTTCTACACTTAGCTATACAGCTAATGATGGAACAGTATATAACTGGAATGGTACTAAGTGGTATAAGACAAGTAAGTATTCTGTTTATAACAGTTCTAATATGAATGGTATACTATATACCCACGTTGGCGATTCTATGAATGATAGTGCTATGTATGTCGATGGTGCAGATTTTGGATCAGTTGCTGTCACACATAATACATCTGTGAACCTCAGGCTGTCCGGCAATGATATCACAAGCATTCAGGAAAAAGAGCTTGAGAACTTCTTAGAGCTTGGCTACCCGGTAATAGTATCTGATGACCTTTTTACCTTTAATACAAATCTTAATGGAAATGGACTGGAGTCTATCATTGTACCAAATGGAATAAGTGCAGGTGCTTCTAAATTAACAACTACATCCGGAACATTTGCAGGAAGACTAGATACCAATTCCCAGATGTACAAGTTCATCAAAGCCGGTATGGGTGATAGCTTTAGCAGCAGGAAGTATACTAATTTCGTGACGGAGACAATGGGATCTAAGTTCACAGATCTTATAACAGAGGGTCTGAATAAGTCTAAGCTTACCGTGGATGTAACATCTGTTCCTACAGAATATGTAGCTGTTACAAATGGTAACATATTAGATCCTAATCAGTGTGTATTTCTATCGCCGGGGTCTGACGGACAGTATTATCTTGACTTTGATTTTATGATCACGGATGTAGCTAACCCGGATCTTTTGGATGCTACATATTCTGTACAGCTATTCCTTGACAGTAATGGCGATGGACGATTTGCAGGATCAACAGATGAGACCAAGTCCAACGATCAGATTGATAAGACTTTTACAGAAGAGATCATGAACCTTTCTATAACAGGCGGTTCTACTACATCTCTTATGCCTTATACAACTTATCATCTGACAAGACAGCTTCCAAACGGATATTATGGAAGTGTTGCATGGAAACTCAAGATTACCAATAACAAGCCCAATAGTGAGAATGCATCTCTGTGTTCGCATGATTCGATAAGCGGTATCTGTGCTGTTATCCCATCAGGTGTAGAAGAGAGAGTTGAGATCAACGTACTGCAAGTATTCCCGTATATTCCTAACAGTACAAGTGCCGGCGGAGGTTCAGATATTGCCAAGAGTTATGATATATCAGGAGCTGTAAGCAGGGATATTTCATATCTTCAATATTATAATCCATCAAGCGACTGGTATAGCATGCTTGAGAATATACCGGGTTATGATGTCAATATTTATTCTATAAGTTCATATGATTTTGGTATAGCTTATGAAAAGAATTATGATGCATCTAAGATCACAGAAGAAAGCGATATCCTTGAAGTAGAACTTGAAGGAGGTCACCTTGTATCGCCGACAACTATAGCAGGTAATTTTAATGAAGCAATAGATAGAAATGGTGACGGTGATACTGATGATGCCAATGAAAGACCGACAGGCCCGACTCAGCTTTCATCTTACGATATGATCATAGTAGGATTTACAGACATGTTCCCTAATATCCCTAACGAGAATGCTGTTAAGTCGCTGGTTACCTATGGTAAGAGCGGACGCGCCATGCTCTTTACACATGATACTACTTCATGGGTATATGATACTTCCGGGTATGGAAGGGCTGGACTTAATGCAAACTCTGCAGGTAAGACCTATAGACAGTTTGTAATTCAGTCTCAGTGGTGTGACTGGTTTGCCAGTTCATATCTTAGTAATGCTATAAGAGATCTGTGTGGCATGGACAGATTCGGGTATGTTGGTGCTAATAATGTATATGGAAGTGCCTATAGTACAATATATGATCCTACACCGTATCTTCCTAACTCGGGGAATGCGCTATCCGGTGCTTACAGGCTTGCTACAACCAATCATTCCATATATGGTACGAATAATGCATATAAGAATCTTGCAGTTGGAGGTTATACTAACAGAAACTCTAATAAGAATGCATACTATGTATCACTTGTTAATGAAGGTACTATTTCCAAGTACCCATATGATCTGGAAGATGAGATGTTCGTAGCAAGTACCCATGGTCAGTACTTCCAGCTAAACCTTGATATGGACAATAATGCTGATGGAGAAAGTGATATCACAGTGTGGTATACACTTGACAGCCGAGATATGGATACCAATGGAAACGGTACTGTTGAGCCCGGAGAACATGTTCAGAATTTCGTATCCACATATACCAAAAACGGAGCCAATGATGTATATGAGGCATCACCTCATGATGTAAGAAACAACTATTATATATACAACAGGGGTAATATATCATATTCAGGTGTAGGGCACAGTGCAGTAACTCAATGTACAACCCCTGAAGTACAGCTCTTTATTAACACCATGATCATGGCATATAACTCCGGTGTTAAGGCTGCAAGTATATCCATAACAGATGAAGCCTTCAGTAAGGAGCTGACAACAGATAAGCTTCCATATGATGCGTATGCACAGGAATTGTATGTAACAGATGAGCAGGCTAATACTGCTATAAATGAAGAAGGGGATACAGTAGATTCACTTAATGTAGATGCATACTATCCTGTATACTTCTCTCTGACAGACCTTAACGTAGGAATTAAGACGCAGAATATCAGAGTCAATTTCAGCTATGGCAAGAGAAGTCAGCAGTATACGAACTATAATTCGGAGACGGGTACCTATGCTCTTGGACCTTACGGAGCATCCTACAGCTCGTCAACGACGCCTGCTACTCCATATCCTGCATATCTGTGCGCAGATACTAACGGCAATGGAATCATAGAAGATGGAGAGCGCTCCAGACTTACGGCAGAAGGAGATGGATACTATCGTATCTATAACGGCGAGCTAACGTCCAATGCCTTTGTGACCTATTACATAGAAGTAGACATTCCTATATATGACCTTAATAACAACGGCTCCGGAGTTGCAATGGGCGAGTCGGACACCCTCGATGTCTACGTACATGCAGCCCTTACAGGTGAAGTCAACGGCGTAACATCTACCGTACACAGCACCGACTCCATGTCGCTGCTAAGGCAGGAACTTTATGATCTGGATTAAAGACGGGAGAATAGCCACGATATAAAGATTCAGGTGTTTCTTGTTTCTGCATGAATACTGGCTTTATCAGGCGTTATCATAAAAACGTTACTACATTACAAAAAACAGATAATTTAAGTGTGGGAATTCGCACTGATGCCATGTATAATGACTTTGGGTCAAGAACATTTTTTGACCCGGTAATCGTAGTGATGATTCCGAAAGATGTTTGGAATTTCGGGATTATCTGGCTTTTTTCCAAGGATGAAAAGGGGGAATAAGGATGTCGACAATAATCGAGAACAAAGAGCAAAGAGTAGCACAGACCAAAGTTAACGGTATGGGAGATCTTGGTATGGTCATCAAGGGCTACTGTGACAGCATTGGACTTGATAGACCCGAGAAGGTAGTAGAAGTACTTGCAAAGTACGGCGTAGAGATGACACCGGAGTGCGTAGAGGATTTCTATAGCGGAGATTATGATCTTACACTTAAGGAGTTTGGAGCATTCCACAGCATTTTAAATCTTAATGGCAACGACCTTTTTGAAAAGGTTGGTAAGCTCCACGGCTTAAATGTATAATTAGCATAATCCCAGAAAAAAGAATAAAAAAGGGCTAATCCTTTAAATACCATTTAATGGAATTTGGGATTGGCCTTTTTCTATTGCTGTATATTGTCAGTGCTTCATGAGACGGCATTCGCTCTATCTGGTATAGCTACAAATATTCCAACATAAGATATAGGAACACCATTGTCTCTTCTGAGAAGTTTGCCGATGGCATGGAATCTGCGCCATTGGCCGTCCTTGGTCTTAAAATTATATTCAACATCATAGGTCTTTTGATTAGTATAATCTGCAATTGTATCGTTGAATTCTTTAAGAACTCTTTCTTTGTCATCAGGGTGCAGACGATCAGACCAGGATTCAAGCTCGTTAGGGAAGTCGCATTCATTGTCAAAGCCTATCATCTTCCGAAACTGCTGGCTCCACTCGACTTTGATCATATTCCCTTCTTCATCAAAATCCATTCCCCACATCCCGGAATTCAGGGCTTCATGAATTACTTCAATAGTAGCTTGCTTCATTTCTGCGATGTTCTTGATATTGGTGTGCTTGATCTGTGCCTTGTTTTTGTACATCTTTTGATCTGCATCAGTCATTGCAGAGTCGATCGTTTCTGATCTGCCTGTCATAGTGTATCCGAAGGCACATACATAAGGTGTCTTGGACAGTTCCTTTTTGATAAGCTCCAGGTCATTTTTGACATAATCTTCATCCTTGGCATAATAGAATATTGCGAATTCGTCGCCGCCTATCCTATATACATTCTTGGCTCTTTCGCGCTTGAAATTAAGGCACCTGCTAACTGTCTGAAGAGCTTCGTCACCGGCTTTGTGTCCCATCGTATCATTGATCTTCTTTAGATCATTCATATCAACTGATGCGACAGCACTTATTCTTTCTCTGCCCTTTTTAGAATCAGCATAGTAGCATTGACGATTCATAAGCCCTGTAAGCGGATCCATCTTGGAAGTGTTCATGTATAGGAACAGATAATATAGTATCAGAACGGATGCAAAGAGAGTACTGTAGTCAGTATCAACATCTACGACTACGTGTAATATAACTCCCATAAGTGAGAATACAAGCGTGAAGAAGATTCCTTTTCTGGCCTTTCTGTAAAAAAGAGAGAAGTTCTCTATAAGGAAGATTCCAAGAGCAAAGGCATAAAAGAAAAACAGGATATAGGGATAATATCTGAAAAAGCTATTCACAGTTTTATACACATTGTCTTCGGTATACCAGAAAATAAGATGAGTCCACTGAGAAGTATATATAAGAGGGATACTTATTGTAAGAGGTATGCAGATCCACATTTTCTGCTTCCGGATACCATCACCCATGCCTATTATGCCTATCATTATAGCCGGATGGAGCAGATAGATAGTAGAAGAGAGTATAGGCCTTGCTATAGACAAGGTTTCAAAGCTTCGTGTCCAGAGTTCTAAAGACCATAGAACTGACTCTGTGAAGATCAAAATGATGACAATCCTTGTCACCAGTATGGTCTTTTTGGTCAGATGGATTCCGGAATCCATCAAAAGCCACAGACCAATAAGTTCAGCGAGCATTATATAGTGTTCTAACAAGAACTCTAATAAGGACATCACAACAACCTCCATAAATCTCATGCCATATGCCAAAAAATGTGGACGATGAGCCGGCAATAATGATGGTGCATTATATTAGCACAAGATATGATCACACATAGTGTTACTTCTATTTCGACATAAAAAGGGATAATTATTAGTAAAATTTATCATGAAGTGGGAAGTCTGCAAATAAACTAAATAAATTCCGGGAAAATGCCGAAATAGAAGAGAATACTAATATTTGTTTTTTTATTCAATCAATATTTGTTCATGAAGGGATGGTCATGGATACTTTACTTACCGGTAATGCTAATGCTATTTCTGATGAAAATATTGTAAAGATCTTTGGAGACGATACCGTTATAATCGCAGATCCTTCTGTGACACCTAGAAAAGAAGGACATATCAGATGGATACCAATTTCTCCATTGGACGACAAATTTAAAAAGCTCTTTCTGACATATGGTTTTGAAAGAGTGATCTTTTTGTCGCGCTATACAGAGCCCGGATTTGTTTCTTACGACGAGATCTACAGACTCGATGCAATATTATCACTTGTAAGACAGATAAAGCTCAGACAATTCATCTTCATAGCACCATACCTTTCGGAAGAGGAAGAGGGCAGTGATAAGGGAATCATACTTCGCGGCATTATCGAACTATTGGAATATTACCGCGATACGTATGGCTTTACACTTAAGATAATCTATAGTCCCGGTATAGTGGGACATCTTCACAAGGGTGGCTTTTTTACAGGGATTTTTACAGATATCAAAAATAAAAAGAAAGTTATACTTGATAAGACTGCAGGCTCAAGGCTTATGTTCATAAGTCATGAGGACTTTTCTACGTTTATGTACAGGCTCCTTGACGACTGGAGAGATGTAAGTGAATCTATACATCTGCTTCCTTCAGGCTATGAGACTACTGATGATCTGATATCTTCTGTTAAGAGCCTTGTCCCTGATGCTGATATTATGCCTGCACCCGGGGCATCAGATAACTATCTTGAGCCTGAAGAAAGGATTGCAAGAGAACGCTACGGCTGGCTTGCCCTTCAGAAAACTACAGATATGGTTCCCGGGCTTTACAAGGAATTTAATGAAAATGAGCATAATAAGCTCGGCTTTTTTGAAAGGCTTAGGTCAAGAATACGTCTTCCTCAAAAAATCCTTATGGTGATCGAGCTGATCATAGGAGCATTTATAGTAGAGCTTTTTGTTAATATTTCAAGGTCTAGTGTACAGTTTAGGCTTATCGACTTTAGACTTGTGTTTGTAGTTATAATGTCAACTATCTGGGGGTCTACTGCCGGTTTTATCGCAGCGTCCCTTATGGTCGCATCTCTTGCTCTTGCCTACTATATGAACGGCACAGAGTGGCTTATGCTCTTCTATGATCCCGGCAACTGGGTTCCCTTTATATTGTTCTATATCACAGCTGCTATCTGCGGTTATACACGTCAGAGAAAAGAAGACGAGGCAGAATTTGTACGTGATGAGAATACAAAGCTTACAAATGAAAATGCATTCGTATCAGATCTTTATGAAGAAGCTCTTCAATACAAGAATGAATATAAACAGAATCTCACTTTGTCCAGGCAGGGGTTTGGTCGTATATTCGATGTTGTAACAAGGCTTAATCAGTCTAGATCTGAGCTTATATTCGCTGAGTCTATCCCTGTAATAGAAGATATCCTTGATAATCACTCCATAGCTATCTATACGATATATGATGCTGCTGCAAGGTTTGCAAGACTTGAAGTTGCATCCAAAGGCCTGGCAAAGCGGGCCAAGAAATCACTGGATCTGTCAGAATATGCAGATGTGATAGAAACTCTGAAAAAAGGTGAACTATGGATCAACAAAAAGCCTCAGGAAGGACAGCCCTGCTACGTGGCAGGTGTTCTTAATGACGGTCATGTTACTGTTTTCATAGCTATATACAATGTCGCCTTCTCTCAGATGAGTGTGTATTATGCGAATCTTATCCGCGTACTTGCAGGTCTCCTTGAGAACTTCATAGTCAAAGCATGGCAGTACCAAAGTGCTGTAAGACAGCGTGAATTCTATAACGGCGGCGGTATTATGTACGAAGATTACTTCCGCATGCAGCTCAAAGTCCAGCGTGATATGTCCGACAACGAGATCACCGACTACAGACTCTTCAAGATTGACGGAGAAGGAAGAAGCGCAGACGAGTGGGAAGCAATACTTCGTGGCAAGACCAGATACAACGACTCCATCTGCCTTGGCAATGATGGCAACATCTACATCCTTGCAACACAAGTTGACGAAAAGGGCGAAGAGATAATACTTGGAAGATTCGAAAAAGCAGGACTAAAATGCATCAAGATCGACGAAATGTATCCGCTAGATGATCCAAAAGAAGGCGTAGAATCAAAAGAAAGTAAATAATCAATTCTTCGGGGGGCCTGCACCGACCAAGCGGCACAACTTAGATATTACAGTTAGAGGGTATTATACGAAGATGCTACTTATATCATTAATACTTGTACACATAGTAGTGGTTGTTATATTTTGTGTACTGTTTACCTTTAACTTAATAAAGATACCCGGACCGTTTCTTACGGTCGTATTCTGGGTGCCTGTCTTTGGCCCTATATGCGCTTTGGTGATCCATGCCTATTTTGTAAGTGGAAGAGCAGGAGCCAAATATGCCCAGCTTGAGAATATGAAAGCATCTCTTGTGCCACAGGATGATGAACCTTCAAGAGTTGAGGAGTCTGTCAATGACATCCCTTTGGAAGATGCCCTTATCCTTGATGATCCTGCTGTCAGAAGATCTGTCATGCTGGACGTACTTATGGAAAATAACTACAGATATGTTAATGCTCTTAGTAAGGCCCGTCTTAATGATGATGTAGAAGTAGTACACTATGCCACGACTGCAATGGCGGAGTTTTCTAAAGAGTATGAACTAAGACTTCAGCAGTATGCGTCAAGATATGCTCAGGAACCTGCCAATGAAGCATTTATAGAAGAGTATGCATCTTATCTTTCGAGCTATATAGGAAGCGGACTGTGCGTGGGGCAGCTTCTTGAGATCCAGAGGAATACATACCAGCAGCTGTTAAGAGAACTTATCAGGATACGTCCTACCAAGGACCGTTATAAGGAACTTGCATCAAACTATATGGATTCGGGACAGCTGGGGCTTGCAGATGAGCTTACAACTTATCTGTTTGACAAGTATCCCGGTGATGAAGAGGCCTTCCAGCTTAGGGCACGTTATTACTATGAGACAAGGCAGGGACAGCTTCTTGGTGATCTTATAAAAGAGTATGACATGAAGGAAGAATATAAGTCGATCGAACTTAGAAGGTTTATAGATTTCTGGAAAACTGATGATGGAAATATTGATATAGATAGTCATGAAAGCATAGATGAAGGTGATGTAAAGGAGAAAACAGGGGCATGAAGAGGAATGTTTTTATTCTGCTTAGAATAATAGCTGCTTTTGCTGCCTTTCTGGTACTCCTTCATATAGAAAGGGCGGGGATTCCTTACAAGGCAGCAGAAGGCAATTCTCTTATTGTAGATAATAGTAATATTACACACTTTAAAGAGTCTAATGGAGACCATAAGTGCCTTTTTATAACAGATTCCGGCGATGATAATGCAGTAGAAGCAAGGCACAATCTGGAACAGATCCTTATAGACATGAGGATTTCTTATGACATAGCTGATATTGCAGAGGGTATACCTGATCCTACCGGTTATGACAAGGTGGTGATGGGGGTCAAGCATCTGTCTGCATTTGGTGAAAAGATACTTGAGTATACCGATTATGTATATGATGGCGGAAGGCTTATATTCTGGATCCCTTTGGAAAGAGAAGATACCCTTGATATCATAAGTGCCAAGCTTGGCATTACCGATCTTAGCTTTGATAACAAGGTTGTAGACTACTTTGATCCTGTTGATGATTTTATGCTGGGATCAAGTGATGTTCCTTTTTCTCTTGAGGATTATTTTAACTCCTCTATGCAGGTCAATGTAGATGAGGAGAGCGAAGTGTTCGCAACCTGCGGTACTACACCTCTTATCTGGAGGAGGAAGTACGGAGAAGGATGCTTTGTAGTATGTAATTTCGGATATTGTGAGAAGGCTTATAGAGGGATCTATAGTAGTGCTTATTCATTACTTGATGATGTATGCATATATCCTGTTATCAACGGCGCAGTCTTTTACCTTGACGACTTTCCATCGCCTGTTCCAAACGGAGATGGCAAGTACATACGACGTGACTACGGAATGGATATAGCGGAGTTTTATACCAATGTATGGTGGCCGGATCTTCTTTCACTTGGATCAAAGTATGACTTTAAGTATACAGGACTTATCATAGAGACCTACGAAGATCAGGTAAGTGGCAAGCTAAAGACTAATACAGATGTTGCTGACTATTATTACTACGGCAATATGCTCCTTAATGCAGGAGGCGAGCTTGGCTATCACGGTTACAATCATCAGCCTTTATGCAATCAGGACTTTGTATATACTGTGGATCTTGGATATAACCTTTGGGATAACAATAATGAGATACGTGATGCCATGACAGAAGTTATTAAGTTCTCGACAGGTCTTTTTCCAACAGCAAGGCTTCAGGTCTATGTGCCTCCGTCCAATGTTATATCCAAGGAAAGCGTGAAGATACTGGATGATGAATTTGATGATATCACTACTATAGCATCGATATACCTTCCTGACGGAGATACCTATGGGCAGGAATTTGATGTTGACCCAAGCGGTATGATCAATACTCCCAGGATCGTGTCAGGCGGAGTTAAGGATGATTATATGAGATTTACAGCCTTCTCAGAACTTAACTTCCACTTGGCAGCATCTCATTTTATGCATCCTGATGACTTGTTGGATGAAGACAGGGGAGCGGCTCTTGGTTGGGAATCTGCCAAGGATACAATAAATGAGTACATGAAGTGGCTTAATGAATCTGCTCCTCCAATGAGACATCTTACAGGCAGCGGCATAGCAGGAGCAGTGCAAAGGTATACCAATCTTATGCTTGATATAGACCAAAGAGATGACGGCATAACGATAGAAGTAGACGGGCTTATAGACAGTGCCTACTGCATCGTAAGAGTTAACACGGGAACTGTAGGAGACGTAAAGGGCGGATCGCTTACGCCTTTAAAAGGTGATCTGTATCTTCTAGAGATCACAAAGCCACATGTGGAGATTAGTTACAGCATAGATTAGAAAGGACCATATCTTGAGAATCTGTCTGATATTAGAGGGTAGTTACCCGTATACTCATGGCGGCGTATCGTCATGGGCACATCAGATGATAAATGCGATGAAAGAGCATGAATTCGTGCTCTGGGTTATAGGTTCGCGCGCCAGTGATAAGGGTAAATACTTCTATGAAGTACCTGATAATGTAGTCAAGATCAAAGAAGTGTTCCTTGATGATGCACTTAGGATAAGGCCTGACAGGAAGAAGCTCCCTCCTATGAAGGCAGAAGAAAAAGAAGCTCTAAAAGCTCTTCTTGACTGCGAACATCCTGACTGGGAAGTGCTGTTACACCTTTTTCAGGACAGACATGTTAATCCGTCATCATTTCTTATGAGTCAGGAGTTTCTTGATGTACTAGAGAAGCTGTGTAATGAGAAGTATCCATATGTGCCTTTTGCAAGCACGTTCCATACAATGAGATCTATGCTGCTGCCGGTTCTGTATATGCTGATGCAGGAAGTACCCGAAGCTGACATGTATCATACTATCTGTACAGGATATGCAGGAATACTTGCCATAACAGCAGGGTATAAGACCGGGAAACCTGTACTTCTTACAGAACACGGTATATATTCTCGTGAAAGAGAAGAGGAGATCATAAGAGCTCAGTGGGTTCAGCCGGCATTTAAAAGGCAGTGGATCAAATTTTTCTACATGCTGTCTGATGCGATATACACGAAGGCGCTTAAAGTTACATCACTTTTTGACAGAGCTATGAAGACCCAGATAGAGCTTGGCGCAGATCCTTCTAAATGCTCTGTTATTCCTAACGGGATAAGATATGAGAGGTTTTGTGATATACCTCTAAAGGAAGAGGACGGGATCATAGACTTTGCAGCTGTTATAAGGATAGCGCAGATCAAGGATGTTAAGAGTCTTATCTATGCCTTCCATGAGCTTAAGAGTAAGAGATCTGATGTAAGGCTTCATATTCTGGGAGGCGTTGACGAAGACGAGTACTACGAAGAGTGCCTTAATCTGGTGGATTCACTGGGACTTAAGGATGACATTATATTTACAGGTCAGGTAGATGTGATCGAGTATCTAAGGAAGATAGATTTTACAGTTCTGACATCGATATCCGAGGGTCAGCCTCTGTCTGTACTTGAGTCGCTTGCTGCCAGAAGACCCTGTGTTACTACTGATGTAGGGTGCTGCAGAGACCTCCTTGAAGGGGGACCTGGTGATGAGTTTGGTGTTGCAGGATACCTTGCGCCTCCTATGCATAGAGAAGGTATCGCGAGTGCTCTTCTAAAGATGTGCAGGAGTAGGCAGGACCGTGAGAAGATGGGGATAAGAGGGCAAAAAAGAGTGGAAGCTTATTATAGACATGAGGATATGATCAAAAGGTACGAAGAGCTTTATAAGAGCGTTACATGAATACAAAATGGTTACAGAAAGGCTGATATATGGCTGGTATAGGTTTTGAGCTTAAAAAACTTTTTAGAGCTACCGGAGTACTTGGGGTTCTTCGTGCCTACGGTTATACAGGCATGATAACTGCAGGTCCTATGCTGCTGGGTATCTTCTATCTGATGGGCATAGGGGTTATTGGCAATCACTTTGGGCTTGAGCAGCATAGCAGAGAGCTTCTTACCAGTATGATATCCTACAATCTTCTTATATCTCTTATTGTGACAGGTTTTTTTAGCATGGTTGTTACAAGATATGTTTCAGACCTTCTCTATCAGGATAAAGAAGAGGAAGTCATAGGTTCACTTTCGGGATCTTTGTTTGTAATACTTCCTATAGGTTGTCTTCTATATGGAATATTTTTGATGATGTCAGGGAGTAGTCTTATCCAGATACTTTTGAATCTGTCTATGTTTGCAGAGCTTCTGTGTGTATGGATGATGATGAATTATCTGACTGCTATCAAGAATTATAAGGGTATACTTATTGGATATGTTGCCTCTATATCAGTATCTCTTGGCGGTGCATATATAGTGTGTCTTTTTATAGAGGTATCTATTAACTTATTACTTGTATTTGTATGTATAGGATACGGGATCATGATGTGTGTTGATATGGTCCTTTTATACCAGTATTTTCCTGCAAAAGGCAGTGACTTTTTTTCATTCCTTCACTGGATAGATGAATACAGACCTTTGGTGATCGTAGGCGTCTTTTCAAGTATAGGACTGTATTCGCACCTTGTTATAGCCTGGTTCTCGGGAGTCGGCAAGCATATATACGGGTTATACTACGGAGCCCCCCAGCATGACATTGCAGCTCTTTTTGCTTTTTTGACTATACTTATAACCAATATCAACTTTGTAGCTTCGGTTGAGGTTCACTTCTATCCCAAATACCGAAAGTATTATGACCTTTTTAATGGTAAAGGTTCGATAGGGGAGATCCAGGTTGCTGAGAAGGAGATGAAAGAGGTCCTTTTGCACGAGCTTGTATATACTGCAAGGCGTCAGTTCTATACTACAGCGATCATGCTCTCTGTTGGGATGACACTTCTTAATAAACTGCCGCTTGGCTTTGATGATCTTATGGATGGGTACTTTAGGGTACTGTGCGTGGGATACGGAATATATGCAATTGGTAATGTTATCATGCTGATACTTATGTACTTTACAGATTATGACGGAGCAGGCATTTCTACAGTTATATTTGCTGTAGTTTCAACTGTTGGTTCAATTTATTCGATAGGACTAAATGTCAGGTTTTACGGCTTCGCCTTTGCATTTGGAGCCTTGGCATATCTTATATTCTGCACTATAAGGTTGTATGACTTTCTTGGTAATATTCCGTATCACATACTTGCGTCGCAGCCTATGGTCAGAAGAGAGAGGCGGAGCGTATTTACATATCTTGGTGAAGAGCTGAATAGTTTTTTCCTTGATAAGTACAGGAAGGTAAGGCTGGATCTAAATGAAAAAATGGACAATAAAATGAAAGATAAAAATATGTAAATGGTAAAGAAATAGAATAAGTAACCAGATACAAAAATAGAATAAGTAAAAAGAATAGGGAAATGACCAGATAAGGAAATAGAGTAACAAGACTGTAAAGAAAAGAATCAGCATAAAAACGAAGAAAAATGATCAGGAGGCGATTGCTGTATGAAGGTCAGCCGATTTGTATCTATGTTCATATTGATAGTGGCGCTTATAATGCTTGGCATATTCCAGTCAGGTTATGATGCGGTTGTCGAAGAAAACGCGAAAAACAAAGGCTCATCAGAAAAAGCACAGGATGTGGTATTTAGTAGTGATGATATCCTTAAAGATAATATTTCTGACAATTTCGCGCTGTATATAAATGACGATCCTTATGATGTTGTCACTATGTATCTGACTGTAAGGCAGGGCAATGCCGCAGAAGGAACTGATCATACATGGGAAGAGATCAATACCTACAGTGCCTACGAATACGAAGAGCTTGGAATTGACAGATACAAGGTAGCAGGGCTCTTACAGGTTGGAGATGAGAATGGGCCTGTGTTTGGAGAGCTTGGATATGGTGAGACTGCGCCCAATGCTACTGTCAATATCAGAGGTCAGACATCTACAAGTTATGACCAGAAGAACTATAAGATTGAAATAAAGGACAATAGAGGAGATTTTAGAGGCCAGACTACTATAGCTCTTAATAAGCATCAGATGGACGGTCTTAGATTCAGGAATAAGCTCTGCTTTGATCTTATGACAGGGATAGATCAGATGATGAGCCTTAGAACTCAGTTCGTGCATCTGTATGTCAATGACTTAACTGACGGCTCTGATGACGGATTTGAAGATTATGGCCTTTATACTCAGGTTGAGCAGCTCAATAAGACGGCTCTTAAAACCCATGGCCTTAATAAAAACGGATATCTGTACAAGATCAATTATTTTGAATTCTTCAGATATGAAGATGCTATTAAGCTTGTGGATGATCCTGATTTTGATCTTGCTGAGTTTGAAACTCATATGGAGATCAAGGGTAGCAATGATAATACCAAGCTTATAGAGATGATAGAAGATGTCAATGACTATTCTATTCCTATAGATACGGTGCTTGAAAAGCATTTTAATGTGGAGAATCTGGCATACTGGCTGGCCTTCCATATACTTACAGGTAATGTAGATACATCTTGTCGTAACTTCTATCTATATAGTCCTGTCAATGTAGATACCTGGTATATCCTGTCCTGGGACAATGATGACAGCTTCATGGTTACAGAGAGAGAGATGAGGGGCAATGTCGAATACGGCGGATGGCAGATGGGCGTTAGTACCTATTGGGGCAATGTGCTGTTCCAAAGATGTCTTAAGTCTGACAAGTTCAGACAGGTACTGGATCAGGCTGTGCAGGATGAACTTGCATATATGACTCCGGAGAGGCTTAGCTCTATGATCTCTGAGTACAGTAAAGTAGTAAAACCATATGTTTTCTCAGGAAGAGATGCTCTTTATACTTCTCTTACCAAGGAGCAATATGACACTTTGGTAAGTAAGATACCTTATGAGCCACAGTATTATTATCAGGAGTATCTAAATTCACTTGAAAAGCCGCAGCCTTTCTATATTGGAGATATATCTTATGAAAACGGGATCTTATCAACCATGTGGGATTCATCATATGATTTTGACCAGGAGACTATAACCTATACTGTTACGATAGCAAGAGATTATGAACTCAAAAACGTGATCGCTACCTATAGCGGAGTCTGGACCAATATATCGCAGCAGATAGACTTAGAGCCCGGAAATCAGTACTTTCTGGCTGTGACTGCTACCAATGAGTCGGGATATTCGCAGGGAGCATTTGATTATTATATTGCCAACGACAGCTATTATTATGGCATGAAGAGCTTCTATCTGGATCTTGACGGTAGTGTTATAGCGGATTTTGAGGTTACGGAATAAGGAATAAATTATTGAATTTCGCATTTAAGCTATAAGAATTTTTGATTGTAGATATTAGAGGCCTAACATGGGTGAAAAGTACAGGCATGAACTTAAATATTTAATTAAAAGAAGTGATGCAGAGCTTTTGAAGCTTCGCCTGAAGTATCTTATGGAGCTTGATCCTCACGCTGGTGAAGACGGGTATATGATAAGGTCCATATACTTTGATGACTACTGGAATAGTGCTTTTAATGACAAAGAAGCCGGTATCCTTGAAAGAGCAAAGTGGAGGATCAGGATCTATAACTGCTCTGATTCATCTATTAAGCTTGAGAGGAAGAAGAAGTTTGGAAGCTATATCTATAAGGAGGCGGCATCGTTATCGAAAGATGAGGCTATGAGGCTTATAGGAGGCGATTATCTTTTTTTACTAAAAAAAGATAATGAACTACTGCGGCAGTTCTATGTGGAATGTATTACAAAGCTTATGAAGCCGCGGGTTATAGTAGACTATGACAGACTTCCCTTTATATTGCCGGAAGGGACAGTGCGAGTGACTTTCGACTCTGACGTTAGAGCTGCCGTACTTTCAAATGATATATTTGATGATGCGCTTCCTTCTATTTCCTGTATGGAAGATGGCAGGTGCATCATGGAAGTTAAGTTTACTGAGTTCCTGCCAAGGATGGTGAAGGAGATGATCCCGGCAGGGGCAGCAGATATAACTGCATATTCCAAGTTCGGGATATGCGCTATGAAAACAGCTTATCTTCATGGATTTAGTTACTACGAAGAAACAGGGATACCAAGTGATATGATGCGTAAATAGAGGAACGGGCAGTACACTGGAGTCGGCACGCTTTAACTTAACTAGGAGGGATCTTATGAGCGTAAAAGACGTTATTAAAAATTCGTTTTTAAGTAATGACAGTTTTACCAAAACAGATGTAGAGCAGATAGTTGTCTCACTTATTGCAGCACTGCTTTTAGGACTTTTTATATATTTGGTATACAGAGTCTTTTACGCAGGGGTCATCTATTCTAAGAGCTTTGCAGTGACTATAGTGGGCATGACAGTCCTGACCTGTATGGTAACACTGGCGATCAGTACCAATGTTGTTATATCCCTTGGTATGGTCGGCGCGTTGTCTATCGTAAGATTCAGGACAGCTATCAAGGATCCGCTTGATCTTCTGTACCTGTTCTGGGCTATAACTGCAGGTATCACAGCGGGTGCGCAGATGTACCTTCTGGCAGTCAGCAGCAGTATCATAATGCTTGTAGTCATCATAATCTTCTATTCAAGGTCATCTAGTAAGATTGTATATGTGGCAGTTGTCCATTATACCGGGGATGATACTGGCGATAAGATATTGCAGGAACTTGGCAAGCTTAAGTACTGTATTAAGTCTAAGACCTTAAGAGGCCAGGAGACAGAAATGGCTCTGGAAGTATCTGTTAGGAAAAATGATCTGTTCTTTGAAGAGAAGATAAGAAATCTTGAGAATGTAAAGGATATCACACTCATACAGTATAACGGGGAATATCATGCGTGATAAATAAAAATAGCCGAAAGATAAAAGGGCGGTTTTTGCTGATTCAGAGCCAGCAGGATCGTCCTTTTTACGTGTGAGAATATATAACTTTAGAGTATTTTTACCTTGACTTTTGTCATGAGCATATTTAAAATGTAAGACAAATGCAAAGATGGTGTAGCGATTATCGCTAAGAAGACTTGTTTTCCCTAATGAGATTTTAAAAATCAGATAGAAAGAGACGGAGGATCACCGGCTGAAAGTCCTTCGGGGTAAAGACATGATCGGAACATTCGCACCGGAGCAGATCTTATGAACGGACCACGATATATTGAGATTGATATTATATCTGGTTTCCAATTAGTTTGATTCGTTGCGCGCGTTAAGCGTTTTGAGAGTCTGCCGGTCAGTATATAGGCAGGAACACGGGTGGTACCGCGGATTATTATGGTAATTCGTCCCTTGTAGATGCATAGAGCATTTACAAGGGACTTTTTTGTTGCCTTGATTTGTACAATGAGATCAGATCCAAGGTGAGAGATTAAGAATGTCCAGATAATATAATCGTTTTCAGACAGAAACGGAGGAATGAAATGTTAGAGAATGCTGCATTAACAGAGAAGATCGAAGCCATAAGAGCAGAGATCAAGGAAAAAGCTGATAGTCTGGATTCATCAAAGCTTGTATATGAAGCAAGAAAGAGCTTTATGGATCCTAAGACTGGCAAGATCAGCGCACTTATGAAGGAGATGAAAAATGTTCCCAAGGAGTCCAAGGCTGAGTATGGTAAGGCTGTAAACGAGCTTAAGGCATGGGCGCTTGAGCATTTTGAAGATCTTGATAAGAAGATGAAAGAAAAGGAAGCAAAGCTTCGTTATGAGAGCGAGAAGATCGATGTAACAATGCCTGCTAAGATCAGAAAGCCTGGTAACCTTCATCCTGTAACTCAGATGAGAGAGACTCTTATCGATATCTTTGCAGGTATGGGATTCGAGATCTTCGAAGGTTCTGAGATAGAGAATGACTACTATAACTTCACAGCACTTAATACTCCTGCAGATCACCCTGCAAGAGATATGCAGGATACTTTCTATTTAAGTCCTGAATATCTTCTTCGTACACAGACATCAGCAGGTCAGATCCACGTAATGGAGAGCCAGAAGCCTCCGATCAAGATCCTTTCACCAGGTAAGGTATTCCGTTCTGATGATGATGCAACACATTCACCTATGTTCTCTCAGATGGAAGGCCTTGTAGTTGATAAGAACATCAACCTTTGTGACCTTAAGGGAGCACTTGATCTATTCGTACAGAAGATATACGGCGAAGGTACTAAGACAAGACTTCGTCCTTCATACTTCCCATTCACAGAGCCGTCTGTAGAAGTTGACTGCAGCTGCTTCGAGTGTGGCGGTAAGGGATGCAGCCTCTGCAAGGGTACAGGCTGGATCGAAGTTCTCGGCGGCGGTGTTGTTAACAAGAAGGTACTTGAGAACTGCGGAATTGATTCTAATGAGTATAGTGGTTTCGCATTTGGTATAGGTATCGAGCGTATAACAATGCTTAAATACGGTATCAATAACATCAAACTGCTGTTTGAATCAGATATAGACGTACTGAACCAGATTAATCATTACGAATAAAAAATAAGAAAATAGACTGAATATCAGTTTGATGGAAAGTGAAATATATGAAGTGTATACCATCGTAGCAAAGTCTAAATAATAGCATTATGCTAAGGAGGAAAATATGTTAGTACCTTTAAGTTGGCTTAAAGATTATGTAGATATAGATATAGAACCCAAAGAACTTGAGAAAAAGCTCTTCTCATGCGGTTTCGAAGTAGAAGAGAGCTGGGAAGTCGGTAAGGATATTTCTAAGGTTGTAGTAGGACAGGTAGAGACCTGCGAAGCTATTCCGGATACACACCTTCATGCATGCACAGTTAATGCCGGCGTTCATGGAACATTCAAGGTTGTCTGCGGTGCTGATAACGTTCAGGCAGGTGGCAAGTATCCTCTTGCACTTGACGGCGCTACAGTTATTGAGACTGCCAAGGATCATGTTACTGTTGTAGGCGTTGCTACTATCAAGAAGGGCAAGCTTCGCGGATATGATTCTGAAGGTATGCTCTGCTCAGGTGTTGAGCTTGGCGTAACAGAGGATATGTACGAAGGCGCAGGATACAACGGACTTCTTGTTTTCCCTGAAGATACAGAAGTTGGAGCTGATGTTAAGCCTATCCTGGGCCTTGACGACTGGATCTTCGATGTTTCTATTACAGCTAACAGACCTGACTGTCAGAGTATTTACGGTCTTGCAAGAGAAGTAGCTGCAGTTCTTGAGAAGCCTTTAAAAGAGCCTGATCTTTCTTATACAGAAGATGATACAGAGAACGAGGGCTTTACAGTATCTGTAGAAGCTCCTGACCTGTGCCCGAGATATATTGCTCACTATGTTCATGATGTTAAGATCGGTCAGAGCCCACGCTGGATGAGAAGAAGACTTGCACTTGTAGGCAACAACTCAATCTCCAACATGGTTGATATCACTAACTACATCATGAGAGAGTTCGGTCAGCCTATGCACGCTTTCGACGGAAGCTTCCTTGAAGGCAACAAGATCGTCGTTAGAAGAGCTAATGATGGCGAGAAGATCGTAACTCTTGATGAAAAAGAGTTCACTCTTAAGAATGACAACCTTGTAATCTGCGATGGCGTTAAGCCTGTAGCTCTTGCAGGTATCATGGGCGGTCTCAATTCCGAGATCAGAGATACTACAACAGCTGTAACTTTCGAGTGTGCTAAGTTCGCTCGTGACAACATCCGTAAGTCATCACGTGCTCTTGGACAGTCATCTGATTCAAGCGCAGCATTCTCTAAGGGCGTATACGAGTACACAACCGTTATGGCTATGAAGAGAGCACTTCACCTTGTTGAGGAGCTTGGTTGTGGTAAGATCTCCAAGACACACGTAGACGTCAACACAGGTAACAGCCTTGAGAAAAAAGAGATGAAGGCATCTATCAAGAAGGTTAACGGAGTTCTTGGTATCACAGTTCCTGATGAAGATATTGTTAGAATCCTTACAAACCTTAACTTCGAGCCAGTAGTAAATGGCGATGAGCTTACTATCAAGGTTCCTGCATACAGAGAGGATATGGAAGATTATCCTGATATCGCAGAAGAAGTTATCCGTATGTATGGCTATGACCACGTACATGGCACATTCCTTGAAGGCGCTGCTGTAACAATGGGTGGCAGAAACCAGAAGCAGAAGGCAGAGCTTAGGATTAAGCGTGCTCTTTGTGCTCAGGGCGCAAATGAATGTATGCACTATTCATTCTTCTCACCTTCAGACCTTAATCTTCTTGGATATGCTGATGATGCTAAGGAAAGAGAAGTAGTTAAGATTCTTAATCCTATCAACGAGGATCTCTCAGTTATGAGAACAACTCTTGCAGCTCAGATGATCCATGCTATATCTAGAAACCAGAAGAAGGGTACTCTTGAAGGAAGACTTTATGAAGTTGGTAACAGATTCTTCCCTAAGAGCCTTCCTCTTACAGATTATCCGGATGAGAAGGTAACACTTTGCATCGGTATATTTGGACAGGACGAGGATTTCTACACACTTAAGGGCCTTTGCGATAACGTAGCAGATACTCTTCACATAAGTTTCAAATATGAAGTAGGCAATAAGCCATTCCTTCATCCTTACAGAACAGCTAAGATTCTGTGCGACGGTGTTGAAGTCGGCTACCTTGGACAGATTACATATGAGATCCAGGATGCTGAGGATATGAGAGTTCCTGCATATGTTGCAGAGCTCGACCTTGATGCTCTTTCCAAGTACTATGAGAATGTACCTACATTCGTTCCGCTTTCTAAGTTCGATAAACAGAAGCGTGACCTTGCTCTTATTATGGATAAGACAACAACCTGCGGCGAAGTAGAAGAAGCTATCTACTCTTCCTGCAAGTATGTAACAGATGTTAAACTCTTCGACGTATATGAAGGACTTCCTATCCCTCCTACAAAGAAGAGCATGGCCTTCACTATAACCTTCACTCCTAAGGATGAAGAGCTTACAGATGAAGTTATAAGCGGATATGTAGACAAGATGCTTAGAAAACTTCAGTTCACAATGGGCATCGAGCTTAGAAGCTGATCATAATTATATATAAAGCGCGAAGCTACTTATGTAAGGTGTTGCGTATGCAAGATACTCATCATATAAGCTTTGCGCTTTATGATGCATTTGTTGTTAGGTGATGCTAATAATAAAATAATTATTTGCTTTTTATTAAAAAAAGCTGATTATTTCCGAAATCTACTATTGTAGTAGGAAATAATCAGCTATAATATTGAACCGTAATAGAGTGAAATTAATGTGATTCTCTAGTTGCGTATTTAAGAGTAATGAAAGGGATTAATAAAGTTCAACTAATCTATTCCCGTACATAGAAATACATCCCTGTATTTCTGGGCATGTACTAGATACATCCTGTATCTTCCCGATATGTAGTATCTACTGAAATCCGGTTTTATTGGATTTCTGATAATAATCTTAATTGTATTTTTAAGGAGTGTGATAATATGCTTAAAACAAATGCGTGGAATACGTATAACAAAACACAGCTTAAGGCTGTAGAGAAGTTTGCAGATGACTACAAGAACTTCCTCAACAATGCTAAGACAGAGCGTGAAGCAATTGATACTATCGTTAACGAGATCGAAGCAGCCGGATACAGAGAGCTTAATACTCTTATCGGCGGCAAGACTAAGCTCAAGAAGGGCGATAAGGTTTACAGCGTATGGATGAACAAGTCTATCGTTATGTTCCAGATTGGATCTGAGCCACTTGAAAAGGGTCTCAATATCCTTGGTGCTCACATTGATTCTCCTCGTGTAGATGTTAAACAGAATCCTCTTTTCGAGAAAGAAGGAATCGGATACTTCGATACACACTACTACGGCGGTATCAAGAAGTATCAGTTCGTAGCTATGCCACTTGCTCTTCACGGAGTTGTTGTTAAGAAAGACGGAACAACAGTACAGCTCAATGTCGGTGAAGATGAGGACGATCCGGTATTCTTCTTCTCAGATCTTCTGATCCACCTTGCTGCAGAGCAGATGGACAAGAAGGCTGCTAAGGTTATCGAGGGTGAGGCTCTTGATCTTATCGTTGGTAGCAGACCTTTTATGGTTCCCGGTAAGGCTAAGAAAGAGACTAAGGCTGATGCTAAGCTTACAGACGGTGAAAACTATGCTATAGGCTATGTAAAGCAGGAGATCACAGATTCTATCGATGCAAGCAATGCTGTAAAGAGAGGCGTAATGGCTATCCTCTATGATCTGTATGGTATCGAGGAAGAGGACTTCATCTCAGCTGAGCTTGAGATCGTTCCTGCAGGTAAAGCAAGAGACGCAGGCTTTGACAGATCCATGATCCTTGGCTATGGCCATGATGACAGAGTATGTGCTTATCCTTCTATGAGAGCACTTCTTGAAACTAAGGATCTTAAGAGAACAGGATGCTGCATCCTTGTTGATAAAGAAGAGATCGGATCAGTCGGTGCAACAGGTATGCAGAGTAAGTTCTTTGAAAATGCTGTTGCAGAGCTTATGAATCTTACAAAAGAAGGTTACAATGATCTTGCACTTAGAAGATGCCTTGCAAATTCCTGCATGCTTTCTTCAGACGTAAGTGCTGCTTATGATCCTACATTTGCAGCAAGCTTTGAGAAGAAGAACGCAGCACTTCTTGGCGGCGGTCTTGTATTCAATAAGTTTACAGGCGCTCGTGGAAAGAGCGGCTCTAATGATGCTAATGCTGAGTATCTTGCAGCTATCAGAAGAGTATGCGATGACAACAAGATCGTATACCAGACAGCTGAGCTTGGTAAGGTAGATGTTGGCGGCGGCGGAACAATCGCTTACATCCTTGCACTTTACGGAATGAACGTTGTAGATTCAGGCGTAGCAGTTCTTAACATGCACGCTCCATGGGAAGCAATCTCCAAGGCTGACCTTTATGAGTCACTTCGCGGATACAAGGCATTCCTTACAGATATGGATCTTGTATATTGATTAAATATTAGTATAGAAAAAGAGCGTCTGATATTATTCAGGCGCTCCTTTTTTATGCCATATTGAGTTCTACATATCATCCTGGCTATAGAGCTTCACATTCTCGTTCTTAAGAACTTCCAGTGTCTTTTCCAGATCATCTGTCTTCATTGCGATAGAAGCGCCTTCATCGTCAAGTGACAGTCCATATACGTATTGTATATTTATATCATTCTGCTCAAGGCTTCTTACCACCTTTTCAAGACTACCGACTTCCTGAGGTATTGATACTACGATGACATCGTTGACCTTAGAAGTGATACCATGTTCTTTTAAAAGTTCATGGGCTTTTGCAGGATCTTCGCAGAGCATACGAAGAACGCCAAATTCGCTTGTATCTGCAATTGAGATAGATAAGATATTAATACCGTTGCCGCTTATAATTGAGAGGACGTCGTTAAGGCGTCCTGTTTTATTTTCAAGAAATACGGAAAGCTGTTTTACAAACATAGATATTCCTTTCTTTCAAAAAGATGGCTGTTAGTTGCTTTGCTATATTATGATTTTTGGGCGTAGATTTAGCTATAGAGCTTTCTCTTGTCTATAACATGTTTGGTCTTGCCGTCTGAATGTACGAGACCATTGGGCTCTACTAATTTAACCTTGGCATTAAGACCTATTGCGCTCTTAAGTTTATTATGAATCTCATTTGAAAGTTTCTCAAGTCCTCTTACTTCATCTGTGAAAACTTTTTCTGCAATCTCAACCTGAACTTCAAGTGTATCTGTATTGTCAACACGGTCTACAACCAGCATGTAGTGAGGAGTTGTGCCATCTATATTCAGAAGAGCAGCTTCTACCTGTGAAGGGAATACGTTGACGCCTCGGATTATAAGCATGTCATCGGTACGGCCTTTAAATCTCTGGATCCTTGCCATGGTTCTGCCGCATTCACACTTGTCGATCTCAAGAGATGTAAGGTCTTTAGTACGATAACGGATAAGAGGCATACCTTCTTTTGTCAGATTAGTAATAACAAGTTCGCCGTCTGATCCTGCAGGAAGGTCCTTATGTGTTGCAGGATCGATGATCTCAGGAAGGAAGTGATCTTCCCAGATGTGGAGACCCTTGTGGTACTCGCAGTCGCAGGCAACACCGGGACCACAGATCTCTGTAAGGCCGTAGATATCATGGGCTTTGATATTGAGCCTTTTCTCCATCTGATCACGCATCTCATCAGTCCAGGGCTCAGCTCCGCAGATGGCTGTTTTGAGCTTTATTTTATCAAGAAGCCCAAGCTTTTCTATATCTTCTGCTACATGTAGAAGGTATGATGGTGTGCAGGCAATAGCAGTAGCCTTGCAGTCAATCATCATATCAAGAAGCTTTTGAGTATTGCCGGTAGACATAGGCAGAACAAGAGCTCCAAGATACTCAGCGCCGTAGTGAGCACCAAGACCACCTGTAAAAAGGCCATAACCGTAGCCGACCTGGATTATGTCATCTCTTGTGATACCTGCCATAGACAGACATCTTGCAACGCACTCTGACCATACTTCAATATCACGTCTTGTATATACTCCGATCTTGGGCTTACCTGTAGTTCCGCTTGATGCATGGACTCTTACAAGTTCAGATGTTGGAACAGCAGCAAGGCCGAAAGGATAGGTTTTGTTAAGATCTTCATAAGTTGTGAAAGGAAGCTTTTCTATATCTTCAATTCCTTTGATATCTCCTGGCTCAAGTCCCAGCTCCTGCATTTTCTTACGATAATACTCAACGTTGTGGTACACCTTATTGACGACTTTGACAAGCCTTGCGCTTTGAAGACTTGCAAGTTCATCACGTGACATGCACTCTTTGGTTTCATTCCATATCATGTGTTTGTCTCCTCCAAATACTTTTATTTTTCGTATCTCTTTTTATTTTGCCTTTGTTTAATAGATATTTATTTTTTTCTTACCCTGGATCCTGTTGTTACGACTCTGCATAGTTCCGTATTGTCATCAGAATAGATGCTGATCTCATATACACAGGTGGATTTTCCGTCTCTAACAACGTCAGCCTTGGCAGTTAAGGTGCCGCTTCCAACAGTTCTCATAAAGCTTATAGAACTTTGAAGTGTCACGGTTACATATTCCGAATCGATATCTGAATTAACTGCAACTGCAAAAGCGAAGTCTGCCATAGTAAAAAAGACTGCGCCCATGAGTCCGCCAACAGCATTTATATGCCGATCATCTATTTTGAGTCTGACTTCACTATGTCCGGGATCTGCTTTGACTATTTCAATTCCCGTAACCTTTGTTGCGTATTTGTCATTAGAAAAAAAATCACGAACTTCATCTAGTGTTTTCAATGTCATCTCCAGTTTGAGTTAGGAATTTTAATGATCCATATATTAGAACTAAACTTTTAAAATAATCAAAATACCCATCACTAAAATGTGATGGGCATTATAATTATGCCTTACGTCCTAAGTCGAAGGCTTTTTTATTAAGTTCGATGAATTTTGGTGGTACGCATTCTTCCAATGCTTCAAGCCATTCTGCTTCTGTCACATCGGTAAAATATGTTGAAAAGCGTCCCATGAGAACTACGTTTGCAGCCTTTGCGCTTCCGGCTTCCATAGCTAGTCCAAGAGCATCGATGGCATCAACTTTAGCTCCTGCATCCTTCATCTTGTCGATCAGACCTTCAGGATAGGTTGCTGCACCTGTGATTACAGGCATTGGATCCATCTGCTGATCATTGACGATAACCTGGCCGCCGGGCTTTAAGTTGGCCATATAGCGGGCTGCTTCAAGAGTTTCGAAAGAGATGATGTAGTCAGCTTCTCCTTTATCAATAATAGGAGAGTAGACCTTGTCGCCAAATCTTACATAAGTTACAACGCTTCCGCCTCTCTGGCTCATGCCGTGAACTTCTGAAACCTTAACATCTACGCCCTTTTTGAGCATTACGTGACCCAGGAGCTTACTTGCAAGAAGGGAGCCCTGTCCTCCGACACCGACTATCATTACATTTGTTGTATTGTTCATTTTATTGTTACCCCCTCCTGTGTTTCAAAAGCTTCGAAGTGGCACAGCTGAGTACATACATTGCACCCTACGCAGAGAGTAGGATCAACGTGGGCTTTGCCATTCTTCATAGAGATTGCAGGACATCCTATCTTCATACAGGATTTACAGCTCTTGCACTTATCTGTGTTGACCTTGATAGGAGGGTTATGCTTGACCTGTTTTAAAAGTGCGCATGGACGACGGCTGATGATTACAGAAGGAGCCTCTTTGGCAAGTTCTTCTTTGACAGCAGTCTCGCACTCAGATATGTTATATGGATCTACAACGCGCACGTTCTCTATACCCATAGCACGGCACAGGGCTTCAAGATTGATCTTACCTGCAGGATCACCTTTGATGTTATAGCCTGTTGTGGGATTCTGCTGATGTCCTGTCATACCGGTTATGGAGTTATCAAGGATGAGCACTGTAGAGTTGGTCTGGTTATAAGCGATATTGGCAAGGCCTGTCATACCGGAGTGCATGAAAGTTGAGTCACCGATAACAGCTACGGTTCGGCCTTCACTTTCTTTGCCAAGAGCCTTATTAAATCCGTGGATGGAGCTTACTGATGCGCCCATACATTCTGTTGTATCAACGGCATTAAGTGGCTGTGCAGATCCAAGTGTGTAGCAGCCGATATCGCCAAGGACTGTGATCTTGTTCTTGGAAAGGGCATAATACATACCTCTGTGAGGGCAGCCTGCGCACATAACAGGTGGACGGACAGGGAGGTTCTCGATAGGAGTGCAGTGCGTTTTCTCCTCTAGTCCCATCTTGGAAGCAATTAGGCCTTGTGAGAACTCATCTATCATTGGGAAAACATCCTTGCCTGTTACTGTAAGACCTAATACTTTGCAGTGAGTTTCGATGATAGGATCAAGCTCTTCGATTACTACAAGTTTTTCAACCTTGGCTGCGAAGTCCTTGATAAGCTTAACAGGAAGAGGATTAATAAGACCGAGCTTAAGAACGCTTACGCT
This sequence comes from Butyrivibrio sp. TB, assembly GCF_900110805.1. Taxonomy (NCBI): domain Bacteria; kingdom Bacillati; phylum Bacillota; class Clostridia; order Lachnospirales; family Lachnospiraceae; genus Butyrivibrio; species Butyrivibrio sp. TB. The sequence continues at coordinate 72,875 of NZ_FOER01000010.1, read as the reverse complement.
GTCCCCATATACTTCTTTGACATACTGATAAGAAGTAGAAGAGGTGATGATACCTATCTTGGTATCTGCCATCTCTACTCGGTTAAGGTCACATGTTTCAGCATACTCGATAAGCTTTTTGGTACGCTCTTCAACGAAAGGATGGCGCCTTTTGGCATTAGCGGGCGTCATGATATATTTTGAGGGATTTTTTTCATAAGTTTTGACAGGAAGTTCTACTCTGTCATGAAGTTCTACGATGCTCTGAGAGTGAGCAACTCTTGTGCACATCTTAAGAAGGACAGGAGTATCGAACTGTTCTGAGATCTCATAAGCTCTTTTGGCAAAATCAAGGGCTTCCTGAGAGTCAGATGGCTCAAGCATCGGGATCTTGGCTGCGATCGCATAGTGACGTGAATCCTGCTCATTCTGAGATGAGTGCATGCCCGGGTCATCAGCTACATTGATAACAAGACCTGCATTAACTCCTGTATATGCTATTGTAAAAAGGGGATCTGCCGCAACGTTAAGACCTACGTGCTTCATGGCGCAATAGCTTCTCTTACCTGCAAGTGATGCACCAAAGGCTGTCTCCAGCGCTACCTTCTCATTTGGTGCCCATTCGCAGTAGATTTCATCATACTTGGCAGCTTCCTCCGTGGTCTCGGTACTGGGTGTACCGGGATAGCTGCTGGCAACGCATACACCTGCTTCGTACAGACCACGAGCAAGGGCTTTATTGCCTAACATTATTTCTTTCATGTCCGTTCTCCTCCTAATATATTTAGAATATACACGCTATATTGCCCCGCGCGTGTATCCTTTTTGCCAATACTTCTTTCTATTATATATTAAAGCGTTAAAGTATGGAAGTGTCAATTGCAAAAATCTGTATTCTGACCTTCGCTTACTATGTCTTAGAGGATATTGATCCTCAAAAGTGCGTTGTTAATTATGTTCACAGAATTGTCGAAATATTTATGTAACATTACCTGATATGAAATATAAGTGGAAGTCTTAACATAAAAAAAGAGAAATAGGGAAATAGAGGTGTCTGTTTAAAATGAAATTATTGCTGGTAGAAGATGAACTTAAGATGCAGTCTGCTCTAAAAGAGATATTAAAAAGAGAGGGATATGATGTAACTGCAGTAGATGATGGTGAGAGTGCTCTTTCTGAGATTCTTACCGGTGTCTATGATGCTATTGTCCTTGATGTGATGATCCCGAAGCTTTCAGGAATTGAAGTTGCAAGAAAGACACGCGCTAATGGGATCAAGACGCCGATATTGATGCTGACTGCCATGAGCGAACTTGATGATAAGGTCAACGGCCTTGATAGCGGGGCGGATGACTATCTTACTAAGCCCTTTATGACAAAGGAGCTTCTTGCAAGACTAAGGGCGCTATTAAGAAGGAATGTTCAGTCTACAGATGGAAGTCTTACTGCAGGAGACTTGTCGCTGGATGTGCAAGGCTGCAATCTTACCTGCAGTAAAACCTCTCAGACAGTAAGGCTTAGTGAAAAAGAGCTAAGGATCATGGAATATCTTATTTCTAATCAGGAACAGATAGTATCAAGAGAGCAGATAGCTACTAAGATATGGGGATTTGAAAATGAGGCTGAATATAACAATGTGGAAGTCTATATCTCTTTTACCAGAAAAAAGCTTGCATTTATAGGAACTGATATGGAGATAAAGGCTCATAGAGGAATCGGATACCGGATTCAGCCAAAAAACGGATGATAGATAAAAACTTTAGGGATGCCATAGCACTTAAGTGGTGAGCTCTAGTGAGTATATTTATAGTAAACAAATTTAGAAGGTATACAGATATGTTTAAAAGGACAAGGCTTAAGATAATGATCTTCATAACGACGACAGTTATGCTGTTGCTAGTAGGAACAGTTGGGGCGATAGCACTGTCTTCGTATATAGAAGAATATAACCAGACAGTGGGAGCTGATAAGAACGGATTATTGGAACTGTTCGAATATTCGGTGCCGGATGAGGATGCTGCTACAAAAACAGGTAGTGAAGACGGCATTGAAAAAACAAGTGGAGAGGCGGCTCTTGAAAAAACAGGCGGTGAGGATAGCGGTGAAGAATCAGGTACTGAGTGGGGCTATGATCATAGTAGTCTTCCCCGAAAGGATATGGAGGCTCAGCTTAGCATTATAAAGCGCTTTGTAGGTGTTCTTATCAGGAATACTTTTAGAATAGGTCTGTTCATAGTCATCCTCGTGTTCTCTTTATCTTATTTCATCGCAGGATGGATATTGAAGCCTTTGGAAGAGAGCTATAAGAGGCAGAAACAGTTCATATCAGATGCAGGGCATGAGCTTAAAACTCCGGTTGCAACTATAGATGCTAATGCAGAGCTTCTATACGGTGATATCGGAGACAACAAGTGGCTTGACAACATCCGCTATGAAAGCAGGCGCATGACTGAGCTTATCAGGCAGCTGTTGGATCTTGTAAGGACTGAGACTGTTAAGAATATCAAGGAAGATGTTGATCTTGGACGGATAGTTATGGGAAGCGCTCTTGTTTATGAAGCTGTTGCCTTTGAAAAAGGGTATCTTATCGAGACAGATATAGATGATGATATAGTGATACATGCAGACAAAGGGCAGATGGAGCAGCTTGCAGCGATACTTATTGACAATGCCATAGACCATGCAAGCGGTGATGGAGCTATTAATATATCTTTAAAAAAAGACAGGTCACGGGTTATCTTAAGCATTAGTAATCCCGGAGATGAGATCACAGATGAAGATATGAAGAATCTGTTTGAAAGATTCTATAGAGCAGATAAAGCTCATAGTGATAACGGGCACTATGGACTTGGCCTTGCTATTGCAAAGGCGATAGTAACTTCTCATAAAGGGTCTATCAGTGTTAAGAGCGGTGGCGGCGTAAATGTGTTTACTGTAGAACTGTGAAAGCTTTATTATTCTTTAAGAAATCTTCAATGTTACTTCAATGTTCGTGTTGATAATGTAGATATAAGCAAATGAGAAACACATGCGAGTTATCGCAATATATTATCTGGAGGCGTATATGAAGAAAAAGAAACTTCTTACTCTTTTAACAACAACAGCACTTACAACATCTATTGTAGGATGTTCAGGTGCTGCATCTACTACGACATCATCTGATACTACCAGTAGTGCAAGTGAGTCATCTGCAGATGAAGCAGAAGATCTTGCTCAAACAGCCGCACAGGAGACCTCTGATGAGTCAGAAAGCACGGCTACTTCATCACTTGAAGCTACATCAGCTGAAGAAAGAGCATATATCGAAGAGACACTTAACCTAGCCAATAATGAAGAGGTTACCTGGACATATGATGCTGATGCTGATGCATGGATCATGAGCATAGTAACAGCAGTTGCATATGCAGAGATTGAAGATGAAGAGGGCGTATCTGTATGTATTCCCGGAGCATATATTAAAGGTATAGATACAGACGGCGACGGTGAAGCTGATATCACAGCTGATTCCTATACAGAAGCTGTGCATGGACAGCTTGTCATAGACTACGAAGCTGAGGTTACAAGCTCAAATGGTCAGGTGTATACAGCATCTACCGCGCCTGTGATACTCAATACAGGAGCTGCAGGCTATAGCTCATCAACTAATACTACTGCAGCTACATCATATGCATCAGAAGGCTATATCAATGTATCCTGTGGTAACAGAGGTAAAAATGATACTGTTACTGATGAAGACGGCAATGAATCCTATACAGGTGATGCGCCTTCATGTCTTGCAGATCAAAAGGCGGCAGCAAGATTCGTAAGATACAATATCCTTCTTGGAAATCTTCCCGGAAGCACAGAGTACTGGGTATCAACAGGAGGCAGCGGCGGCGGAGCTCATGCGACAATGTTTGCAGCTACATCCAACAGCTCAGATTTTTATGACTATCAGATCGAGGTTGGATCAGTTGGTGTATATGTCAATGAAGATGGTACATATGATACAACTGTTACGATTGATGGTGTAACCTATGATCTGTCTGACGGAGCCTGGGGCGCAGTTGCATACTCACCTATCACTTCTTTATACGAAGCTGATATGGCTATGGCTTTTGAGTACTACATGGATACTGATTATGACTTCAATACATCGTTCCAGGAGCAGATGGCCAAGTACCTCTCTGAAGAGTATATGACTTATATCAATGACCAGAATCTTACAGTCAGTGAAGCTGATGTAGAACTGGACATCAATGGCGACGGTGACATGGAGGATACCATAGATCTTTATATAGAATATGATCTGGAAAAATATGCTGATACCAACGGATATGGCGGAACATATCTTGATCTGTATCTTGCGGAGTTTGAATCCAATCTTCAGTGGTATCTCGATAACCTTGACTATGCTGATGGCTGGACATGGTTTGATGAAGATGGCAATGCTCTGTCTGATGAAGAAGTTGCAGCTATGACTTCTGAGGATAAAGCTACAGCATTTATAGAAGGAAGATATGCTAAAAGCAGCTCATCTCAAGGCGGCATGGGAGGCCCTGGCGGCGGAATGGGCATGATGAACGGTGAGAAACCAGATGGAATGACAGGCGGCCCCGGCGGCGATATGGGTCAGACTCCTGATGGTGACATGACAGGTGCGCCTGAAGATATGACAGAGGCAGCAGATACTGATAATACAGAAGCTTCTGATACAGAAAACACTGATACAGAAAACTCAGATGTAGAAACTGCAGATGCTGAATCTGAAGATGACAGAAGCTTTGCAAACTCAGATGTAGCTGCTAACTCTGCAGGAGATACCATGGACGTAGGAACTCCTGATGAGGGCACAACTCAGTCTGCCGGAAGCTCTACAGATTCTGCTAACTACTCAACATATGCTGAGATGCTTGAAGCATATCAAAACGATGTTGCAGAAGTTTATGCAGGCGATGAATATGGCAATGTATCGGTAGAACTCTACAATCCTCTTAACTATATAGGAGATGAGGACGGAGATGACCCTGTCTGGATCAGAATGGTATGCGGAGCAGCTGAGGGCGATATCTCGATGTTCAATTCACTTAACCTGCAGCTTGCATTCTTATCAAGCGGCGTAGACGCAACAATAGAGTGGCAGTGGGATGGCGGACATGTACCATCTGAAGTACTTGGTGAGTCCCTGGCACTTACTGTAGATACTATGTACGGCGAGTACGTAGAAGGTGCAGTTAAGATCACTAAGTCTGAAGCACAGACCCAGACCCAAAATGGCGATGCAACTGAGGCAACAGGAACAGATATCAGCAGCTGGGTAGATTATGATGATACATCAGCAGTATCATTTAGTCTTGCAGATGCAGTAAGCTACAGAACTGCAGGCGCCAGCAAGTCAACTACGGGATTTGACGTAATAGATTATGGTCAGGAAGATTATGTATTCGGAGACTCCGACAGCGATGCAAGACACTGGAGTGTATGGGTACTAAAAGTACTGGAAGAGCATCAGGACGAACTTGAAGAGCTGTTTAACAGCGGAGAATAACGAAGTTTGAGTGAATAATAAAAGCAGGTGGCAGTATCTAATAAGTTAGAAACTTCCACCTGCTTTTGGGCTGTTCAAAAAAGTATGACTTCTTGAATGTAAATTACAGAAACGCGCATTTACTGCGTGTTTCGTGATTCAATGAATCTGTTGGCAATAGAGCCTTCACCGAAGGTGAACTTAATTGGCTCTATTGCTGCATTTTTGAATCTTTGATTCAAAAATGTATTATTTTACATAGTAGTGTCTTGCAATCCACTTGGACAAGCCTTCAAGGCCGGGATAGACGATTCGCTCGCTCATGTTGAGCTGATCTAGCATATCTCTTACGCGCCATCTAAGAGACTTGTCTATTACATATTTGACTGTGTCCTTAGTATTATCAGCAAGGAACTTCTCGATATCTTCAATTCCTGTAGGTACTACTGCAAAGAATGAATGCTGGTTGATGATCCTTTGATTAAGTGACGGAGGCTCTATGATGACCATTGCATTATCTTTCATATCGCTGTCATACTGCTTTAAGCTGTTGCCTGTAAGAGACTTGAGCATATCTACTGTAAAGATGGATGAGTGCTTTTTCTTAACCGCATATTTGTATGGGTCAGGAAGGATCTCTACCATCTCATGCATATTGATACGCCATACTATGCAGTCATGCTTGTCCATCTCTTCAAGAGACTCTTCTGTTGTAGCGAAGTTAAGTGCTACAAGTGCTGACTGTGTCCAGTCAAGAAGCCTTGTTGGAAGGCCATAGTGTTGGCCCAGTATCATCTGTCTCCATACGGAATGGCCGATATTAGGGTCTTCTTGTATGGCATATTTGGCAAAGTTCTCAAGAATAGCCGGTTCTAAGCTTTTCTGAAGACCTTTGCAATTCCTGCTAAGACTTGTATACATCTTGAAAGATGAGTCTGACATTCCTCTATAGACATAAGGACTTCTGTTTCTGTCAAGGTCAGGCCTGTATTCCTGTTCTGTAAGCATTGGCAAAAGCTGTTCTAATGTTTTTATCTGTACTTCTTTGATCATAAAAACCTCTTTATTGTTCCTAATTAACTCTTTATGTACTTGGAGAGTATATCACATCTTTAGTAAAATGGTTACTTTAATTATGACAGAGTAAGCGGCGTTTGAACATATCCTGGCATGAGCTTATAATAAACTATAGTATATCGGAAGGATGGGGGCTGTTCATGGGAATGTATCTGGATCCTGGAAATTATAGATGTACTTGCAGCCCTTGTACATATTGGGGATCTGGGATACGATGCAAGGATCAATGAAGCATATATTCCTAATGAAGAAGTACGAGAATTATTTGATATTGCTAATAAAAAATATGAGTGTAAAATTCAAAGAAATAGAGTATAATTAGAATTTCGAGACAATGATTGTTAAATGATGTTCATAAATATGGCTCTTAGTGTCAGCATACCAGTATACTGACTCATTCATATTTATGGATTGATATCATAAGTATTAGAGATATTTTGACTAATACGGTAAGGAAGTAATAGATATGAGTACCAATGAGATTAATAACAAAGAAAATGATCCGATGCTCGGACTTCGCACATCGGATTATTATTTTGACCTTCCACAGGAGCTTATAGCGCAGGATCCACTTGAGGACCGTGCTGCATCAAAGCTTCTTGTTATGGACAAAAAAACCGGAGAGATCCAGCACCATGTTTTCAAAGATATCATAGATTATCTTGAGCCCGGAGACTGCCTTGTTCTTAATAATACCAAGGTTATCCCTGCAAGACTTCTTGGAACCAAGGAAGAGACCGGTGCTGCAATTGAGATTCTCCTTCTTAAAAGAAGAGAGAATGATGTCTGGGAGACTCTTGTAAAGCCCGGTAAGAAGATGCGCCCCGGTGCCAGAGTGACATTTGGCGACGGAAGGCTCAAGGCTGAGGTTCTTGAAGTAATTGAAGATGGTAACAGACTCGTTAAGTTCTATTATGACGGTATCTGGGAAGAAGTGCTTGATTCTCTTGGCGAGATGCCTCTTCCTCCATATATCACACATAAACTTCAGGACAAGAATATGTACCAGACTGTTTATGCCAAGTTTGACGGATCAGCAGCTGCTCCTACAGCAGGACTTCACTTTACACGTGAGCTTCTTGATGCCATTGAGAAAAAAGGCATAGATCTTGCATACGTAACTCTTCACGTAGGTCTTGGAACTTTCAGACCTGTTAAGGTTGATAATGTCCTTGAGCATCATATGCATACAGAGTGGTATCAGGTAACACAGGAAGCTGCTGATAAGATCAATAAAGCAAAAGAGTCCGGACACAGAGTTATCTGCGTAGGAACTACAAGCTGCAGGACTATTGAAAGCGCTGCTGATGAGAACGGTCACCTTAAGGAATGCTCTGATAACACTTCAATATTCATATATCCAGGATATAAGTTTAAGGTCCTTGACTGTCTTATCACTAACTTCCATCTTCCGGAGTCAACGCTTGTAATGCTTGTTTCAGCACTCGCAGGAAGAGAACATGTGCTTAATGCATATAATGAGGCTATAAAGCTTAAGTACAGATTTTTCTCATTTGGAGATGCATGCTTTTTTACAGACAAAATGCCAAAGTGAATTTGTAAGTAGCTTAAGTTAATGGTATAGTGGAACAATTCGTTGGGGGTAACATTATTTATTCAATGCAGTTCCAGGAGACACGATATGAAAAAATATGTATTGGTAATGTTACTTGCAGGATCAGTTGTTTTAGAAGGATGCGCGACAGGATCAGCTCCGTATGTAGAAGGCGTGAATCTTACAGATGGTGCTTCTGATGAAAATGTAGAACAAGGTAATGATTCAGAAGCCGGTGATGATGCGGTATCTGCAGATGATACAGCAGTTGAAGATAGTGCTGTAACTGATGAATCTGTAGATGGTGATTATGAACAATTCACCAAAGATTATACAGATGATATAAAGACAAAGGTTACAGAGATTACAGCTTCTTCTAATTCACTGACAGATGAGCTTACAAGTATAGTAGCTCTTTATGATGAGTATGATAGTCTTAGTACGAACGCTCCTAACCAGACAGCAATGAACGAAGTCTGCGGATGGGGAACTGTTGTATGGAAAGAAGAGTGTCTTAGTCTTCTGGGCAGGATGGAAACAAGTGATCCTGCCGGTTATCAGGATGTTAAGTCAGAATATGATAACTGGGAAAAATATGTACCAGCTATGGCCCAGAAGATGAGCGATAGCTATGCAGATGGCAGCATCTACCCGGTGATCTATTCTTATAATACAGCCATGAGATATAAAAGGTATGCTTATATCCTTGCAAGTTCGCTTGCAGATATTCAGGGAGAGGTAACTTTCAGCTTCCCTGACTCTACTATGTGCGGCTATTATGGCGATTATAAGAGTGACAGCTATCTTATCATCACTGAAGGAATGGAAAGCGGATCTTATGACATCGTGATCCATATAGATGATACCAAAGAGATTCGCGGATGGGGCAGCGTAGATGAGAACTCTGATGGTAGTGAAGTAATTGCGTTTACAAGTGATGACGCAGCAGTTGAAGGAACTATCGACTGCTTTGCATTAGGAGCAACATTCTACGTATCTGCAAGTGATGGATCTATAGTAAGTCAGGAAGAATCCTACGACTTTACATTCAAGTACTAAAAGATAATAAATTTTTTCAGAACATGCCGCTTTACTGATACAGTGGCATGTTTTTTTTCGCCAGCGCTGCCCACTTGAACGGCGCGCTATCACCAAAAGCTTTGCTGGGGCAAGCAGTATATAGATCATTGCCATGCTGTTAATCGTTTTAAACTTCATGGCACGATAGCTGGTGCTTTTCATTCTGGGGTCCAAAACTCGCTTCGCTCAGGCAGTTGGACCCCGGGCAGAATGAAAATCTCCATCTATCATGCTCATGAAGTTAATAAAACGATTAAAAAGCATGGCAATGATCTATATACTACCAGCCCCTGCAAATCCTTTGGCGATAGCGCACCGTCCAAGTGGGAAGTCTGTAAATTTTCATTATTTATGGCAAGATCATGAATGAAACAAATATTGCTATTTGCTGATATATTTTCCTATTATCTACTGATCGAATATGCTAACATTTAGAATCGAATAAGTAACTAAACTTTCAATTTGGACGATCTAGTATCAACAAAGGATTTGCAGGGGGATGTGGCCCGCGGTGGACAGAATATAAAACATCACCACGCTTTTAATTGTTTTATATAATTCATGAGCGTGATAGATGGAGATTTTCATTCTGCCAGGGGGCCGCATGTTTGAGCGTAAGCGAGTTTCGGCCCCCAGAATGGAAAGCTCCAGATAGCATGCCATGAATAATAAAACAATTAACAGCGTGGTGATGATTTATATTCTGTCCACCGCGGACCACATCCCCCTGTAAATCCTTTGTTGATACTGCACCACCAGAGCGTGAAGTTTCAAAAACATATATGGTGAGGTTTATATGGTACATACAGTAGAATGGAACAATTATTGGTACTTTGGAAAGAAGATGTGGCAGGAGATCGATCCGTCACAATGTCTGGACGGTGAGATAGTTACTGTCCCCCATACCTGGTACAAAGATGGTGATTATTATCAGGGAGAAGCTTTCTATCAGAAGAGATTTGATTATGTCAAAAAAGATAGTCAGAGAGTATTTGTAAAGTTCTACGGAGTAGATAAATTCTGTAAGATATTCCTTAACGGGCATGAGATAGGCAGCCATGCAGGTGGATACAACCTTTTTGCAGTAGAGCTCACAGATAGTCTTATAAATGGTGAGAATATATTCACTGTCCTTGTAAGTACTGACAAGAAGCTGATGGTATCCCCTATTTCAGGCGATTTTGCAGTCTTTGGCGGTATTCATAGAAAAGTTGAATTCATAGAGACTGAGTATAACTGCTTTGACAGAACCTTCTATGGATGTGATGGTGTCCTTTTTAATACTCTTGTAAATGAGAATGGAGACGGAGAGCTTCTTGCAAGAACGATCTGTTCATTGGAATCAGATACAGATAATGCAAAGGTCAGGATCTCTATCCTTGAAGATGGCAGAGAGCTTGCAGCTGATGAAATTGATATTCAGAAAGCTGACGAAACAGCTATTCAGAAGACTTCTGAAACAGATGTTCATATGACTCATGAAATGGATGTTCAGAAAGCCAATGATCTGGATCTTACAAGCGGCAAGAAATTCTCAAACTGTGAGTCCGGCGATAAGCTATGCAGAGCTGTAACTATCCCTTCTCCAAAACTTTGGAATGGAAGAGATGATGCTCATATGTATACTGCAAGAGCATCTTTATATATAGATGGTATAGAAGTCGACAGGGTTGATAAAGAGGTCGGCTTTAGAAGTATTAAGATGGATGCGGATAAGGGCTTTTTCTTAAACGGTGAGCATGTAAAGCTCCGCGGCGTTGCCAAGCATCAGGATACTGACGGCGTATTCTCGGCAGCTACTATGGATAACTGGAAGAAGGATATGGAACTTATCCATGAGATTGGAGCTAACGCTGTGCGTCTGTCTCACTATCCTCATCCTCAGGAAGTATATTCTATGTGCGATGAGATGGGGCTTGTTGTATGGGCTGAGATTCCGCTGCTTAAGCTCCCTGAAGAAGATGACATATTTGAAGATGCCAAGCATCAGCTTACAGAGATGATCCTTCAGAATATGCATCATCCTTCCATATGTTTCTGGGGGATTCAGAATGAGATTGCTATATACGGAGAGTTTCCGTATATGGCAGACAGACTCCATGTGCTTAATGATATGGTTCATGCTCTCGATGACAGCAGACTGTCTACCTGTGCTAACCTTAATGTGGTTCACTCTGACAGCACTCTTAATCAGGTTACAGATGTTACAGCTTATAACATCTATTATGGCTGGTACTACGGAGAATTCGCTGACCATGGCAAGTTCCTTGACGAGTTCCATAAGGTGAACCCGAACATGCCTCTTGGTATATCTGAGTATGGCGCTGATACCAATACTGCTTATCATAGTGATGATCCTAAGGTAAACGACTATTCAGAAGAGTTTCAGGCTCTGTATCATGAGAGCGTGTATCCTGAGATGGCTGGGCGTGATTTTGTCTGGGGCAGTTTTGTATGGAATATGTTCGACTTTACAAGTCCTGTAAGACAAGCTGCCAATATCAAGAATAGGAATATTAAGGGCCTTGTGACTTTTGACAGACAGACTCGTAAAGACAGTTTCTATTACTACAAGGCAATGTGGTCATCAGATCCTTTCGTATCTATTGCAAGTAAGAGATATGTGAACAGGTGCGCTGATAAGATCACAGTCAAGGTATATTCTAATCTTGAAGAAGTGACTCTTATCGCATCAGGACATGAATATAGTGCCAAGGTAGATAACGGCAGTGCAGTCTTTGATAATATACCTCTTGAAATGGGAGATAATAAGATCGTTGCAAGGGCAAAAGATGTGTGCGATGAAGCTACATTTGTAAGAGTAGAAGAAGCTGATACATCTTATGTATATGTAGATCAGAACCCGGGACTTAACGTACGTAACTGGTTCCTTGATGAGCAGAGTGAGAAGGAACTGTTTCCTGAGGGTTATCTGTCTATAAGAAGTACTATAAATGACCTTCTTGCATCTAAGGAAGCTACTGCAGTTATAGATAAGAGAATGCCCGACGTTGGTGAGGCGCTTAGAGATATGGTAGGAACCTTTACATTGGAGAAGTTCTTCTTCTATGCAAAACCTGATTATACAGAAGAAGAGATGAAAGCTCTTAATGCAGAACTTACCAAGATCATACAAAAGTGATAAAAGCCTTTGATGCAGAACTTAAAAATATGGCGAACTGTCTCGTTTATCTATAACTCAAATTCCAGCTTGGATATGGACTTTTCAAGTGGGAATTATAGAGCTTTAACTATAGTAAACGAGACAGCACATTATTTTTGTGACAGCATCTTACGATACTGTTTTGGGGTCATGCCTTTTTCTTTTTTGAAGATCCTTGTAAAGTATGTTACATCGGGGATCCCGCAGGAACTTGCAATCTCCTGGACCTGAAGATCCGATGAATTCAATAAGAAGATGGCATGATCTATGCGCTTGTCATTAACATAAGTGGTGAAGGTCTTGCCGGTCTCTTTTTTGAAAAGAGTAGCAAGGTAGCTTTTGTTAAGGCCAAGGCTGTCTGCAGTACTTTGAAGAGTAAGATCTGTATCTGTAAGGCTTAGCATTATGTGATTGATGACCTTCTGCATTGTAGGAGAGTAGCCGGTTGTAGAATTGCGCTGAACCATATTACAGTATTTTTTTAGTATTTCTCTATGAACGTCCTGTACCTGATTTGGCGAAGTCATGTTTTCAATCAGTATAGCCATTCTTCGTGACATTTCATCTAGATGGACAGGATGCACATTGCCTCTCTCTGCGCCTTTTCTGCATATTGTGTTGAATGCCAGCATGTTATTTTTTTTACTTCTTAAGGTATTGGTGGATCTGTTGTCGATATTACTGATCGCTTGATCGGTACTGTATTTCATGGCAGCATTAAAATCGCCTCTGGATATGCAATCGATGACCTTCTCTTCAAGCTGATATCTGTATTCCAGGCGTTCCATGATATCTTCATAATTGTCCTTGTCCATGGTGGGCAGATACTCTGCATCGCCGTTTTCCTGCTGCTTTAGATATTCTATCTTGAACTGACCGGGGCCGTATATATTTTCGCCAAGTGTTTCCAGAAAAGCTTCTAATACTGATGAGTCGCTGATCGAGGGGATAGTTGCAAAAAACTGATTGATAAATACTCTTAGGTTTTTAGGAATCCCAAGTTTGTCACAGATTGCTATCGTACGGTGGATTCCTGATATTTCGGTAAGATAAGGGCCTACGAATAAAGCGGTATTGAGTTCCTGCTCGGGAATTGGGATGATAATACTGTGACAACTGTATATATCTGTGAGCATATAGATGACATGCTGATCGATAAAAGACTGGTTTATTCCTTCAAAATCGAGAATTGATTCAGTCTTTTTGGACATAATGGCTTTTCTGAGCCCGAGGTCTATGTCATCTGGAAGTGGTTCACCTGCATTTACAATATTGGTTCCAAGATTTAATTTGTTAAAAAAAGAAACAGCATAGTCTAAGTACTGATTTTTCATAAATAACCTCTGATTCCTGCCATAAAATGATTAACAGTGTGATAATGATCCATATACTGCCTAATTCTGTAAAGGCTTTGGAGATGCTGGTTCGCCAAAGTGAAGAGTAATAAGTTTGTGAGACGGACTAAATTTTGGAAATATTGTACTATATTTATATAAAAAAATAAAATATAAATATTGTCCTATTTTTAACAAACATACTCATTGTTCTTATTTCTTGCGAAGTTTATTATAACATAACATCAATGAAAAACCTTATTGGGGATTACAAAGGAGAATTTAAAATGGAACAAGAAAAAAATGGGTTAAATAAGGCTAAATGGTGGCAGATTGCAGGCCTTGCAGTAAATGATATCGCCACAAACCTGTATATGTGGGAGATGATCTTTATATCCTACTATCTTAACGGAATAATAGGTGCAAGCGTTGTCATCGCATCTTCACTTGCTACAGTTATGAGATTATGGGATGGTATTACAGATCCTATCATCGGAATAATCCTTGATAAGACCAAGGGCAGATTTGGTAAGAACAGACCTTTCCTTGTATGCGGTCAGATTATAATGCTTGTAATGTCAGCATTCATGTTCTTTGTAACACCTAAGTTTCCTAAGGCAGCTCAGTTCTGGATTTTCGTTATATTCTATGCAGTATATATCGTTGGATACACATGCCAGTGTGTAGTTACCAAGTCAGCACAGACATGTCTTACCAATGATCCTAAGCAAAGACCTACATTCGGTATCTATGCAGGTGCCCTTAATACAATATTCTTCACAGTTGCACCTCTTTACTCATATACATATCTTCTTAAGAAACATAACTATCAATTTGGTATGGACTACTTCCAGGAGATGTGGGTGGTTGTAGCAGCGCTTTCTCTTTTCCTAACAGTTATAACTTACATAGCTATAAGAAGTAAGGACAGACCTGAATTCTACGGAACAGGTAATACAGATAAGCAGAAGATTAAACTTAAAGACTATATAGATGTCCTTAAGCACAACAGAGCTCTTCAGATGCTTGTAGTATCAGCATCCACAGACAAGCTTGCTACACAGATGAATGGTAATGCTACTGTTGCTATCATTATCTATGCTATTGTATGCGGCAATGCAGGTGCTAACGGACTTATCGGAACATATACTATTGTTCCAAGTATACTTATCCTTGCATTTGGTATTGGTTTTGTAGCCAGAAACTTTGGACAGATGAAGGGATTTAAGTTTGCAAGCTATGCAGCACTTATCATCATGTGCATACTTACAGCAATGTTTGCATTTGGCGATCCTACACAGCTTTCACTTCCGGGTGATGGCAAGTTCACAGGATGGAACGCATTCTCAATTGCTTTTGTAGTACTTATGGTGTGCTTCACAGGATTTAAGCAGATCGCAGGAAGTCTTGTATATCCTATGACTGCTGATTGTACAGATTACGAAGTATATAGAAGCGGAAGATATGTGCCTGGTCTTATCGGAACAATCTTTAGTTTCATTGATAAGCTTATCTCATCACTTGCGCCACTTATCATCGGTATCCTGTGCGCTAAGGTAAGCTCATCAGCTCAGCTTCCTACTGTAGATACACCTTATTCTAAGGGACTTGCAGCAGTTGGTATCTTCTGCATGTTTGGTATTCTTATATTCGGATACCTTTGCAACATAATAGCAATGCATTTCTATCCTCTGACCAAAGAGAAGATGGAGAGTATTTCAAAAGACATAGCCAGGATTAAGGCACAGTCAATTGAAGAGGAGTAAGTTTGAAAATGTTACATTTTCAAACCCGAATTGGTGTCGCGAGCTCCATCAATTCGAACCATTAGCCACTTGTTTCACTCGCGGTATGAGGTAAGTAATGGTAAATCTTAAAGAAAAACCTTTTAATTTAAACGAAGAGGAGCTTTCCTGGGTCAATGAAACTATTAGCTCCATGACAGAAGATGAAAAGATCGGTCAGCTCTTCATAAATCTGACTCTTCAAAGAGATGAAGAGAGTCTTTCAAAGCTTATAAACGAATATCACATCGGCGGTGTTCGCTGGCAGGGCGGAACTTTAGAAGAGATATATGAGCAGAACAAGTACTTCCAGGAGCACAGTAAGGTTCCAGTTCTTATTGCAGCTAACACAGAAGCCGGTGGCAATGGCGCTGTATCGGAAGGTACTATGGTAGCTAGCGGCGCTGCCTGCGGAGCTGCTAAGACAGACAGTGTTGTAAGGGCTATGGCATCTGTTGGAGCTAAGGAAGCAAAGGCGGTTGGTTGTAACTGGGCATTTGCTCCTGTATGCGATGTTGTCACTAACTGGCGCAATACTATAGTTAATACAAGAGCTTTCGGAGATGATCCAAAGCTTGTTGCAGATCGATCTCTTGCATATATGGATGAGTATACTAAGAGAGGAATCGCCTGCGCTGCCAAGCATTTCCCCGGAGACGGATCAGAAGAAAGAGATCAGCATCTTGTAATGGGATGTAATGATCTGTCAACAAATGAGTGGGATGAAAGCTACGGATATGTGTATAAATCTCTTATTGATGCTGGTCTTGACAGTATCATGGTGGGACATATCTGCCAGAAGGCTTATTCCAGGAAGTTCAGACCTGATATCAAGGATTCTGAGATCATGCCTGCAACTCTTTCTAAAGAGCTTCTTCAGGACCTTCTTAGAGAGCAGCTTGGTTTTAATGGACTTATCGTTACTGATGCTACTCATATGGTAGGACTTACAGCTACTATGCCTAGGAAGGATTATATACCCGGAGTTATTGCAGCAGGATGCGATATGATCCTTTTCTTCAATGATCCTTCTGAGGATATTGATTATATAAGACAGGCTCTTAGGAATGGAACAATATCCAAGGAAAGACTTGATGATGCTGTTCTTAGGATCCTGGGGCTTAAGGCAAAACTTGGCCTTAACAACATGAAGTTCCCGGAAAAGGAAGGCTTATCAGTAGTAGGATGTGATGAACATCACAAGAAGGCAGAAATGGCAGCTGACGAGAGCATAACTCTTGTTAAGGATACACAGAATATTCTTCCTCTTGATCCTTCTACCAAGAAGAATCTTCGTCTTTATTTTATAGAGAGTGCTCCTGTATCACTTTTAAATGGTGCTGATAAGGCTAAGGCTATGCTTGTGAAAGAGCTTGAGGATGCAGGCTTTAACGTAACTGCTCCTAAAGATTACTACGAGCTTGAGATGGAGAAGCAGAGTCCTTTCAATAAGTTCAGAGTTATGGGACATGAAGGCCGTGAGCAGTTTAAAGAAAATACTGATGTGGTCCTCTTTGTAGTCAATATGAAGGGATATGCTCAGACCAATAATGTAAGACTGTGTTATGACGCTTCTCACTCAGCGCAGAACCCATGGTTTGCAGGAGAGGTTCCTACAATTGCAGTATCTTTAAACTATACTAATCATCTGTATGATATACCTATGATGAAGACTTATATCAACGCATATGGTGATAGCAAGGAATATCTGCATGCACTTGTAGAAAAGCTTACAGGTAAGTCTGAGTTTAAAGGCATTGCCAATGATCTTGTATGGTGCGGCCGCTGGGATACAAGACTTTAATACAGATAATACAAATTCCGACATTACAGGACGTAAAAATGGAATATCCAGAAGTACAGGGATGTACTTCTATTCATTATTATGAAGATTACGGATACTATAATATGACATAATGCTCCAATGGCAGATTTGTTACATATCTTATAGTATACAGACTTCATAATAGGGATTTAGTGGCTTACAAAAGCTTTATTTAGGAAGGAAATATATGTCTTTATTTGATTCATTTACTAAAAAGAAAGATTTTATAGTATGCATAGACTCTGATGGATGTGCTATGGATACAATGAATATCAAGCATTATAGATGCTTTGGACCTTGCATGGTAAGAGAATGGAGTCTTGAACAGTGGCAGGATGAGATCCTTACAAGCTGGAACAGGGTTAATCTTTATACAAAGACAAGGGGAATTAACCGTTTTAAGGGGCTGGCAGTTGCATTAAAAGAAGTTAATGACAGATATAAAGCTATAGAAGGTGTTGACGAGCTTGTAAAATGGGCAGATGAAGCTCCTGAACTTAGTAATAGGGCAGTAGAAGCTATGATCCCAAACGGTCAGATCTTTGCCAAGGCTCTTAACTGGAGCAGGGCTGTCAATGAAGGCATAGAAAAGCTCCCCAAGGAAGAGATAAAACCTTTTGATGGTGTTAAAGAGACTTTGGAAGAGATTCATAAAAGCTGTGATATAGCAGTTGTTTCAAGCGCCAATCCCGAGGCTGTCAAAGCTGAGTGGGAGAGATTCGGTCTCCTTGACTATGTAGATATTCTGTGCACTCAGGATATGGGTAGTAAGGCATACTGTATCGGTGAGATTGCCAAAAAAGGCTATGACAAAAGAAATATCCTTATGTGCGGAGATGCAGTAGGTGATATGAAAGCGGCGCAGTCCAATGGCGTATTATATTATCCTATATGTGTTAATAAAGAAAATCAGTCCTGGACAAAGCTTAGAACAGAATCACTTTCAAAATTTACAGACGGAAGCTTCGATGATGGATACCAGCAAAGTCTTATAGACGAATTCATGGATAATCTTAAATAATAATTTAAGACATGAGGTTATATGATGGCAAGTAATACGCAATAACGTATATTACTTGCCATTGATGCGTATTTGCGATATATTAAAAATAGGAGCTGATCTGTTTTCCTAGAGTGTGCCAAAGCATGAGAATATTCAATTTTCATATCCAAAATGGTGCTGCGAGCTCCAACAATTTGAACCATATGCCACTTTCTTTGCACGTGACATGAAGTTAGGTTTAGAACACGATTATCAATAAATACGGGAGATTACATTATGAATGAGAGACGTAAGAGTAAGAGATTATCAATGACAGGAAAGCTTATGCTCAAGGCGCTTAGCGGTGATGGCCCGGAATCTGAAGTAGCTATTGATATTCAGAATTGTTCAAGACATGGACTGGGTTTTAATTGCGCAAAACAGCTTATGATAGGCGATAACTATCAGGCAGAGCTTACAATATGGACCAAAGAGGTTATCAATGTATTCCTGCAGATAGTTCGTTCTGAAAAAAGAGAAGATGATACCTATAATTATGGATGCATCTTCATAGGAATGCCTGATTCTGACAGGCAGCGTATAGCAGTCTATGAGACAGTAGAAGAGCTGGTACCTCATGACGATGATGACGACGAAGAGTAAATAGTTTATGTGCTGTCTGGCAAGTATAAAATAAAAAAAGGTGGTGCAACTAGGAATTTTTATCTTAGTTGCACCACCTTTTGTTAATTGTTCTTAAGATTGTTAAAGTCTCTGAAGAAAGTAGGATAGGAGATATCTACGCATTTCTCATCCTTGATCTTGGTCTCGCCATTTGCTACAAGTGATGCTATAGCAAAGCTCATGGCGATTCTGTGATCCTTGTGAGAATCAATGACAGCGCCGTGAAGAGGTTTGCCGCCATTTATGATCATACCATCTTCTGTAGCAGTGATATCTGCGCCCATAGCTTTAAGATTATCAACTATAGCATCGATTCTGTTACTTTCTTTGACTTTGAGCTCAGCAGCATCTTTTATAATAGTCTTGCAATTAGCAACTGCTGCAAGAACTGCAAACATTGGGATCTCATCGATCATAGTAGGTATCATCTTGCCGCCAAGTTCAAAGGTATCATTGTTGGGGCTTCTTAGTTCTGAGTATCTTACAAGGATATCAGCTCTTGGCTCCATGTCATTGTTCTCATTAAGAAGTGTAATATCAGCGCCCATCTGCTTAAGAGCAGCAAGGAATCCTGCACGCGTTCCGTTTATGCCAACGTTATGTATAAGGACTTCTGATCCCGGTACGAGGAGAGCGGCTGCTATGAAGTATGCGGCTGAGCTTATGTCTCCCGGGACATTGATCTTTCTTCCATACAGTGGCATTCCAGGATGAAGTACAGCTGCGGATGGGCCATAGCGTGTAGCGTCATTGTGAACATCTGCGCCAAAGTACCTTAACATGATCTCGGTATGGTTTCTGGATAGAGCTGGCTCGTGGACTACAGTATCTCCCTGAGCATAGAGCCCGGCAAGGAGAATACAGGACTTGACCTGAGCGGAAGCTACCTGATTATGGTATACGATTCCGCGAAGGTTATGACCGCCTTCTATGTGAAGAGGGCAGCATCCGTTATCTTTAACGCTTGTGACGCTTGCGCCCATGTCTGACAGAGACCTTATGATCCTGCCCATGGGTCTTTTTTCAATAGACTCGTCACCTGTTATATCGGTGTCGAATTTCTGGGCAGCAAGAATTCCTGACATGAGTCTTGTGGTTGTACCGCTGTTACCGGTATATAGAGTAGTTGTAGGCTCTTTTAGTCCATGAAGTCCCTGTCCATGTACTGTGATAGTAGGAACGCCGTTAAGCGGCCTGTCGGAGCGCTCGATGAGTACGCCCAGCTTCCTGAAACAATCAATTGTTGACAGACAGTCAGCACCTTCAAGGAAGCCTGTAATCTGTGAGGTGCCTTCTGCAAGAGCAGCGAACATGATGCTGCGATGGGAGATGGACTTATCTCCGGGGACGTATACCTCACCTTTGAGTGGTTTTGGTGCACTTGTTAATTTGATCATAGTAACCTGCCTTATTGTGAGATTATATTTATTGCATTGATTTAATAGTCATGATATACACCTATAAGTATATAGGTATGTTTGGTCTGACTTTATCATAATCAAGATGGCTTTAGCTGTAATCTTGTATATCTATAACTTTGTATATCTGTTATATTGGATGAATATAAACGAGATAGTACAATTATCAGTTGACGATATAGCCATGCGATTTAAGAAGTGCGATAGATTCGAGCTGATCGTGCTCATCTCCAAACTCTATCTGCAGACTTCCGCTTTGGTATTCGCGGTTATGAATAATACCAATGTTCTTGATATTGATATTGTGAACAGCAAGGAGCGTTGCAACTGTGGCAAGGACGCCGGGCTGATCGGCAATATCAATATGAATGGTATATACCTTTTTGATAGGTCCGCCTGAAGAGTCGATGAAGGATTCGCGGTATTCTCTTGCATCTTTGAAAAAACTTATAATGCTGTCTCCATCACCCTTGTCGATCTTATCTTTGATATCCTGAAGAGAATCTATATATTTTCCCAAAAGACTTGAAATATTCTCAGTATTGGTAAGACATATCTGTTGCCACATGACAGGAGATGAAGAAGAAATCCTTGTTATATCCTTAAAACCGCCTGCTGCAGTTAGCTTCATAAGGCCGTTCTCAGAATCGGAATTCCTGACAAGATTCACAAGTGAAGCTGAGATCACATGAGGAACATGTGATATGGCAGCTACTATATAGTCATGTTGCTTGTGATCCATTACAAGAGGAATGGCACCCATACTCTTAACAAGATCGTAGAATGCGTTCAGCTTCTTATCAGAAGTTTTTGGAGTCTTGGTAAGGATATAATAAGCATTTTCAAGTATTATGGGTTTAGAATTGATATACCCTATTCGCTCTGTTCCTGCCATAGGATGACCGCCTATGAACTTATCATCAAGGGAAAGTTCATGGATGCGTTCATGGATCTTCGTCTTTACAGATCCTATGTCAGTCAGGATAGCATCTTCTTTTAAGTATTTACATATCTTATCAATATTGGCTATATTGACCTTTACAGGTGCACACAAAAAGACATAGTCACATTTTAGAAAACGTTCATCTATTTCTGTGCATATTTCGTCTGTGATGCCGTCTGCGCGGGACATCTCCAGGGTTTCGAGGTTTACATCATAAGCTATTATAGTAAGATTTTTGTTGCCGTTTTTGAGAGCCTTGGCCATAGATCCGCCGATAAGGCCAAGTCCTATAAATCCACAAGTTAAGTTTTCCATATTAAGTCCAGATATTATTCAAAGATTTTTATTAAATGACATCTTTGATACTATAACACTTTAAACTGCGAAAGACAACTGTAAAATAGATATTTCTGTGATGACTATTGCAGTAAATTTCGGTCACTGACAATTATGTACGATATTGAGTAAGTCATATTTTTATTATTAAAAATATTAAAAGTATATTGATGTAATTTGACTATTATTCACTTATTTAAGATTTTATCATAATTATATATAAGAAAACACTAGTATTTGAAAAAACGTTTTATTGCAAATGCACATTTTTCTTGCCATATAAGGCAAAAGTTTGTAAAATATATACATGGGACATGTGGGAGGAGAATCTAGTTTTATCTGCATTTTACCCAAAATAATTACATACTGGAGGACAGGATATGAACGTTTACACCACTGACAAGATTCGTAACGTTGTGTTGCTTGGACATGGAAGCTGTGGTAAGACAACTCTGGCGGAAGCTATGTGTTATCTTGCCGGCGTTACATCCAGACTTGGATCTATCGATGATGGTAATACCGTCAGCGATTATGACAAAGAAGAACAAAAGCGTAAGATTTCCATCAGTACATCTACTATCCCGATCGAATGGGATGGCTGTAAGATCAATATTCTTGATACTCCCGGTTTCTTCGATTTCGTTGGAGAAGTTGAGGAAGCTATAAGCGTAGCCGATGCAGCTATCATCGTTGTATCAGGTAAGAGCGGCATAGAAGTTGGAACTCAGAAGGCATGGGATCTGTGCGAAGAATACAATATTCCTCGTATGATCTATGTTTCAGATATGGATATCGATGAAG
This sequence comes from Butyrivibrio sp. TB, assembly GCF_900110805.1. NCBI lineage: Bacteria > Bacillati > Bacillota > Clostridia > Lachnospirales > Lachnospiraceae > Butyrivibrio > Butyrivibrio sp. TB. The sequence continues at coordinate 50,408 of NZ_FOER01000010.1, read as the reverse complement.
TTTCATATCGTCAGGTCGTCCAGGATTTAGTAGATAAATTCGGTAAGAAGATAGCGCCTTTCAATCTTCCTGTTCGTGAAGATGAGAAGCTTATAGGATACGTTAATGTAATTCAGGAGAAGGCTTTCCGTTGGGAAAATAAAGAAGCAACTCCTATGGATGTTCCGGATTATAGTAAAGAATACCTTGCTTCCTACAGAGATACTCTTATGGAAGCAGTTGCAGAAACAAGTGAAGATCTCATGGAACGTTATTTTAACGGAGAGACATTCTCTGAGAATGAGATCAGATCAGCGCTTAGAACCAATGTATGTGATGGTAGCATAGTACCTGTAGAGCAGGGCTCATCTATATATTGTGAAGGTGTATATACACTTCTTGATGATATCGTTAAGTACATGCCAAGTCCTGAGAACCGCAAGATGAGCGGTATCAATACTAAGACCAATGAGATCTTCGAAGCTAACTTCGACTTCTCTAAGCCTAAGACAGCATTTGTATTTAAGACTATCATGGATCCTTTCATTGGAAAATATTCTCTTGTAAAGGTTCGCTCAGGTGTTCTTAAGACAGATGATGTTCTTTATGACCCTAATAAGGATGAAGAAGTCAAGATCGGTAAGCTGTACCTTCTTAGAGGTAACAAGACTGCTGAGATATCTGAGGTTCATGCAGGTGACCTTTGTGCTCTTCAAAAGCTTGATATCAGTACAGGAGACTCACTTGCTACCAAGGCTACACCTGTACAGTATGCTAAGATGAATATCTCCACACCATATACCTGTCAGAGATATCATGCTCAGAACAAGAGTGATATTGATAAGATCGCACAGTCTCTTGCCAAGCTTCAGGCAGAAGATCCTACCATGAGAGTAGTCAATGATGCTGAGAATCATCAGTCACTTATCTATGGTATGGGTGATATGCATATAGATGTCATCGCATCCAAGCTCCTTAATGAGTACAAGGTTGCGATAGACCTTACAAAGCCTAAGGTAGCATTCCGCGAGACTATCCGTAAGAGTGCTGATGTTGAGTCTAAGTACAAGAAGCAGACAGGCGGACATGGCCAGTATGGTCACGTTAAGATGCGCTTTGAACCTCTTGGAGATGTGACTAAGTCTTATGAGTTTGCAGAAGAAGTTGTCGGCGGTGCAGTTCCTAAGAACTACTTCCCTGCAGTTGAAAAGGGTCTTGCAGAGTCTGTTCAAAGAGGCCCTCTTGCAGCATATCCTGTTGTAGGCGTTAAGGCTACACTTTATGACGGATCTTATCATCCTGTAGATTCTTCAGAAATGGCATTCAAGGTTGCAGCAAGACAGGCATTCAAGGACGCTTTCATGAAGGCAACACCTGTTCTCCTTGAGCCTATTGTAACTTTGAAGGTTACAGTTCCGGATAACTTCACAGGTGATGTTATGGGCGATCTCAACAAGCGTCGCGGCCGTGTAACCGGTATGGATCCTATAAGCGGTGGTAAGCAGGTGATATCTGCTGATGTTCCGCAGATGGAACTGTACGGATACTGCACACAGCTTCGTTCTATGACTGGGGGTGCAGGAGATTTCGAATATGAATTTGCTCGCTACGAGCAGTGTCCTTCAGATGTTCAGGCCAAAGAGGTTGAGGCTAGAGCAGCTAAGGTTGCAGCAGATAGCGAGTCAGACGATTAACTTTTTTAGAGAAGGTAGAAAAGTTATATAAGTTGCAGAAAAGCACTGGAGGGTGCTGACTGCAAAAATCAAAAAAGACAGAAGGTTTGGTGCTGGGGGGCATCAAACCTTCTGTTTTATTATTCACTCAAACTTCCCACTTAGACGGACCGGCATCCCCCAAAGTCTTTACAGGGGCAGGCAGTATATAAATCATTGCCACGCTGTTAATCATTTTATGAATTCATGGCATGATATCTGTAGATTCCCATTCTGGGGTCCGAAACTCGCTTCGCTCAGACATGCGGACCCCAGGCAGAATGGGAATCTCCATCTATCACGCTCATGAATTCTATAAAATGATTAAAAAGCGTGGTAATGATTTATATACTGCCTGCCCCTGTAAAGACTTTGGGGGATGCCGGTCCGTCCAAGTGGGAAGTTAATCATTAAAACTATTTGATAAGTATCTTGCTATCCTAACTCTTGATATGAATCTCATCGATTGTGGATACGGTTATAAAAGCATTTTCCTCAAATGAATCTATTATATCTCTTAGTTTTCTTAGTTCAAAATATGTTACGTAGCAGATGACAGTCTTGTTCTTGCCTGCTATGGCTCCGTAGGAGTTCATTACAGTGCAGGTCTTCTTCATATCATTTCTTATCTTATCGATCATGGCGTCAGGATTTTTGGTAATGATGGTGACTCGCTTAATTGACTCGAAGTGATCTGTGAAGTGGTCGATTATGGACGAAGCAACTATATATACAAGAAGGCCTAGAAGGGCACTGTTCTGATTTAATAAGAAAAAAGCTAAGGTGTATACCATGATGTTGAAGGATACCAATATAGAGGTCATACTGATATTTTTGCCTGTCTTCTCAGATACCTTGTCTACTACAATGTTGGCAAGGATCTCAGAGCCGTCTATGCAGCCTCCGAATCTAAGGATCAGTGATAAGCCGCCTCCAAGTATGGCACCGCCAAAAGCTACTGCTATAAAATGCTCAGTATCAAGGGTAAAAGGGAAGTTCTCAAAAATCTCAAGGCCTATGGTATAAACGGCAGATCCTATAAGAGCCTTGATAGTAAAATGTGTTCCAAGCGCAAAAAAGCCTGCGATTATAAATGGGAGAAAAGCAGCAAATACGCATGCAGACAAGTTTAAACCGGTCAGCTTACTTGCGATGATGCCAAGACCTGCAGTTCCGTAGTCGAGTGCGTCATTGGGCAAGAGTATACAGGCAACGGAGAAGCTTGCCATCAGTGCACCTGTAATAATAAATATGTAAGACAAAAATTCAGAATAGCTCTTATTTGCATTATTAGACATATACAGTATCCTTTTTTGATCGTTTACTCTAAATTATATATCGGAACAAAACATATGGAATACATAATTAATTTTGTAATGGTTCAAAGACGTGAAATTTACTGCCTTGACACAAATCGTATGATTGTATACAATTATGCACAAATAAAATTCCACTTAAAAATCTACGTTTATTTTCATTATTACTATCAGGGAGGCAGCTGCAATGAGGCAGGATAATAACGCATTCCAGAATCGTCCGGTATCGATGAATTCTAAGAACAATCTTCTTCAGATCGAAGAGCACATGTATATCTTAGACGATGTCCAGAAGCCGAACGTTTTCAGAAACATGTTCCCTTATGAGGAAATTCCTAAGATTCCATTCAATGATCGTATCGTTCCCCACAATATGCCAAGGGATATATGGATCACAGATACAACTTTTCGTGATGGTCAGCAGTCACGTGCGCCGTATACTACAGAGCAGATAGTAAGAATCTATGATATGCTCCATGAGCTTGGCGGACCTAATGGAATGATAAGGGCGTCAGAATTCTTTTTGTATAGTAAGAAAGACAGGGATGCGGTTTATAAATGTCTTGAGAAGGGCTACAAGTTCCCTGAGGTTACAAGCTGGATCCGTGCAAGTCAGGAAGATTTCAAGCTTGTTAAGGAGATAGGTCTAAAAGAGACAGGCATTCTGGTATCATGTTCAGATTATCATATTTTCTTAAAGCTCAAGATGACCAGAAGACAAGCTATGGAGCATTACCTTTCTGTCATTCGCTCCTGCCTTGATGAGGGTATAAGTCCCAGGTGCCATCTTGAAGATATAACCCGTGCAGACATCTACGGATTCGTGGTTCCTTTCTGTATCGAGCTTATGAAGTTAAAAGAAGAATATAATATACCGATAAAAGTCCGAGCATGTGATACAATGGGATATGGCGTCAATTTCTCAGGTGCTGTTATTCCAAGAAGTGTACAGGGTATCATATATGCACTTAATACTAATGGCGGCGTTCCATCAGAGCTTATGGAGTGGCATGGTCACAACGACTTCTACAAGGCTGTTACCAACTCAACTACTGCCTGGATCTATGGCTGCAGCGGTGTTAACTGCTCTTTGTTTGGAATTGGAGAGCGTACAGGTAATACACCTCTTGAAGCTATGGTATTTGAATATGCCCAGCTTAAGGGCAGCCTTAACGGCATGAATACTCAGGTGATAACTGACCTTGCAGAGTATTATGAGAAAGAGATCGGATTCCATATTCCGCCACAGACTCCTTTTGTAGGCAAGAATTTCAATGTTACAAGGGCAGGTATCCATGCAGACGGTCTTCTTAAGAACGAAGAAATCTACAATATCTTTGATACAGAGAAGTTCCTCAGAAGACCTCCGATAAGCGCTGTAAGCAATACTTCTGGCCTTGCGGGCATAGCACACTGGATCAATATTCATTATCATCTTAGGGATGAGAATGCTATGGATAAAAAGTCTCCACTTGTTATAAAGATCAAAGAGTGGGTAGACAAGCAGTATGCAGATGGAAGAGTTACTGTATTAACTGACAAAGAACTTGTTACTGAAATCGGGAATGTTCAAAAAGAGCTGGGCATGGAAAATGTCTTAAATGAAGTATAAGAGTGAAGCCAATCACTCGGTATAATGAGGTTGAATATGACAAATAAAGAATTGAATCCCGAAGAGATGGATAAGTACTCCTTACGTGGCAGAGTGTTCCACAAGATTCGCGAAGATATTCTAAGCGGTAAGTACAAGGACAATGAAGAGTTAAAAGAAGTAGCTATAGGCAAGGAACTTGGAGTTTCAAGAACTCCTGTTCGTGAAGCATTCAGACAGCTTGAACTGGAAGGTCTTATTAAGATCATCCCCAATAGAGGAGCGTATGTTACCGGAATACATGCAAATGATGTAAAAGATATATACATGATCCGTTCTAAACTAGAGGGCCTGTGCGCAAGATGGGCTTGCGAGAATATCTCCAAGGAGCAGATGGAAGAGATGGAAGAGGTAGTATACCTTTCAGAATTCCATGCAGCCAAGGGACATATGGATCAGCTTGCGGAGCTTGATAACCGCTTCCATACTATTTTGTATGAATCATGTCATTCCAAGATGTTAGAGCATACGCTTAAGGATTTCCATCAGTATGTACTTAGGATCAGGCAGAAGACCCTGTCTACCAACAGAGGCCCTGTATCCAACAAGGAACATGAACAGATCATGCTTGCTATCAAGGACAAGGATGCAGATCTTGCCGAGCAGCTTGCTAACCAGCATATGATCAATGCATACTCCAATATGGTCAAATACGGATTGTATGATCTTTATAGTGATGATAGAGAAGATTCTGAAAAGAAGTAATGCATATTAAGACCAAACAATTAATGATATTAGAAAAGTTCTGATCATTTTTGAAAAAAGAACTAAATTTAAATGTAACTATTGTTTTTTATTCATGACAGGAGAAGATTTAATGGCTAAAATCCAGATGACTACACCAATTGTTGAGATGGACGGAGATGAGATGACCAGGATAATCTGGGCACTTATCAAGGAGCACCTTCTTACACCTTATATTGATCTTAAAACAGAGTATTATGATCTTGGTCTTAAGCACAGAGACGAGACTGACGATCAGGTAACAATCGATTCTGCCAATGCTACAGCTAAATACGGCGTAGCAGTTAAGTGTGCAACTATCACACCTAACGCTGACAGAGTCAAGGAATATGATCTTAAGAAAATGTACAAGTCCCCTAACGGTACTATCCGTGCGATCCTGGATGGTACAGTATTCCGTACACCTATCATGGTCAAGGGCATCGATCCTAATGTTCGTACTTGGGAAAAGCCTATAACACTTGCCCGTCATGCTTACGGCGATGTATACAAAAACGTAGAGATCAAGGTTCCGGGACCTGGCAAAGCTGAGCTTGTATTTACAGGCGCTGATGGCAAAGAAATCCGTGAGACAATCCAGGAATTTGACGGCCCCGGAATCATCCAGGGAATACATAATAAGGACAAGTCCATAGAAAACTTTGCACACAGCTGCTTCCAGTACGCACTTGATACTAAGATGGATGTATGGTTTGCAACCAAGGATACTATCAGTAAGACCTATGATGCAGACTTTAGAGCTATCTTTGATCAGGTTTACGAAAAAGATTATAAAGATAAATTTGATAAAGCAGGCATAACATATTTCTACACACTTATCGATGATGCTGTAGCTAGAGTAATGAAGTCTAAGGGCGGATTCATCTGGGCATGCAAGAACTACGATGGCGATGTTATGAGTGATATGGTATCATCAGCTTTTGGTTCACTTGCTATGATGACTTCTGTTCTGGTATCTCCAAGCGGAGTATATGAATACGAAGCTGCACACGGAACAGTTCAAAGGCACTATTACAAGCACCTCAAGGGTGAGGAGACATCTACTAACCCTGTTGCTACTATATTCGCATGGACAGGCGCTCTTAGAAAGCGCGGAGAGCTTGATGGTAATAAAGAGCTTATGGAGTTTGCAGATAAGCTTGAGAAGGCTACTCTGTCTACTATCGAAAGTGGCAAGATGACAGGTGATCTTCAGCTTATGACAACTCTTGAGAATACACAGAAACTGAATACAGAAGACTTCATTCTTGCAATCAAAGATACACTTGAGAATATGTGACCTCTTTTTTACAAGTAGGTTTAGTAAACGACTTAAGAGAATGCACTTTGTAAGTTATCAAATGTCCAGTATGTGAGCATTGGATAACAGGCATAAAACATTTTCTAAAGTCGTTTACTGTTGTTAATGATAAAAATCCGCACTTGTTGCGGATTTTGTGTTATTATTGTTTAGGCTTGTTTTTTGACTGTTTGATCAAAAAATAAAAATGTTCCATTTTCAAACCTAAATTGACGTCGCGAGCTCCATTAATTTGAATCATTAGTCACTCGCTATGCTCATTACATGAGGTTAAAATGAAGCCAAAATATAAATATCAACATGACACAATCTTAAAAAGAGATAACTTAAAAACAAATGATAACTAGCCTGCCGGTAGTACCTGGAAGGCAAAAGATAATAGTTATTCTAGAAAGGATCTAAAATGGATTACGCAAAGGTATCACTTGACAAGCACTACGAATGGAAGGGAAAGATTGAGGTTGCGCTCCGTGCTCCTGTTGATTCATCAGAAGCCCTGAGCCTTGCATACACTCCGGGTGTTGCTCAGCCTTGTCTTGAGATTCAGAAGGATATAAATAAGAGTTACGAGCTTACAAGACGCTGGAATACAGTTGCAGTTGTAACTGACGGAACAGCAGTTCTGGGACTTGGTGACATCGGACCAGAAGCAGGTATGCCTGTTATGGAAGGTAAATGTGCACTCTTTAAAGCATTTGGCGATGTTGACGCATTTCCGCTTTGCGTAAGAAGTAAGGATGTTGACGAGATCGTTAAGACTATATCCCTCCTTCTTGGTTCATTTGGCGGTATCAACCTTGAGGATATTTCAGCTCCAAGATGTTTCGAGATCGAAGAGAAGCTCAAAAAAGTAAGTGACATCCCGATCTTCCATGATGATCAGCACGGCACAGCAGTTATCACACTTGCAGGACTTATGAATGCCCTTAAAGTTGTTGGCAAGAACATTGAAGATATCAAGATCGTAACAAGCGGCGCTGGCGCAGCAGGAATCGCTATCATCAAGCTCCTTATGGCTATGGGACTTAAGCATGTCATCATGACAGACCGTAAGGGCGCTATATATGAAGGCAGAGAAGGCCTTAACCCTATCAAAGAAGAGATGGCTAAGATCACTAACTTCGATAAGGAAAAGGGAACACTTGCAGATGTAATAAAGGGCGCAGACGTATTTATCGGAGTATCTGCTCCCGGAACACTTACTCAGGACATGGTTCGCTCTATGGCTAAAGATCCTATCATCTTTGCATGCGCTAACCCTACTCCTGAAATCTTCCCTGACGAAGCTAAGGCAGCAGGCGCAGCAGTAGTATCAACAGGAAGAAGCGACTATCCTAACCAGATCAACAATGTACTCTGCTTCCCTGGAATCTTCCGCGGAGCCCTCGATGTTAGAGCATCAGAGATCAACGACGAGATGAAGATCGCTGCAGCTAAAGCTATCGCATCCCTCGTATCTGATGAGGAGCTTAGTGCAGACTACATCCTTCCAAAGGCATTCGATCCTAGGGTAAAAGAAGCCGTTGCAACTGCAACAGCTAAAGCAGCCAGAGAAACTGGTGTTGCCAGAATCTAAATATTAGCAAGAATACTAATACAAATAAATATTAAATCAATGGGCTACAACTTAATGGTTTTTATCATTGAGTTGTAGTTTTTTTCTGGAAAATGCATTTCGTCGTATTAAAATGTCATTTCGTCAGATATTGAAGATTTAAAAACTGATGATTGGTATAATGCCTAAGAAGCCAAAAACTTAGCAAATGGCTTTCCACAGATATTTAAAAATGGAACAATGCCATCAGATTCAGATGCTACGCCATGCGAGGGAATTCTAATGTGTGACGAAGAAAGCTGTGAATCTCTTAAGTCTGCTATGGAGGCAGCAGGCCAAAAAGCACAGAATAAAAGGAGGTTTTGCTTTTATGGGGTTACTTTGGATTTTGTTTTACTTGTTTTTTGCCTTTGCGCCTATCCTATGTGTGTTTTATGTAATTAAGGGCAAGAAAATCTGGCTGTTTAACTTGATTACCATATTGGTAACAGCAGCACTGGTTGGTTATGACTTTTTTGCGGCTTATAATGCCGAAGATTTTCATACAGCGGCTTTTATATTCCAGCTCTTTTTACCGATCCAGGTTGCATCAGCAATACTTACATTTGTTATAGGTAACCTGATTCTGCTTAAAAAGAGAGGCTTTTTACGAAGAAACGCCTTAAGAAGATAGGTATTATATCTTTATATATGATGTGGAAAAGGACGAGTTTCAGAAGGTCCCTGTGAAGAAGACCAGATCGGTTCACAACGTGGACTGGTATGAGGAATGAAAAGGATAATAGAGAGTTGAACATGTATAGCAATAGTATAAAAAAGGCACTGGATGAATGTGCAGATATCAGAATATTAAATCCCAAGACAGGTGAAACTCATGAGGAGAAAGGGCTGGTTATATACAATTCAAAAGCTGAAAAGCTTGTGGCATTGGGAAATGAATGTCTAAGTTTTGATGGTACGAATCCTGATCTTAAGCTTGTTGCGCCAATAGTGCGTGGAGAGATAATTGATTATGTTTGTACGGAGCAGCTTTTTTCGTGGATGTACCATAAATATGTATGCAAAAAACATCTTTTTATAAAAAAATCGGTGCTAATATGTGTCGATGAACCCGTTTCACCTATAAACATAAGAGCATATGAGGATGCAATTATACTGGCTGGTGGCGGAAACTTCAAAGATGTTCAGTTCATGGGAGCTTCAGTAACACAAAGATCTGATTCAATGACTTGGGATGAGTGTATAGAAAAAGCTCTTGAGAATCGCAAAGATACAGGATGTGTACTGCGTGTTACTAAAAATAATCCTTCTGGATATGCAAGAAGTTTTTATCAGGAATACTTAGATAGCTGTAAAAGATGGAATGTCGTCCCTGAGAAAAAAGTTTATTGAACCTGGTACCAATGTGTGATGTTGGCATAGTACTTCTGAATGCATTTTCACCAGGACTAATTAAAGCTGCAGTAACATCAGTGTATGATCCATTATGGGTTTTCAAAAACTTTAATACAAGAAGTTTTTGGTCTATTATAGATGATTATGGCAGAGCGGCTTTTGGTTTAAATGGGGGTGCGAATATGATTGCTAATTTCTTAGATTCATATTTAACAAATGAAGCTCAAAGTTGTGGTAATTAGGAGACGTGATAATTATGTATTATGCTATTTTTTGTAAGATATATTATTTTTTTATCATATTGTATATTGTTGGCATATTTGCTTCTATATATTTTCTATTAAATAAGTCGTATTGGGATAAATTTGATTTTTTAAGAGATGATCGATTACTTAGAATACTTTATAAATCAATAATACCAATATTAGTTATAGGATATACATGGTTTGTAGCTATTCCGATAATTAGAGATAAACCAGTGATTGATTCGGGAGAGTATTGTGTTCAAGAAGGCATAGTATCTCAGGCAGTTACAGATGGAGGATTGTTAGGTTTATTTAAAACTATAATTGTTACTATTGATAAAACTGATTATGAATTTAGCGTGGCGTATGCAGAGGAAGGGATAACTAAAGGAGATATTGTGAATATTACGTATTTACCGCATTCAAAATATGCAGTGATAGAAAAGCCATAAATATTATTAAGATGATGATTTGTGTTTAGTTGTTTAAAATATCAATCCTATTTTGATTACTACTAATTAATTTATTGAACCTTGTACTATTAACGGTATTTTCGTATAAATTCCAGTGATAGGTTTACTTGAAAGGAAATTATGAATATAACAACAAACTTAGTAAAAAAATGCATAGGAAAAATGCTAGCCGATCATGGATTTGAATTTATAAGAATGCGAGACGGAGATTGGGAGTTTGATAAGTGCAGTGATCAAGCTTATCAGAAAGTATTTATTTGTAAACATAGATACGATAATAAGTTGTACTTTGAACTTCAATCCTATAGTCGAAAGGGTGGTGGCTGTTTTAGGGTAGAGGATCTGAATATGGGTTTTACAGACGATGAATGGCATTATTCATCTCAAGAAGATATTGAAAGAATCTTGACTCAAATGAATGAAATAATAGAGCAATATGGTATACCTGCAATGGATTTGGTCATAGAGAAGTGTAAGGATAATTATATTTATACAGATGCTATGGCTGAGCAGGTATATAACAATCATGCTGAATTAGCCAGAAATTTTATCGAAGAGAATGCGATAACAGGAGATGGGTGCGAAGATTCAGATATTGATAATTGGTTTTTGTTATAGATAAAAAATTTAAAGAATTACAGAAAACAGATAATCTTCAGAATATAGATACAGAATTGATTAAAACTGCATCTTTTATTGGAGAAAAGGTTGTTAAGCATCTTGGGGGTAAATGGGATTTGCATTTTAACCCAAAGTATAAGTATCAGAAATGCTTGATAGATAGATCAAGTTCATATTTATATCCTAACATTGATATTCTCAAAGATCTTGAAGATGCTTTTAACGAATACCAGACATTTAATTTAGAAAGAATGCGGGAATACTATAAAGAGATGTTCTCACAAAGATGATAGATTGGTGCAAAAGAGTTTATATCGAGGTTATATTTGGTCAATAGTAGGAGGATGATCAATGCATAGGATAATTAAATGCGTTATGGTTTTCTTTATATCAGTTACTTTTCTTACTGGATGTGGACATCATTCATTTTGGGATAGTGATCAAAAGGTATCTGATGATATTTTAGAAAAAATCATAGAGGGGATTAATAACAAAGATGAAGATGCCATAAAAGAGTTATTTTCTGAATATGCAATAGAAAATTCAGAAAGCTTTGATGCGGATGTACAATCTATGTTTGATTTTATAGATGGCAACATAGTTTCTTACGAGGAATCAAGCCCTGCTGGCTCGTTTGAGTCATCAGATAGGAATTATAAGATTAAAAAGATAAGTTCATACTATTATGTAAGTACAGCAACAGATAAATACTTTTTTCAGATAGATAATTATTCGAAAAATACCCTAGAACCAGAAAAACAAGGGGTAAAGAGTTTGATTATTGTAAAAGCTGAAGACAGGTTAAAAGTATATGATGGTAATGAAAAAATACTATTTGATGGCGAAGAGGAAATAGACAGATACGGAGTATATATTCCGGATATTTATTAATGACTAGCTATCACAAGGAGTGTGGATCTTAATGAAAAAAGTGTTTAAGTTTTTAGTGGTTATCATAGGAGTTGTTGTTATATTTCGTCTTTTGTCAGGGATAAATAAAACAGAATTAGATATTACTGAATACGACAAAATATTAACCAGTAATGATGCGAATTATGTCCGTCTAGCAAGAATACTTAGAGTAAATGACACATATGCCATTATAGGTCATTTTAAAGATGAAGATAGTCAAACATCTATAGTTTTGACAGATGATCCGAAAAGCGTTGATTTTTCTAGTACTGATAATATGGGAATACTTGCAGGTGACCATATTGAATACGAGTATATGGCCTTTGATGGAGAGCGTGTAGCTTACCTAGAGTATACATTAGGCGGATCAGATCTTTGTAGTTGGCATTTATATGATATATCTTCTCGAGCAGATGTGATAGTAGATACGACTTCCGGTGATGTCATTGATGATAAGCAAAATCCCAGAGTGTTTTTTTACAGGGATAATTTGATATATGAAAAAATAGATAAAACCAATATGAAAACAGATATCTGTTCATATGATATTGATAGCAAACAAATCAAAGTTCTTTATACATTTAGCTCTGATAAAGATTATATTTCGTATGGAATGGATGTGGTAGATCAGTACCTGATCGCGTCTGTAAATGATAATGGATTGTCTTTGCTGAAGTATGACCTGGAATCGGATGAAGAAGACGTTTATAAAGTAGAAGATTATATAGATACAATTTATTCTGTAGCTTATGCCAAAGACAGGTCTGAAATTCTCTATTATGGTAAAAAGAACAAACATGAGGAAGTATCAGCATTAGATAGCAATGGAAAGGTGAGTAGGGTCTATCGACTGTCTTATAGTGACATGGTTAATAATGAAGATATTGTATATAGCGATGGAAAGGTCTATTTGAAGCTGGTTGAATGGAAAGATCCTATTTCGTCATGGAATTATACATTAACTGTTGTTGATTTGGATTCGAAAAAAGAAATACTTATGAACAGGGTTGGAGATATGACGCTGACAGATGGAGGTATGTATCTGAGTTATTATCCAGAGAATACACGACAGACTATTGATGTTTATTATGTATCTAAGGAAGATGTTTTTAAGTGAATATGCTTGGATTCCGGATGAAAATGCTTATATTTTGATAAATGAATTTACCGAGGTTATATGTGGTCAATAGTAATAATAGGAGTAATAGATCTGTGCTTTCTTGGGGTGATTGCTTGCGCTGAGAACATTGATTCATACATAAATACGTGCTATCCGAAAGCGATAAGAATAATAAGTTTTGTCATACCTAAGAGGTGTTGTTCGATTAAGGAATAAATATGAAACTTGAGCATTTTACAGAAGAAGAAATGAGACTAATTGCATATTACTGCGGCGATGAGGCCAAAGTATTAACTGAAGTTGAAAATCATTGCTATGTTTTTGATCTTAAAGGTAAATATTTATACAATGAATGTTTTGAGAAGGCAAACAGTGATTATTTTGCAAATAAAAGATACAATATGGTACGACCTATAAAAATATTTGAGTTTGCAAAATATTACGTTATGAAATGTGAAGAATACGACATTCTCTGGTTTAAAGGAAGATTAGATGCTAATGGAAATTATGAGTTTGATACCAATTCTGATGAATTAGTATATCTATTGGAGTCGTTTTGAAGTGCGTTATGTTGAATGGAGAACATTTGAATAATTGGATTAGGAACATCGATTCGATAATAAGCTCGATATTAACAGAATTAAATATTGATTCAACAGAAAAACATATATGCGATAAGAAAATAGAATATGTGCTTATGAAAGGGGAAATGGCAATTTCCATTTCATATACTTTGGATAAGGCGTATGACTTTATGGTCGTTGATGCTAATAGCGAAAAGATTGTTTATAGTAATACAGAATTTGGAGTTGAACCTCTTGAGCTAAGCGGGCTGATCAATAGAGATATGATTAAAATCAGAAATGAAAAGCCATATAAATAAAGTGTATCCATGGCAGGAGAATAGTAATGTATATAAAAAATATAGAATGGCTGGACCAAAATGAAAAAGAAGCTATTACTGTTGTTTCAGATACTAAATATGAAATTACATGTTTTGCTGATGTATTACAGCAAGGGATAAATGATGAATTAACAAAGCCTTTAGAGTGTGTGATTGTTCAAAATATTATTCGAAGTGATGAAGAAGATAAAGCTGAAAAAACAGATTCTTCTTTTGGTTATCATTTGTGTGGAAGGCTGCTTGATAGAAAGTCGGGTTTAATGGTAGTTGGCCAGATAAAGATACATATTCAACCCGAACTTATACCAGGTGATATTGATGATGACGAGCAAATCGAATTTGATTGTTGCAGAATAGATATTTGGGAGGCGATATGAAAAAAAGATGTTGTTTGATATTAGTTACTTAAGTTTATTGAACTGGTACTATTAACTTTGTTGTTGATCTTTATAACAATGGAAATAGAGAGAATTAAAGGAATATGGAAAAAGTAAAGATGAAGAAGAGGGATGATCAGGGGAGATGTTTAAAGCCTTTAAGAGTTGCTCTTTGGATAATAGATATCATATTAGCCTATGCCATTATTATTGGTATTTTGCTTCCGGTTAGTATTTGGATGATGACTGGCTATAAGTATTATATTACACCTCTTCCTTTTGGAAATATAAGGGTTACAGAATATACAGGGAATGATCAAAACATCATAGTTCCTTCGCATTTAATGTTTTTTAATGCTTCTGATTTTAATGCCAGAGTTTTTCAGAATAATGGAAATATAACGTCAGTATATATATCTGAAGATATACGAGTAATACCATCATTTGATGGCTGTGCTAATTTGGAACAGCTTACCTTTTCTGAAAATAGTATTTGCAAATCTGTTGATGGTTTTTCGAGGTGTATAAACTTGAATAATGTAGTGCTGCCTGAATCAGTTGAACGTATTGAAGTTGATGCGTTTTCGGGGTGTGTTTCGCTGGAGAATATTTATATACCAGATTCTGTTTCCTACATTGGCTGGGCTGCTTTTGAATCAACATTGTTTGAATACTACCATAGAACAGATGAATACTATGTTGTGGGCGATAATATTCTTTTGTTTTATAACGGTGAAACTAGCTCTATAGCTATTCCCGAAGGAGTAAAGAGCGTATGTGAAGGCTCTTTGTATGATCGTCATGATAAACAATCATGTTCCAGATCTATTTATTATCCTTCAACAATAGTTAGGATAGATCCTATTATAGATTCGAAAACAACAGTATATTGTCCAGTTATGAGTGAAATTGAAATCGACGATTATAATGTTAATGATATTCAAGGAACTATTGTTGTTCCGGAAGGTTCCTTCCTTGAATCATTCTGCCAAGAAAATAATATTAAATTTAGAGTAATGACATATGAAGAAAAAACAATATGTGAAGAAAAGACCAATTCTGTAACCGATAAAGTCGTATATGCAAATGAGGAATGATATGGAAATAAATATAAAAGATATTATTTTCAAATTAAAAAAATATTTTTGTAAAGTGGTAGAGAAGAGAGAGGTTGCGATTCTTCTTGTAGAAATAGGTATTATAATTTCTTACGCACTATTATGTAATATTACGCATTACTATCAAGAAAAGAACGCCTCATTCTTTGGATTTGATAGTAAAGATTATTATACTGCTGAAGGCATTAAAATCTGGGATGAATACGGGTGTTCTATTTTTTTTGAAGATAAGCAGGAGGAAGTACAGGAGAATCTTGAGAGCATAATAAGTGATTCAAAGATTATTGAGAACATACAGACAGATACAAAGATATTATTAGTTTTCAATAGGTATAGTAAAGTCGAAATAGAAAGTGCTATTAATGCAATTGTTTATGGTTGTAAAAATAGCAAACATAGTTCAGGTAAATATAATTCTATAAAGGAAGTACCAGAACCTCTTTTAAGAAGTACATACTATGAAATTATAAGTCATACTTATGATTCAGAATTATATAAGGGGGTAAAAGCATACTTCGATCGATATATTAGTAACCTTGAACAGGATGCATTAAATCCAGATTTTATGGAATGAAATCCAAATATAATTATTTTAGAGATTGTCGGTTATGCTGTTAACCATATTACTACTTACCGACAGACAAAAGAACTAAAGACTGTGATCTTACAAGAAATAGATGATGCTAAGATCATAGATGAATACTCTGAAACAGGTAATCAGTGATTTATGAAAAAGATAATAATTTTAGTTTTAGCAGTTATAATCGTTGCTTGCCAGAACTGACAATAGAGGAGAAGTAAATTATAAAAGCAAGGGTATATCTTCTGAATAGGAGATTAGGCCCTTGCTTTTTTTCCTAAAGTATAGCCAGCGTCATTCTGACAACATAGCCCACTTGTCATACAACACTTCAAGCTTTGCAGTGATATCTTCCTGCTCATCTGTACGCTTACGAAGCTCTGCAAGGTCGGTAGCAATCTCTGGCCTTGACATCTCTTCGTTAAGAACTTCATTGCGCTCTTCAAGCTTTGCAATCTCTTCTTCACAAGCCTTCAGCTCTTTTTCCTTCTTCTTCTGCATAGCAGCTGCGGCCTTCTGTGCCTTCCAGTCAGCCTTACCATCAGAAGCATCAGCGCTATCACCTGCATACTGGAAGCTGTTAGCCTTAATTGATGAACTAGAAGCGCTGTTATTGCTGCTTGTAGAAGCCGCACCACCAAGCAGCACGCCACTGGCAGCAGCGGTAGCAGTAGCAGACTGATTACCTGCAAGGATCTGAGCCATACGCTCATCATGGTGCTCGAGATAATAGTCGTAGTTACCAAGATAGTTAACAAGCACGCCGTTTGTAAGATCTAGGATCCTGGTAGCAGTCTTGTTGATGAAGTATCTGTCGTGGCTTACGTACAGGACAGTTCCCTCATAGCCGTTAAGAGCACTTTCAAGAACTTCCTTACTTGTGATATCAAGGTGGTTTGTAGGCTCATCGAGAAGCAGAAGGTTTGCTTCAGAGAGCATAAGCTTTGCAAGTGACATACGACCCTTTTCACCACCGGAGAGGTCGCCGACACGTTTAAATACGTCTTCGCCAGTAAAGAGGAAGGCAGCAAGCGTATTTCTTATCTCTGTATTATTGAGAGTCGGGTACTCATCTGAAATTTCTTCAAAAAGAGTCTTTTCATCATGAAGCACGTGGTGTTCCTGATCGTAGTAACCAGGGTGAACTTTGACGCCAAGGGTTATCTTGCCTGCATCAGGTGGCAGAAGACCATTGATGATCTTAAGCATTGTGGTCTTACCGGTTCCGTTATCGCCGATTATCGCAACGCGCTCGCCTCTTTTTATTTCGAATGATATATTCTCAAAAAGGTGGGCATTGTCAAAAGACTTTGAGATGCCCTCAACGTTAAGTACGTCATTACCTGATACGCAGGATGGTGTGAGCTTTATCTTCATCTCATCATCAACTTCTGTAGGCTTTTCGATACGCTCGATTTTCTCAAGCATCTTTTCTCTGCTCTCGGCACGCTTTATGGATTTCTCACGGTTGAAGCTCTTGAGCTTATCGATTACTTCCTGCTGGTGCTTGATCTCCTGCTGCTGATTGATGTAGGCGTGCCATGCTATAGCGCGGCGCTTTTCTTTTTCTGTAGCATAGAAAGAGTAGTTGCCGTTGTAGATGCTGGACCTTGTCTGGTCGATCTCGACAATCTTGTCTGCAATCTTATCAAGGAAATAACGGTCGTGGGATACGATCAGTACGGCGCCCTTGTAGTTGAGAAGATAGGTCTCAAGCCACTGTATGGAATTCATATCAAGGTGGTTAGTGGGCTCGTCCAGGATGATAAGGTCAGGCTTTTGGAGAAGGAGCTTACCAAGGGCAACTCTTGTCTTCTGGCCTCCGGAGAGGGTACTGATGGACTTTCCGAACTCTTCATCTGTAAAGCCAAGACCTCTGGCTACTCCGGCGACTTCGCTCTGCCAGGCGTATCCGTCGATAAGCTGGAAGTGGTGAGTCATTGCGGTGTAGTCATTCATGAGCTTTGTAAGATCGTCTCCTGTAAGGACCTTCATCTGTTCTTCAGCTTCGCGGATCTTCTCTTCAAGTTCTATTGTATCTTTTTTGACAAGCTTAAGTTCATCATAGATCGTATTGCCTGAATCTATGTTCTGGTTCTGCGCCAGGTATCCAAAACTTGTATCCTTGGCAAAAACAACTTCGCCTTCGTCAGGTGACAGCTGACCTGTTATTATCTTTAAAAGTGTAGTCTTGCCGGCTCCGTTGATACCGACGATGGCTGCTTTTTCATTTGCTTCTATGTGAAAAGAAACACCTTTTAAGATGTCTTTACCGTCGAAAGATTTACATATATTGTGACATGAAAGTAACATGATATACCTCGCATCATTTGTGCTTTGAAATGCAGGCTCAGTCTTGAAATGGCTGGCCTTGTATTTTATTCATAACAGCAATATATTACACTGATTAGGACATAATTTCAATTGACTAAAGTTTAACGATTCGCTACAATTATAGAGTGATACAAAATTAACAATAATAACAGATCAGGAGGAAGGCGCATGGATAAAGAAATATCCCAGGCAGTAGTCAGCCGCCTGCCCCGTTATTTCAGATATCTTGGTGAGCTTAAGGCTAGCGGAGTAGAGAGGATTTCATCTCAGGAACTTTCTGATATAATGAAGGTTACAGCCTCACAGATAAGGCAGGATTTCAACAATTTCGGTGGATTTGGACAACAGGGATATGGCTATAATGTAGAGTATCTGTATGATGAGATCAGTAAGATACTTGGCATTGACAAGAAGCACCAGCTCATCATTATAGGAACGGGTAATCTTGGTACAGCTCTGGCGGGTTATACCAATTTTTCAACAAGAGGATTTGTTTTCAAGGGTGCATTTGACCGTGACCCGGCTCTTCAAGGCAAGATGATAGGCGATGTTGAGATACGTCCGATAGAAGAGATTGAGGATTTTATCAAGAAGAACAATATCGATATCGCAGTTCTCACAATCCCCAAGGATCAGGCAGTTCCAATGGCCGACAGACTTATTAAGGCAGGCATCAAGGCAATATGGAATTTTGCTCATGTGGATCTTGATGTTCCGGAGAATGTTCAGGTTGAGAATGTTCATCTTTCAGACAGCCTTATGAAGCTGTCATACAACATTAACCGTTATGAAAGATTCCATGGCGGTAAGAAGTGATTTTTGGCAATATATAAATCGATAGTGATTGGCAGGCTGTGCTGGGACTTAGGTGATTCCGGCGGCCTGTCATTTATATTGATGATATATAGTATAATAAGTATAGGGGCTTTAAAAGCGGTTCTATTACAATATTTTAAGTCCATGATCTTAAATATATATGAATGCAGGTGTGTTCTAATTTAATTCGGGGGATTATCCGAAATACTAAATGCAGGTTTTCGTTGTTTGAGATATAGTCGTGCCTAAGAGGAAGGATGCTATGTCCAGAGAAGAAGATGTCTATATGCCGGCTCTACTTGGCAAGAATATACCAATTGTAACAACTGATGAGAAGTGGAAGCTGCTCTTTGGTGAAGAGGGTGTTAGTGATGAACTGCAGGCTCTTGCCGATGAGCTTAATAAGCTTGTGGATGAGCAGGCCAGGTTCAAGCAAAAGATCAAGGATATAAAGCGTCTTAAGAAGACACTGCTTGATGAAGTGATAGGCATATCTGACAGGCTTAATAAGGGCGATAAGTCTGCAGGTAAGGAGCTTGATGACAGGAAGAGACTTATAGGGGATTGTAATGCTCAGATTGAAGAGCTGGAAGATCGGCTTTTAGGACTTCCCAGAGAGATATATCAGCTCAATTATAAGGTTATGGTGGCATCCATGTCTGTATGCTACGAAAGACTTCATCGCAATACAGATGAGATCAACGAGATCGATGAGTGGCTATCCAATACGAGAAAAGAGCTCAAGAAACAGGTCATTAGACTTCAGGAAGGTGAGATGGAGAATTTCAACCTGTATTCATATATGCATGATATCTTCGGACCTGAAGTTATAGATATATTCGATATGGAATATGATCCCGAGAGAAATCACAGGATCAGAACTCCGGGGTCAGGATCCATACAGACGTAATGTACTGGCTTATTCGTAATTGGTCAATAATTAGTACTGACTCATTCATAATAAGCAAAAAGGGGACATATGCAGTATTTAGTAACAGCCAAAGAAATGAAAACATGCGATCGTAATACTTCAGAGCACTTTGGGGTTCCATCCATTGTACTTATGGAAAGAGCTGCTCTGGCTGTTGCTGCCAGAATCGGTGAGTGGAAGAGAGCTATGCACACTTCCAGAGCTTTTAATGTTCTGATCGTTGCAGGACACGGCGGCAATGGCGGTGACGGGATAGCTATCGGAAGGATTTTGTATCAGCATGGCTACAGAGTGCAGATAGCTCTTGTTGATGACAAGGACTCTAATCCTGATACTGTATCCCAGAAGAAATGCGCAGAGGCGTATAATATCCCAATGGACACTTTTTCCAATGTACGAGCCACCAAATCACAAATGGAATGGGATATCATAGTAGATGCTGTCCTTGGAATCGGATGTACCAAAGATGTAGAAGGCGAATATGCCGAAGCAATAATGTATATCAATGAATGTAAGAAGCTCAAGGATGAATCTACTCTTGTAGTCGCTGTTGATATTCCATCCGGCATAGATACTGATACAGGAAGTGTTCATCTTCTTGCTGTTAAGGCGGATCTTACTGTTACATTTAATTTTGCCAAGATGGGGCAGCTGCTGTACCCAGGTACTGAGTACTGCGGGCAGTTATTTGTAGAAGATGTCGGTATTACAGTGGACGGTTTTCTTGGGAATCTTCCTGAATATTTTTTCTTTGATGAGGGTCCCGAAGATCTTCTTCCAAGGAGAGTTGGCTATGGTAATAAGGGAACATTCGGCAAGGTTTTAGTCATTGCCGGAAGCGATAAGGTTACGGGCGCATGCCTTCTGTGTTCCAAGTCAGCATTCCATACAGGTGCTGGTATGGTCAAAGTATTTACGACACTAGCTAATGTAGAAGCTATTAAAAGCAGTATTCCTGAGGCAATGTTTGATTCATATGCCAATATTGAGACTGACAGCAATATAGACAAGATCAGAGATATACTTATTGAAAATATGAAGTGGGCGTCCGCTATAGTTATAGGCCCAGGGATTGGAACAGGAATGGTTGCCAAGGCCATCCTTAGCATCGTACTAGAACATTATGACAAGTTCCTTGTTGCGGATGCAGATGCCATTACTCTGATAGCACAAGATAGCCATATAAGCGAGCTTGCAAGATCCTATTCTGACTCTAAAGACAAGCAGCTTGTTATAACTCCTCATGTTGCTGAGTTTGCAAGGCTTTACAATGCTGCATTTGGCGATGAGCGTCCTGAGCCTGTTACGGTCTATGATATTAAGGAAAATATGTTAAAGTGGCCTTTGGCACTTTCGGAGTATTATAACTGTGTAGTAATATGTAAGGATGCAAGGTCTGTCGTGGCGGGAGCCGGTAAAAGGCAGATGTATGTTAATATATCAGGTAACAGTGGCATGGCAACTGCAGGATCAGGCGATGTGCTTGCAGGGATAATCGGAGCTTTGAGCTCAAGAAAGCTTGGAGCCTTCCAGACTGCCTGCATTGGAACCTTCATACACGGTCTTGCCGGCAATCGTGCGGCTTCCAGAGTGGGAGAGTATTATATGACAGCAAGTGATATAATAAAGGAACTTGCAAATGTTCTTCCGGAAAAATAATAATAGAATTAAGAAATTGCTTTTTGAATCATAGAAAATATTTTTGATCGTAGAAACTGTCTTTGGATTATAGGAGCTGTTTTCTTGGATCATCAAAAGATATGGTCATTGGGCAATCTCTGAATTCATTAAGATAGAAAGCGTATTTATAAAATGAACTCACATGAAATAGTTAGCAGACAGAATCTTTCTAAGGAGATGGCATTAAAATACCCGAGGGTATGTGCTGCAGTTGATCTTGATGCAATTCTTTCAAATATGCATTCAATGCATGACAATTTAAGGCCTGAAACCAAGATGATCGCAGTTATCAAAACTGATGGTTACGGTTTTGGAGCAGTACCAATTGCAAAATTACTTGAATCAGAGGACTATATTTGGGGATACGCCTGTGCAACCTGTGAAGAGGCGATGGAGCTTAGGGACAATGGGATCAGAAAACCTATACTTATTCTGGGATACACATTCCCTTTCTCTTACGATACCCTTATTGAAAATGATATAAGACCGGCAGTGTTCAGATATGATCAGCTTGAGCAGCTTGAAGAAAGAGCTGCAAAGAGGTCTGAGACTTGCAAAGTTAAGGTTCATATTGCTGTTGATACATCTATGGCCAGAATAGGTGTTCGTCCTAATGATGACGGTGCTCTCTTTGTTAAGAAAGCGCTCTCCATGAAGCACATCGAAGTTGAGGGAATCTTCACTCATTTTGCCAGAGCTGATGAGAAAGACCTTACAGATGCTATAGAGAAAAAAGATATATTCGCAGCTTTTATAGAAAGAGTAGAAAAAGAAAACGGCGTTAGGATTCCTCTACATCACTGTGCGAATTCTGCCAGCATCATAAGTATCCCGCAGGCTCAGATGGATATGGTAAGGGCCGGAGTTACAATGTATGGAATGAAGCCTTCTGAGGATGTTCCTACAGACAAAGTGAAGATCACGCCTGCACTTGGACTGTATAGCCACATCGCTTATATTAAGGATGTACCTGCGGGTGTTGCTGTTAGCTATGGCGGAACCTATGTTACAGATAAGCCTACAAGGATTGCTACTATCCCTGTTGGATACGGCGACGGATATCCAAGAAGCCTTTCTAATAAAGGCTATGTCCTTATCCACGGTCATAGAGCACCTATCCTTGGACGTGTATGCATGGATCAGTTCATGGTTGATATAAGTAGAATCCCTGAAGCTTTGGAAAATGATGAAGTCACTATTATAGGATGGAGCGGCGATCAGCATATATCAATTGAAGAACTTGGAAACTTGAGCGGACGTTTTAATTACGAACTTGCCTGCGATCTTAATCCAAGAATCCCAAGGTTGTATATTAAGGGATAGGCGTACATGGAAATACATCCCTGTATTTCCGGACATGTACTAGATACATCCTGTATCTGGTACATGGAAATACATCCATGTATTTCCAAGCATGTACTGGATACATCCTGTATCCGTACATGGAAATACATCCTTGTATTTCATAATAATTTTTGAGGTTACCTACTTATGCTTTTTACCAGTGTACTTGTTACTATTTTCATGACTATACTAAAAGCATACGCATGGCTGCTTAAACAGATGTTTAGGCTTATTTGGAATGTTTATAAACTGTTTTTTTGTCTATTCCCGGCTGCCGGTATCGTACTGGCAGCTCTTGTTGTATTTGAATGCGCAGGTTATTTTACCGGCAATGATTATATAGGACAGGCCAAAGAGTATGTAGAAAGCTATGTTCATGCCTGTGATATAGAGTACCTTCAGGATGAAAAACTGGTGGCTAAGGCTGACAGCTCGTATGGCGTATCCGGAGACATTGCCAATAGTATAGCAGATAACCTTTCAGGAGAGATTTCCAATAATATAGCAAATGGTCTACAGCAAAATATAGAAAATGGCGTAAATGATATATCCGAGAAAGTAACTCAGACACTCCTTGAAGCAGTTACTTCCTGGTGGGAAGGAATACTGGAAAAAAGTGAGCAGAAAGCTTACAGCATCATAGCCTGGGCAATAACTATACTAATAGGAATACCTATTTTCCTCGGACTATTACTATTATCGGCAGCAGCAAGCGGCGTTAACTTTTTGGGAATAGCGATAATAGTAGACCTTGCTATCTATATATTCAGAAGCGTCTTCGGAATGACTACTCCATTCAGACAATTTAGAAGAAGATACTGTTTTCTTTTTCATACCAAACCCTTTTATGATCCTAAATACGAAGACTCCTATCAGGACTGGCTAAAACGCCATCACGACGAATTCGAAAATGACACCTTCGGAACAGACAAAGCAGAATATGATGAGGCATATGACGAAGAAGATTACGACAGAATGGGATATGCGGATTACGAAGGTAAACGTTTATCAAGAAAAGAAATAAGAAGGCTTGAGAAAATAAAAAAACGTCAGCAAAATTATGATGACTACTATGAAGACTATTATGACAGATTAGAAGACTTGGAAGAAAAGGACGAAGAGGACGACAGATTCCGCAGAGGAAGATGGAATAAAAGATATAGTAGCGGACGTTATGATGACTATTATGATGATGACGATGACGATAACTATGATGATAACTATGATGATTATGATCAGGATATGGATGAGGATCGTTACGAACGTATAGATGACGATGACCGTTACAATAGATATAGTAGTTATAAATCTGAAAGTAGCTATGATCATCAAAAGCAGAAACAAAATCAGTCATACTATCAGAAATCTGATAGCAGAAGTTCGTCTGATCCAAAAAGACCTTCCGGAAACTATTCAACCTTCGACTTCTTTGCAGGCTGTAAATCCCGCGACGGCATAGTCAAGAAATACCATTCCCTCGCTAAACTCTACCACCCGGACAACTTCGAAGGCGACTCTTCAGCAATAACCGAAATAAACCGCCAATATAAAGAGGCTATGGGCAAATACAAATAAAGGCGATAATGCGACAAGGCGGCAAAGCCTCGACCTTGACTAGTAAGTATCACAATGTTATAGTTTAAGTTGACGTTTTGTGTGCAGAGGCACGCAAACTGTTATGTATCAAACAATTTTTTTGACCAAAAAGGAGATGAATTTATATGGATGATGGCGGACCCTCTGCCTATTATTTTATCGGACTGCTCGTATTACTCGTGCTGGACGTGATCGTGTACGGTTTTGGCGCAGCTCTGCATAATCTAAAAGCAGAAGACCTCTTTAGCAAGTCTGAAGAGGAAGGTGAAGAACCATCCGAAGACCAAAACGAAAAGATTCGCAGCAAAAGTGGCATCTTTTTGTCGGAACTTATGAATAATCCGACAGAATATGTTAATACTGTACAGCTTTTTGTTTTTATACTGAATATCATAATCGGACGCTTCTATGTAGAACGTTTCGGGATCATTGTTGGAGGATTTATCTTTTCACTCAATGAGCTCGTAGCATCTGTTTTAGGCCAGGTAGTAGTAGCATTTCTGCTTTTGTATGTATTTCTTTCAATCGGAGTGCTGCTTCCCAAGAAGCTTGCCAGAAGACAACCTAAAGTCTGGGCCATGATTCTAAGCCCGTTTATCAAGATACTTATGGCGGTTTTGAGGCCATTTACAAGTCTTATCGAAGTAACTGTGCATGGAATCATGTATCTGTGCGGTATCAGAGATTTTGATGATGATACAGATGTTACAGAAGAAGAGATAATGTCGATGGTTTCCGAAGGTCAGGAGCAGGGAGTGCTTCAGGATTCTGAAGCCGACATGATAACCAATATATTCGAATTTTCTGACAAGGAAGTTAGGGATATCATGACCCATCGTAATGATATATGCGGAATCGAAGGAACTATGAGTCTTGAAGATGCGATTTCATTCATGCTTCAGGGCAATAATTCAAGATTTCCTGTATTCCTTGATAATATCGATCATATAATCGGTATAGTTCATATAAGAGATGCGGTTCAGAAGGACTCTGAATCCGGCAATGAGAAAAAGGAAATAAGGCAGATCAAGGGACTTATGCGTCAGCCTATGTATGTGCCTGAGACAAGGAATATAGAGTCATTGTTCCACAGTATGCAGTCTACAAAGACTCAGATAGCGATAGTTATTGATGAGTATGGCCAGACAGCAGGTCTTGTTTCTATGGAAGATATCCTTGAAGAGATCGTCGGCAATATCATGGATGAATATGACGAAGATGAGAGTTTTATCACACCTTCCGGCAAACCCGGAGAGTTTGTGGCTCTTGGAAGGACTCCTATTGAGACAGTTGAGAAGCGCTTCGGAATAGATCTTCATGAGGATGAGTTTGAAACTCTGAATGGTCTTCTGATTTCGAAGATGGACAGGATACCTGAAGAGGATGAGAAATACGATGTTACGATAGATGGTTACAACTTCAGTATCTTGGAAGTTCAGAATCATATGATCACCAGTGTTGGTGTCAAAAAAATTATTGTTTAAATCACGAGGCTGAAAGCTTCGTAATTATATTTATTTTAGGAAAAGGAAAGGTTATAAAGATGTCAGGACATTCAAAATTTGCAAACATCAAGCATAAGAAAGAGAAGAACGACGCTGCTAAGGGTAAGATCTTCACAGTTATCGGACGTGAGATTGCAGTTGCTGTTAAGGAAGGCGGTCCGGATCCGTCTAACAACTTCAAACTTGCTACAGTAATCGCAAAGGCTAAGGCCAACAACGTTCCTAACGATACAATCGAAAGAGGTATCAAGAAGGCTTCCGGTGAGAACGGAGGCGTTGATTATAAGGCGTTCACTTATGAAGGATATGGTCCTGGCGGAACAGCTATCATAGTTGAGACTCTTACAGATAATACAAACCGTACAGCTGCTAATGTAAAGAGTGCATTCACAAAGGGTAAGGGTTCTATGGGAACACCTGGTTGCGTATCTTTCATGTTCGATAAGAAGGGTCAGATCATCATTGATAAGGAAGAGTGCGCAATGTCAGCTGATGACCTTATGATGGCAGTACTTGATGCCGGCGCTGATGATTTCAAGGAAGAAGAGGATTCTTATGAGATCCTTACAGCTCCTGATGCATTCCAGGCTGTAGTTGAAGCTCTTAACAATGCTAAGGTTGAGACTGTTTCTGCAGAGGTTACTATGATTCCTCAGAACTATGTTCAGGTTACAGATGAGGAGAACGTTAAGTGCCTTAGAAGAATTCTTGACATGCTTGATGAAGATGATGATGTACAGAACGTATATCACAACTGGGATGAGCCAGACGAGGACTGATTACTTTAATAAGGGTTTAGGGACTTAAAATTCAAAAAATGGGGGATCGGAAATGATACTGAAGAAGGATGTATCTTCGTATGTTATCTGGGCTTTATTTGCTACATTTAATGTATTACTGATTGCTGTATTTGGGTTATATTCCGGTCTCTTTCCTACTTCGGATACAACTGAAACGATGCTTTTTACCGGGCTGTTCACAGCCCTGGTGACAGGCACGTGTCTTGTTGTATCCTTTTTAATTGACAGACTTTCGGTTTACTTTATGCAGGGGAAAAAATTAAATTCTAATCTTATTTACTTGATATTATTTGCACTTGTCCTTATTGGAGGGATAGTTCTTAGAAGCGTTATTCTCTATAACGATGGAGTTTACATAAAGACAGGCATAATGCTGTTTGAAACGGCTTCTGTTACAAAAGGAGGGATCATCACAGCTGATTCTATCTGGAAGCTTTTTTATCTGGTCATCATGAGAACGGTGCTGTATTTCACAGGAGATATCGTGATAGCAGCCATAGTATATCAGATAGTTGTAAGGATGATCTTTTTTATCCTTATAGGTGTGTCAGTGAGGATAATGACCGGACGGGTTGCGTCTATAATTGTCCTGTCTCTTCTTATGTTCCTTCCGCCATTTATCACGGTTCATATACTTGATGCAGCTTCTTTCTTTGAGATTTTCGTTGCTCTTGAGCTTATCTTTTTGGCAATATATTTTAAAAACATGACAAGAGCAAAGAAAAGTCAGTCTGCAATCAGGTTTTTACTATATTTTTTACTTGGAATCGGACTTGGTGCATTATTCTATATAGATGCCGGAACCATCCTGTTCTGGAGCCCTATGCTGCTTCTTCTTTTTGTATTTAAGAAGATAAAAGAGGTGCTTAAGAGCTTTGCATGTATTATCCCCGGAGCTGTTTGTGGCTTTATGCTGACTTTGATAGTGTGGGACGGATATGATGTTATAGGACCTGCACTTTACAGATGGTCTTCCAAGTATTTTGCAGATGTTCTTTCGATAGAGAGTTTTGAAGTTATTGGCGAATCGAGCTCGTCGGTTTATGCAGCTTTGTATCTTATACTTGCTATAATCATGCTTTGTTCGTCATTTGCTTTTCTTTTCCATAAAAAGACTACACGTCTTGCGCCTGTTATGCTTCCGGCACTATTGGTATGCATTGTATCTCCTGTGATGGGGGAGACTGGCGTTAATACACTCAGAATGATGACACTTATGTGCATTATAGTGATCGGAGGAGGACTTGCCTGCATGTTTACTTCGTATGATACTTCTGATTTTGAACTGTTGTTTGGTAATGATGATTTTGATGATGCATCTGAAAATAAAGAAGATGTGGTTGTGTTCGAGCCTTTAGATGAAGGCGCGGATGATTCACTCAAAGCTGAGGGCGACGAAGAGAAATCTGAAGATCAGCAAACTGAAGAAAAATCTGAAGTTGAGAAGTCCACAGAAAGATCTGAAGATAAGCAGACTGTAGGCAAATCTGAAGACGAGCAGGCTAAAGAGAAATCGGAAATCAAACAGACTGAAGAAAAATCCGAAGATGAGCAGTCCATAGAAAGATCTGAAGATAAGCAGACTGTAGGCAAATCTGAAGACGAGCAGGCTAAAGAGAAATCGGAAATCAAACAGACTGCAGAAGAATCCGAAGATGAGCAGTCTATAGAAAAAACTGAAGAAGAACATACTATAGATGATACTGAAAAAGATACTTCGAATAAAAATGCAGGAGAACCTGAGGATAACCAGAAAAAAGAAAATATAGTAAAAGGGCAGAAACTTGAAGATATTCAGTCAGACGATCGCAATTCGCTTAAGGCACTTGAAAATGGCGCTGATTTATTAGACAATACTACAGATATTAAAGTAGCAGATGCTAACAAGCCAGATGACCTGGATTTATCACTGAAAGGTACTTTGGATCCTTCATTTGATGATGAGAAGATCACACGTTTTGTTCCGGAAGGAATGGTGGTTCCTATGGATACAGAAGAAGATGAGCTTCCAAGGCTTGGAAAACAGGAGCTTCTTGAAAGGCGACGCACTATGTCCAAGATGCACAATCCTTCAGGCAAACTGAAAGTTGGACGTAAAGTCATCACTAACAGAGAATTTGATGTTGAAGTCTCTGCAGGAGATGATTTTGATCTTTTCTGATCGAGCGTATATTGGTTTATATGTTTTTGATCTGATTATATTTTGGAAATAACTTAAGCGCCACATGATCAATGATAATGATTAGTTAATATAGTCTTTTCCTTTGGGAGGAGATAATGATATGAGAACAAAAAGAAGGGAATTATAGTATTTATGACAGTTAATGAATTGACTGCTTACGAGGTCTTAGAGCATAGAAGAATAGATGACCTTGGAACAGATAGTTATATCTTAAAGCATAAAAAGACAGGGGCTCGTGTAGTTCTTTTACCAAATGATGATGAAAACAAGGTTTTCTATATAGGTTTCCGTACACCTCCGACAGATTCTACAGGTGTTGCGCATATCATTGAGCATACAGTTTTGTGCGGATCAAGGGATTTTCCTGTTAAGGATCCTTTTATCGAACTTGCCAAGGGTTCACTTAATACATTCCTTAATGCAATGACATATCCGGATAAGACTGTATATCCTGTAGCAAGTTGCAATGATGCTGACTTCCAGAATCTTATGCATGTATATCTTGATGCTGTTTTTTATCCCAATATTTATAAAACAGATAAGATATTCAAGCAGGAAGGTTGGCACTATGAGATGGAAAGCGCTGATGATGATCTTAAAATCAACGGCGTTGTATATAACGAGATGAAGGGCGCTTATTCATCACCGGATGATATTCTTGATAAGGGTATCATGAACTCTCTTTATCCTGACAATACTTATAATATTGAGTCAGGCGGTGATCCGGACGTTATTCCTTCTTTGACATATGAGCAGTATCTTGATTTTCACAGAAGATATTATCATCCGTCCAACAGCTATATCTATCTGTATGGAAATATGGATATGGTATCGAAGCTTACTTATATAGACGAGAATTATCTGTCACATTTTGATCATCTTGATATTGATTCAAGTATCAAGATGCAGAAGCCTTTTGAGAAGCAGTCTGTTGTTCACAAGGACTATTCCATTCTTAAGACAGATGATCTTAAAGATAATACATATCTGACTATGAACTGGTCTGTCGGAACAAGCCTTGACAGAAAGCTCTATGTGGCATTTGATGTTCTTGATTATTGTCTTGTTTCTGCACCCGGCGCTGTTCTTAAAAAGGCTCTTATTGATAAGGGTATTGGTAAAGATGTTTACAGCGAATATGAAAATGGTGTACTTCAGCCATTTTTCTCTGTAATTGCCAAGAATGCAAATGCTGATCAGGCAGATCTTTTCAAACAGACAATCATTGAGTGCCTTGAAAAGACAGTTAAGGAAGGCCTTGATAAGAAGGCTCTTGAAGCTGCCATCAACGTAGATGAGTTTAAGTACAGAGAAGCGGACTTTGGAAGATTCCCTAAGGGACTTTTATATGGACTTCAGGTCCTTGACAGCTGGCTCTATGACGACATGAAGCCTTTTATTCATATCGAAGCAGGAGATACCTATAAGGCACTTAGAGATGAGATAGAAGGCGATTACTTCGAAAAACTTATACAGGAATATCTTCTTGATAATACGCATTCGAGTATGTTTATCATGGATCCTGTAAAGGGCCTTAATGAAGAAAAAGAAGCTGCAAAATCTGCAGAGCTTCAAAAGTATAAGGAAAGCCTTACTAAGGAAGATATAGACAGAATCGTTCGCGAAACTGCCGAGCTTAAGGAATATCAGGAAGCTCCTGACTTGGAAGAGAATCTCAAGAAGATTCCTATGCTTACAAGAAAGGATCTTAGAAGAAACGTAGAGCCTTTCATCTATGAGGAAAAGAAGGTTGGGGATAATATACTCTTATTCCATGATATTTTTACAAATGGTATAGATTATCTTAACTTCGTATTTCGAATGGAAGATGTTCCTTATGAACTGTTTAAATATTCAGGAATCCTTAAGTCTGTACTTGGACTTGTAGATACCAAGAATTATTCTTATGGAGATCTTTATAATGAGATCAACATGAAAACAGGCGGATTTACAGCAAGTATCGGTACTTACTCTGACAGACGTGATCTGTCAAAATTCGCTACAACTTTTGAGATTGCAGTCAAGGTCCTTCCTTCAAATATAGATCATGCATTTGATCTTGCAACTGAGATCATAAGGACTTCAAAAATCGATGATATGAAGCGTATGAAGGAGATCCTTGATGAGAAGATGTCACATATGGAAGTAGATCTTCAGACGGCAGGACATCGTGCTGCTGCTCTTCATGCTGCAGCGGGATTCTCTAAGGCAGGCAATGTTTCTGAGAATCTGTCCGGTATAACAGGATATCGCCTTGTTCAAAAGTATGCTAAGCATTATGATGAGGCTGCTCACAAAGAGCTTGTTGAAAAGCTTTCTGAGCTTATGAAGACTCTTTTCCGTAAAGAGAATCTTCTTGTAAGCTTTACTACAGATAAGAAGAACTACGGTCAGATAGAAGCGAAGGTGGCTGAATTTGCTGATAACCTTTATACTCAGGATTGTCAGAAGGGCCGACTTGAATTTGTACCTGTAAAGAGTAATGATGCGTTCAAGACTCCGGGGCAGGTTCAGTATACTGCGCTTGCGGGCAACTTTAGAAAGAACGGACTTGAGTATACAGGAGCGCTTCGTGTCCTTCAGGTTATGATGGGATATGACTTTTTGTGGAACAATATCCGTGTAAAAGGCGGAGCATACGGCGTTATGGGCGGAGCTTCTCCCAATGGAGACTCATATTTTGTAACTTATAGAGATCCTCATCTTAAGAGAAGTCTTGATGTGTTCCGTCAGGTTTCTGATTTTGTAAGGAATTATGAAGCAGATGAGCGTACACTTACAGGATTTGTTATAGGTGCGATAGGAGAGCTTGATACACCTAAGACACCTAGCGCAAAAGGCTCTTACGGCCTTATGGCTTACATGTGCCATGTAGATATTGATAAGCTTCAGGAGCATCGTGACCAGATACTTGATGTAACTGTAGAGGATATCAGGAAGCTTGCAGATTATGTAGATGCTTTTGAAGAAGATAACAGTATCTGCGTAGTTGGTACAAGTGAAAAGATTAATCAGCACAGAGATCTTTTTGACAAAGTCGAAGAACTCTGATAACAGGAAAGTGTGTTTATGGATAGTAATAGTTTTAAAACAGGATTTATAGCACTGGTTGGGCGTCCTAATGTGGGTAAGTCCACTCTTATGAACAATATGATAGGCCAGAAGATAGCCATCACCTCCAATAAGCCCCAGACTACCAGAGGACGTATTCAAACAGTATATACGGATGATCGCTGTCAGATGATCTTCGTTGATACGCCGGGTATACATGAGACCAAGAATAAGCTTGGATCTTATATGCTTCACATAGCTCAGAAGACCCTGGAAGATGCTGATATGATCCTGTGGCTTGTAGAGCCGACAGATTTCATAGGACAAGGTGAAAAATATATCATTAAGCAGCTCAAAAGATGCAAACAGCCTGTAGTTCTTGTTATCAATAAGATTGATACAGTCAAAAAAGACCAGTTGCCAAAGTTCATAGATGCTTACAAAAGTGAGCTGAACTTTTCTGATATAGTTCCTGTTTCAGCTAGGAAAAAAGAGAATCTCGATACCCTTATGGATGTTATATGCAAATATCTTCCATATGGTCCTGCTCTTTATGATGAGGATACTGTAACAGAGGAACCTGAGCGTGATATTGCAGCTGAGATAATCCGTGAAAAGGCTCTTAGACTCCTTCAGGATGAAGTTCCACATGGAATCGCCGTTACTATTGAGAGAATGAGAGAAAGAGAAGGCTATCTGTCTGATGATGGCCTGCCGCTTCTGGATATAGACGCTACCATTATCTGTGAAAGGGATTCTCATAAAGGAATAGTCATAGGTAAGGGCGGTGCTATGCTCAAAAAGATTGGAAGCCAGGCCAGAGTTGATATTGAAGATATGACTCAGTGCAAGGTTAATTTGAAACTGTGGGTTAAAGTTCGTAAGAACTGGAGAGATGACAGTTCGCAGATGAAGCATTTTGGCTATGATGAAAGAGACATTTGATCAGGACAACAGACTTACTGTAAACGGCATTGTCATAAAGCACAGGCCTGTTGGTGAATATGATTTTACTGTTACGATCATTACTATGGAGCGTGGCAAGATCAGTGCTTTTGCAAGAGGCGCAAGAAAGCCGGGAGGCAAGCTTTCCGGCAATGTCGAACCTTTTTGCTATGGAACTTTCACCCTATATGAAGGGAAAAGTTCCTACAGTATAATTGAAACAGATATCATCAATTATTTCGAACCTTTCCGCCGGAATCTGGAAGATACCTGCTATGGAACTTATCTTCTGGAACTGGCGGATTATTATGCGACGGAAAACAGCGATGAGACTGAGCTATTAAAGCTTTTATATCTTTCACTTACTGCTCTTACCAAAGATGCTTTTGATAAGAGGCTTGTCAGATGTATATTTGAACTTCGGGCACTTGTTATTGATGGTCAATATCCGGGATTTCCTGAAAACAGAGGCTATAGCGATGCAGTAAAGCTTGCAATGCAGCATATAAGCGGCTCTGATCTAAAAAGTCTTTTTACATTCAGACTAAGCGATCAGGCACTTAAAGAGCTGATAGATATAACAAGGATGTATCGGGAACATTTTGTTGACAGGCAGCTCAAAAGCCTTGAAATATTAAGCACCGTGGAACGTGAACTTATATGACCATGACTAAACTTTAAAAAAGTTGAAAAAAGGTCATGGCTCTATTATAATCATGTAATGTATGTATTCACATGAATATATTACATAAGTGCGCATTCTGCGCGCATTTTTGGCGCTGTGAATATATAAAAGAAGAGCTAAGGGCCATATTACGGACTTTTAGAGTTTATTCATCATTAGGAAAGACAGCAGGCATAGCGAATTGGTGCCGCGAGCTCCACCAATTTCAGCCAATAGTAACTCGCTATGATCGCGACATGAGGTTAAGTATGGTTAATTGTGCGGATAATAGTTATAAACTTCATATACGTAAGATGATCTGTGCAGCCGTGTTTATGGCAGTTGCACTGACCGGATGCGGTAAGAGTATGGATGTTACTAAGTCTGATAGCACTGCCGTATATGTGGGCAAGGACGGACAGGTAATAAGTACTATAGTCGAGGATTTCTCGGCACCTTACTATGATCTGGGTGAATTGAAAACTGATATTGAAAGTCAAGTCAATGAGTACAATTCAACCAAAGGTAAGGATCTTATTACTTTTCAGGATGCCGTAACTGAAGATAAGAATGTACGTGTCACAATGACATATAAGGATACGGCTTCTTATGCGGATTTTAATCAGGTTACTTTTTTCTATGGCTCTTATAAAGATATGAAGGCACTTGGATACAGCCTTCCGTCTACACTGGTTGATTCTAAGGGTCAGAAGATAGATGTTAAGCTTATCTCAGAGGATCAGACAGTTATTGTCATGAATGAGAAGATAGGATTCTATTCCTATGGCAAAATAGCTTATGCTCCTGAAGGGAGCTCTTTTAATGGTAGTAAAAACGTAGATTTATCTGCAACTAAGGACGATTTGTGTTATATTGTACTGAAAGCAGATTAACGAATAAAGATACAGGAGATTAAGGAAATGAAAGCAGAAGAGAAGACAATGGACAAAGTAATTGCACTGGCTAAGGGCAGAGGATTTATTTTCCCCGGTTCTGAGATTTACGGAGGTCTTGCAAATACTTGGGATTACGGTCCACTTGGTGTTGAATTCAAAAATAATGTCAAGAAGGCATGGTGGAAGAAATTCGTTCAGGAGAACAAATACAATGTAGGTGTTGATTGCGCGATTCTTATGAACCCTCAGACTTGGGTTGCATCAGGACATCTTGCCGGCTTCTCTGATCCTTTGATGGACTGTAAGGAGTGCCATGAGCGTTTTAGAGCAGATAAGATCATTGAGGATTTTGCTGCTGAGAACAATATCATACTTGAGTCATCAGTTGACGGCTGGAGCCAGCAGCAGATGATGGATTTCATTAACGATAATAATGTTCCTTGCCCTTCATGTGGCAAGCACAACTTTACTGATATCCGTCAGTTCAACCTTATGTTCAAGACATTCCAGGGTGTAACTGAGGATGCTAAGAATACTGTATACCTTCGTCCTGAGACAGCACAGGGTATATTCGTAAACTTCAAGAATGTACAGCGTACAACTCGTAAGAAGCTTCCTTTTGGTATCGGTCAGATCGGTAAGAGCTTCCGTAACGAGATCACACCTGGTAACTTCACATTCAGAACACGTGAGTTCGAGCAGATGGAGCTTGAGTTCTTCTGCGAGCCCGGAACTGATCTTGAGTGGTATGAGTATTGGAAGAATTTCTGCAGAGACTTCCTTGTTGAGCTTGGTATGAAGGAAGATGAGATGCGTCTTCGTGAGCATGACCCTGAAGAGCTTGCATTCTATTCAAAGGGAACAACAGATATCGAGTTCAAGTTCCCATTTGGCTGGGGTGAACTTTGGGGTATCGCTGACAGAACTGATTATGACCTTAGTCAGCACCAGACAACATCAGCTCAGGATCTTACATATTTTGATGAAGAGAAAAAAGAGCGTTATATCCCTTATGTTATCGAGCCTTCACTTGGTGCAGACCGTGTTGCTCTTGCATTCCTGTGCGCAGCATATGATGAAGAGGAACTTGAGGGCGGCGATGTAAGAACAGTTATGCACTTCCATCCTGTTCTTGCTCCTGTTAAGATCGCTGTTCTTCCTATCTCCAAGAAGCTTTCAGAGAATGCTGAGAAGGTATTTGACCAGCTTTCCAAGAAGTGGAACTGCGAGTATGACGATCGTGGATCTATCGGTAAGAGATACAGAAGACAGGATGAGATCGGAACTCCTTTCTGCATAGCTTATGACTTTGATTCTGAAGAAGATCACTGCGTAACAATTCGTGAGCGTGATACCATGAAGCAGATCGAGTACTCTGAAGGCAATGTAAGATGGCCTATCGCAGAGCTTGATAAGTTCTTTGAAGAAAAGTTTGCTTTTTGATAAATTCAGGATTTGAAGATATTTGACGTAAGATCTGCAATAGATGCGGATCTTACGCAAATATTATTTTGAGATAATATATTGAGACTTTGTATAAACAAAGCCTTTTGAAAGGAATAGTCATGAAGAAATATAGTGTTAATGAACTTCGTGAGATGTATCTTAAGTTCTTTGAGAGCAAAGGGCATCTTCGTATGAATAGTTTTTCACTTGTACCACATAATGATAATTCACTTCTTATCATTAACTCAGGTATGGCACCACTTAAGCCTTACTTCACAGGCCAGGAGGTTCCGCCAAAGCGTAGAGTTACTACTTGTCAGAAATGTATCCGTACAGGTGACCTTGAGAATGTTGGTAAGACAGCTCGTCACGGTACATTCTTTGAAATGCTTGGTAACTTCTCTTTTGGAGACTACTTCAAAGAAGAAGCTATTCCGTGGGCATGGGAATTTCTTACAGAGGTTGTAGGTCTTGATGCAGAGCGTCTGTATCCTTCTGTATATGTGGATGATGATGAGGCTTTCAAGATTTGGACTGATAAGATGCATATTCCTGCTGAGCGTATCATAAAGCTTGGTAAGGAAGATAACTTCTGGGAGCATGGTTCAGGCCCTTGCGGTCCTTGTACAGAGATCTACTATGATCGCGGTGAGAAATACGGTACAGGTCCTGAGGATGTACTGGGCGGAGAAGGCGATCGTTTCATGGAAGTATGGAACGTTGTATTCTCTCAGTTCAACAATGATGGACATGGCAACTACACAGACCTTGTACAGAAGAACATTGATACAGGTATGGGCCTTGAAAGACTTGCTGTTGCAGTTCAGGATGTTGGATCAATCTTTGATGTAGATACAATTAAAGCTCTTCGTGATAAGATCTGCGAGATGGCAGGCGGCGTACAGTATGAAGCAGAAGGAACAGAAGAAAGCGATGTATCTGTTCGTATCGTAACAGACCATATCCGTTCTACTACTTTCATGATCTCAGACGGTATCATGCCTAGCAACGAAGGAAGAGGATATGTTCTTAGAAGAATCATCCGCCGAGCTGTAAGACATGGAAGAAAGCTTGGAATAAGCGGTTCATTCCTTCCTGAGCTTGCACTTTCTGTAATTGCAGGTTCTAAGGATGGTTATCCTGAGCTTGAGGAGAAGAAGGACTTCATCCTTAATGTTATCCGTCAGGAAGAGGATAAATTCGAGAAGACGTTCGAACAGGGTCTTGAGATCCTTGCAAATATGCAGGAAGAGCTTAAGGCTGCCGGCAAGAATACATTGTCAGGTGAAGATGCATTCAAATTATATGATACATACGGATTCCCTCTTGATTCTACAGAAGAGATCCTTGCTGAGAACGGATTCTTAGTAGATGCAGAAGGATTCGAAAAGGCTATGAAGAATCAGCGTGATACAGCTAGAGCTGCTCGTAAAGTAAGTAACTACATGGGCGCTGATGCAACTGTATACGAAGATATTGATCCTAGTATCAATTCAGAGTTTATCGGCTATGATAAGCTTGTAGCTGATTCTACTATCGTAGCTATGGCTGAGCTGCATGCTGCTGATGAAGATGCAGAGAATGCTGTTGCTGATGCTCTTACAGATGGAATGACAGGTGCGATCATTACTTCCCAGACACCTTTCTAT
This sequence comes from Butyrivibrio sp. TB, assembly GCF_900110805.1. Lineage (NCBI taxonomy): Bacteria > Bacillati > Bacillota > Clostridia > Lachnospirales > Lachnospiraceae > Butyrivibrio > Butyrivibrio sp. TB. Next base: position 12,567 of record NZ_FOER01000010.1, on the reverse strand, counting down.
GGAACAATGGGTGGTCAGGTAGGAGATCATGGTAAGATTTTCCTGTATCCTGCTGATGTTGACAGCGCTGAGCATGATGCACTTGGCTGCGATAGTTGCAATGATAAGGCGGTTGCTGTATTCAAGGTTGAGAGTACAGAGCATGTTGCCGGATCTAAGATCGCTATGATAGGCCGCGTTGTTAAGGGTATGTTCAAGACAGGAGATAAGGTAACACTTAAGGTTTGCAAGCATGGTCGTATGGCTACATGCCGTAATCATTCTGCAACTCACCTTATGCAGAAGGCACTTCGTGAGGTGCTTGGTACACATGTAGAGCAGGCTGGATCATATCAGGATGCAGATCGTACAAGATTCGACTTCTCTCACTTTAAGGCAATGACACCTGCTGAGATCCAGAAGGTTGAAGAGCTTGTAAATGAGAAGATTGCAGCTGAACTTGATGTTAATACACAGGTTATGACTCTTGAAGAAGCTAAGAAGTCAGGTGCTATGGCTCTGTTCGGAGAAAAGTATGGTGACAACGTAAGAGTTGTTAACATGGGTGACTGGTCTATAGAGCTTTGTGGTGGTACACATGTATCAAATACAAGACAGATCGGCCAGTTCAAGATCCTTTCTGAGTCCGGTGTTGCTGCAGGCGTTAGACGTATTGAAGCTATCACAGGCAGCAATGTAACAGAGTATTACAAAGAGCTTGAGCAAAATGCCAAGGATGCAGCAGCTCTTCTCAAGGCTACACCTGATACTTTGTATGATCACATCAAGAAGCTTCAGGAAGAACTTAAAGCTGTTAAGAGCGAGAACGAGTCCTTAAAGAGCAGCGCTGCCAAGGAAGCTCTTGGTAATGCAGCTGATGATGCTGTAGATGTTAAGGGTCTTAAGCTTGTAGCTAAGTCACTTAAGGATGTAGATATGAACGGACTTCGCGAACTTGGAGATTCTCTTAAAGAGAAGCTTGGAGACTGCGTTGTAGTTCTTATGAGTGATAATGGTGGCAAGGTCAGCATCATGACAATGGCTTCTGACTCAGCTGTTAAGAAGGGTGCACATGCCGGCAATCTTGTTAAAGAGATAGCTCCTATGGTAGGAGGCGGCGGTGGCGGTCGTCCTAACATGGCTCAGGCTGGTGGTAAGAATCCTGCAGGTATCGAAGATGCCCTCAAGAAGGCTGCTGAAGTGCTTGCCGGTCAGATCCAGTAAAAAAGATGTCAAAGACCCCCTTGACTATCGAAATAAAACAGTATATAATTCTAAATGCTGTGAGTTAAATTGATTTAACTTAAGTAAATAACCCGATCAGTTCAATAATGTAACGGGACTGAAGGGAGGGTAGAGAATATATGTCAACAGTTATAGTAAAAGAGAATGAAACACTTGACTCCGCACTTCGTCGTTTTAAGAGAAGTTGTGCTAAGGCTGGTATCCAGCAGGAGATTCGTAAGAGAGAACATTACGAGAAGCCTAGCGTAAAGCGTAAGAAGAAGTCTGAAGCTGCTAGAAAGCGTAAATACAACTAAAGAAATACAGCCCTTGGTTTTTTATATAAAATCAAGGGCTTTTCTTTTATCATGGTAGCTTTATGATTGCAATTATGTTTTATATTTGCAATAGATTTCATAGTAGCAATACATTTCACGAAAGTTGGGTTTTAATTTGCTGATTAAAATATTGGAAATTCTGATCATACTGATCATTGTCTGCGCTGTTATAGGTATCTGTAACAGTATATATAATTCAAAAAGATTTGTTATAAGAAAATATAACATAAAGAGTTCTAAGCTTAAAAAAAGTCTTCGAATATGCCATTTATCTGATATTCACGGCTGGCAGTATGGCGATGATAACAAGAACCTTATCAAAGCTATAGATGAACTAAATCCTGATATCATTGTCTTTTCAGGAGACATTCTTACAGGCTCTTCGCCTCGTAAGACATGGCCTTTAGAGAAGGGACTTGTCAGAGAGCTTGCATCCAGATATCCTGTGTATGCAGCAAATGGCAATCACGAAAGTGAGCTTAACTGGTATTATGAAGGATTTGGGCAATTTTATGATACATATATCAATGATATGAGCAGTTTTGGCGTGAATCTTTTGAACAATGATAAGATGTTTCTTGATGAATATGGTATCAGGATAACAGGTCTTGAGCTTCCTCATGAATATTTCAGGAAAGTTATCATACGCCGAATGAAGGATGATTATCTTGATAGCATGATAGGCAAACCTGATGAAGATAGATTTAATCTTCTTATAGTACACAATCCCCAGTATTTTCCTAAATATGCAAAGTGGGGAGCAGACCTTGTTTTGTCAGGCCATATTCACGGAGGTATCATAAAACTTCCTTTGCTTGGAGGTGTAATATCTCCGGCACTTATTCTTTTTCCAAAATATGATGGTGGATTGTTTAAGATAGGTGGTCATACCATGGTTCTGTCCAGAGGGCTTTGGACACATACTATTCCTATCAGGGTATTTAATCCCGGAGAACTTGTGGTGATCGACCTTGAAGCTGATAATGGGGAGGCACAGTAATGTCACTTGAAGTTAAGCTTGAGGCATTTGAAGGACCTTTGGACCTTCTGCTTCATCTTATAGATAAAAATAAAGTTGAGATTTATGATATTCCGATCTCCACTATCACAGCTCAGTATCTTGAATACCTTAGCCTTATGGAGAAAGAGGACATGGATGTTACCAGTGAATTTCTGGTCATGGCGGCTGAACTTATGGATATAAAGTGCAAGATGCTGCTTCCTCGCGAAGTCAATGAAGAAGGCGAAGAGGAGGATCCAAGAGCAGAACTTGTTGAAAAACTCCTTGAGCACAAGATGTTCAAGTATCTGTCGGGAGAGCTGGCGCAGAGATTCGATGGTGGCGATATGTATTTTTATCGTAAGCAGAACCTTCCTTCAGAAGTTACGTCTTATGAACCTCCTATAGATTACGCGGAGCTTGTTGGTGATAACAATCTTCAGAAACTAAACGAGATATTCCAGGAACTACTTCGCAGGCAGGAAGATAAGATCGATCCTGTTAGAAGTACGTTCGGACGAATTGAACGAGAGTCTGTTGATATTGATGAGAAGACTCTTTTTATTAAAGCTTATGTCAGAAAACATAAGAGTTTCAGCTTTAGAAAACTCTTGCAGGAACAAGCAACTAAGGCTGAGATCATTGTTGCGTTTCTTGTAATCTTAGAAGAGATCAAACTTGGAGAAGTTACTGTGACTCAGGATGACACTTTTGCGGATATAACCATAACTTCAAATAAGTTTGGTGAAGAGTTGGACGAGGAAGAGGCGGTTAAGACAGCCATGGAATTAGAAAAGGAGCAGAGCTGATATGAAAAAGAAAGAAGGAGCAGCAGCTATTGAGGCTATTCTTTTTACAATGGGAGATTCTGTTGAAGTGTCCAAGCTTGCAGATGCTCTTGAAGAAAGTATAGAAGAAGTAAAAGAACAGATAGAGTATCTTAAGGATAAATATAAAAAAAATGACAGCGGAATAAATCTGCTGGAACTGGAAGATTCACTGCAGCTTAGCACCAAGAAGGATTTTTATCCTCAGCTTATCAAGGTTGCAAGTTCACCAAAGAAGTATATTCTTACGGATTCTCTTCTTGAGACTCTTTCGATCATTGCTTACAAGCAGCCTGTTACCAAAGCTGAAGTAGAACGTATCCGCGGAGTCAATTCAGATCATGCTGTTAACAGGCTTGTAGAATTCGAGCTTGTAAAGGAGCTTGGCCGTATGGATGCTCCCGGAAGACCTATCTTGTTCGGAACTACAGAACAGTTCCTTAGATCTTTTGGAGTAAGATCTGTCGATGATCTGCCTTCAATTGATATAGATCATGCAGAAGAGTTCAAGAAAGAGGCTGAAAAAGAGATAGATGTCAAATTGGATATCTGACCATATCTTCATGCTTGCTAATATAAAATCTGTAATTTTGATATTGGAAAAAGTAAAAGAATACTTTCAATATCACAATTACAGATGTAATTGTGTATACAATTAAATTTTTTAAGCGTTATTATATAAAAATCCTTATAAATACAGTACTATTTCCGATTTGTTTATGTTACAATAATATTTGTGAAAAGTTTGGCATTATCAAGTTTTAGGACATGTAAGAGGTTTCATTTCACAAACAAATCAATATGTTTCTACTTGCGAGTGCTTTAACGTCAACATATATTATACGGAGGTAAGTAAATGAGTAGTACTTCACAGGCGAGTCAAAGAATTAATGCTTTACTCGATGAGAACAGTTTCGTCGAAATTGGTGCTATGGTTACAGCAAGGAGCACTGACTTCGGTCTGAAACAGTCAGAGACTCCATCCGATGGTGTTGTTACGGGATATGGTGTCATCGATGGTAACCTTGTGTATGTATACAGCCAGGACGCAAGTGTACTAGGCGGTTCCGTTGGTGAAATGCATGCAAAGAAGATTGCACGTATCTACGATATGGCAGTCAAGATGGGAGCACCTGTAATTGGTCTTATTGATTCTACAGGTATGCGTCTTCAGGAGGCAACAGATGCTCTTTCAGCTTTTGGCGAGATCTACGCTAAAGAAGTTGAGGCTTCAGGAGTTGTTCCTCAGATCACAGCTGTATTCGGTGGCTGTGGTGGTGGTCTGGCACTTGTACCGGCACTTTCTGATTTTACATTCATGGAGAGCAAGAACGGAAAGCTTTTCGTTAATTCTCCAAATTCCATTAAAGGCAATTATGAAGAGAAGTGTGACACAGCAGCTGCTGATTTCCAGAGCTCTAAGACTGGAATCGTAGATGTAGCTGGTGATGAAGAGACAATCTACAACGAGATTCGTCAGCTTGTAAGTCTTCTTCCTTCCAATAACGAAGACAGCGACTTCTATGAAGAGTGTGCTGATGATCTTAACAGATCACTTGAGAATTTTGACGGAGCAGTTGCAGATCCTGCACTTGCACTTTCGATTCTTTCAGATAATGGCGTTTTCTTTGAAACAAAGAGAGAGTACGCTAAAGAGATGGTTACAGGATTCATCAAACTTAACGGTGCTACAGTAGGTGCTGTTGCAAACCGTAGCGTAGTATTTGATGAAAATGGTAAAGAAAAAGAGAAGTTCGATGCAGTTCTTACAGCAAACGGACTTGAGAAGGCTGCTGATTTTGTACGTTTCTGCGATGCATTCGATCTTCCTATCGTTACATTCACTAACGTAAAGGGCTTCCTTGCAACAACATGTGAGGAGAGAAGACTTGCCAAGAATGCAGCAGCACTTGTTTCTGCACTTGGTAATGCTTCTGTTCCGAAGGTTAACGTTGTTACAGGCAAGGCTCTTGGAAGTGCATTTGTTATCATGAATTCTAAGGCTGATATAAATGTATGCTGGCCTGATTCCCAGATCGGAACTATGGAAGCAGACATGGCTGCCAAGATCATCGGTGATGGCAAGAGCGCAGAAGAAGTTAATGAGATCGCCAAAGAGTATGCTTCTCTTCAGAACAGTGCAGTTAGCGCTGCAAGAAGAGGCTATGTTGACGAGATCATCGAGCCTGCAGATACAAGAAAATATGTTATCGGTGCATTAGAAATGCTTTTTACAAAGAGAGAAGCTAAACCTGCAAAGAAGCATGTAACGAAATAAGGAGGTAAATGATGATGGAATTTTTTACAAGTTCTTTATCTTATCTTCCTGTAGCTCTTGAAGCAACTGAAACTACTTCAATGGCTGACAAGCTTGCTGATGCGGGTATCAACACACTGCTTGGAATGGGAACTGCATTCGCAGTACTTATTCTTATCAGTCTGATCATTTCTCTTTTCCCCATGATCGGAAAGATCGGTAAGAAACAGCCTGCTCCAGCTCCTGCAAACAAGCCTGCAGCAGCTCCTGAGGTTGTAGAAGAAGAGGATCTTTCTGATGATGATGAGCTTGTTGCTGTAATTGCTGCAGCTATCGCAGCTTATGAGGGAAGTACTTCAGCATCCGGTGATGGATTTGTTGTTCGCTCTATCAGAAAGAGACGTGTTGGAGCAAGAGCATAAATTAGTCCCTATTGGGGCATAAGATAAGAAATTACAGGATTTACATAAAATTCGAAGCCGTAATATACGGCAGGAAGGGATAAACATGAAAAACTATACTATTACCGTAAATGGCAACGTATATGATGTTACAGTAGAAGAAGGTGCAGGCGGCGCAGCTCCTGCAGCAACTCCAAAGGCAGCTCCTAAGAAAGCTCCTGCAGCTAAGAAGGCATCCGCTGGTGCTGGTTCAATCAAGGTTGAAGCCGGTGCAGCCGGAAAGGTTGTTAAGGTTAACGCTAACGTAGGACAGGCTGTTAAGAAGGGCGATGCTGTTGTTACTATCGAGTCTATGAAGATGGAGATTCCTATGGTTGCTCCTTCAGACGGAACTGTTGCAAGCATTGACTGCGCAGTAGGTGATTCAGTAGAGGCAGGAACAGTTCTTGCAACACTTAACTAATAGTTTCGTATTCTACTGGAGGAACAAAAATGGAAAAAATCGTTGAAACATTTTCGAATCTATGGGTTCAGACAGCTTTCCAGAAACTTTACTGGGGCAACTATGTTATGATCCTCGTAGCTTTCGTATTTCTGTATCTGGCTATAGCCCATGATTTTGAACCTCTGCTTCTTGTTCCAATCGCATTTGGTATGCTTCTTGTAAATATCTATCCTGAGATTATGCACGAGATATCCGAAGACGGAAGCGGCGGTGGATTATTCACATATTTCTACAAGCTGGATGAATGGTCAATCCTTCCTTCACTCATATTCATGGGTGTAGGTGCGATGACTGACTTTGGTCCGCTTATTGCCAACCCTAAGTCATTCCTGCTTGGTGCAGCAGCACAGTTCGGTATTTTCTCAGCTTACTTTATGGCTATCTTTATGGGATTCTCCGGAACAGAAGCTGCTTCTATCTCCATCATCGGTGGTGCTGATGGTCCTACATCTATCTTCCTTGCTACAAAGCTTGGATGTACAGGCCTTCTTGGACCTATTGCAGTTGCTGCATATTCGTACATGTCACTTGTGCCGATCATCCAGCCTCCGATCATGAAGCTTTTCACAACTGAGAAGGAACGTAAGATTCGCATGCTTCAGCTTCGTCCTGTATCACAGCTTGAGAAGATTCTCTTCCCTGTTGTTGTTACAGTCGTTGTCTGCATGATCCTTCCTACAACAGCTCCACTTATTGGTATGCTGATGCTTGGTAACCTCTTCCGTGAGTGTGGTGTAGTACACCAGCTTCAGGAGACAGCATCTAATGCACTTATGTACATTGTAGTTATCCTTCTTGGTACATCAGTTGGAGCTTCTACAAGTGCAGAAGCATTCCTTAATGTTGCTACACTTAAGATCGTAGCTCTCGGACTTATAGCATTCGCTGTAGGTACTGCCGCAGGTGTACTGTTCGGTAAGCTGATGAATCTTTTCAGTGGTGGAAGCATCAATCCGCTTATCGGTTCAGCCGGTGTTTCAGCCGTTCCTATGGCTGCACGTGTATCTCAGAAGGTTGGTGCTGAAACAGATCCTACCAACTTTCTTCTAATGCATGCTATGGGACCTAACGTTGCCGGTGTAATCGGAACAGCAGTTGTTGCCGGTACATTTATGGCGATATTCGGAATCTAATTTATAAAGGAGAAAATCTATGTCTGATATTGAAAGAAAACCGGTAAAGATCACCGAGACAGTCCTTCGTGATGCACATCAGTCTCTGATCGCTACCAGAATGCCAATAGAGCAGATGCTTCCTATTGTTGATACAATGGACAAAGTAGGATATGCCGCAGTAGAGTGCTGGGGTGGTGCTACATTTGATTCATGCCTGCGTTTCCTAAAAGAGGATCCATGGGTAAGACTTCGTAAACTTAAAGAAGGCTTCAAAAATACACCTCTTCAGATGCTTCTTCGTGGTCAGAACCTTCTTGGTTACAGCCACTATGCTGATGACGTAGTAGAAGCTTTCGTTGCTAAGTCAATCGAGAACGGTATTGATATCATCCGTATCTTCGACTGTCTTAATGACCTTCGTAACCTTGAGACATCTGTAAAGGCCTGCAAGAAGTATGGCGGAAAAGCTCAGATTGCTCTTTCCTACACACTTGGCGGCGCTTATGATGATGAATACTGGAAGAGAATTGCTGGTGAGATCGAGTCACTTGGTGCTGATTCACTCTGTATCAAGGATATGGCAGGACTTCTCCTTCCTTACGAAGCAGATAAGCTTGTACGTGCTCTTAAGAGCGGTACAAAGATCCCGATCGAGCTTCACACTCACTACACATCTGGTGTAGCCAGCATGACATACATGAAGGCTATTGAAGCAGGTGTTGATATCATCGACTGTGCAATCAGCCCATTTGCTCTTGGTACATCACAGCCTGCTACAGAAGTTATGGTTGAAGCCCTTAAGGGAACACCATATGATACAGGTTATGATCAGAAGATCCTTTCTAAGATTGCTGATCACTTCCGTCCATACAGAGAAGAGTGCCTTGAGTCAGGACTTATGTCTACTAAGGTTCTTGGTGTTAATATCAAGACTCTTATGTATCAGGTACCTGGTGGTATGCTTTCTAACCTTACTAAGCAGCTCTCTGATCAGGGCAAGCTTGATAAGCTTGAAGCAGTTCTTGAAGAAGTACCGAGAGTTCGTAAAGACCTTGGTGAGCCACCGCTCGTTACACCTTCATCACAGATCGTTGGTACTCAGGCAGTTATGAACGTCCTTATGGGCGAGAGATATAAGATCGTTCCTGAGCAGACCAAGGACCTTGTAAGAGGTAAATACGGTCAGACTATCAAGCCTATGGATCCTGAAGTTGTTAAGAAGTGCATCGGCGACGAAGAGCGTATCACATGCCGTCCTGCAGATCTTATCGAGCCTCAGATGGACAAGTTCAGAGAAGAGTGCAAGCAGTGGGCTACATGCGATGAAGATGTTCTTTCATACGCATTATTCCCTCAGGTTGCTACTGACTTCTTCAAGTATCGTGAAGCTCAGAAGAGCGGAGTAGATCTTGCTAAGGCTGATACTAAGAACGGAGCATATCCTGCTTAATAGGAGCTTTAGTTGAGAATATAGTGTATACTATTACTATATTTTTATAATTCCAAAAACATAACACCTCGGATTTACCAAATTGGTTTTCCGGGGTGTTTTTTTATGTTAAACTATAAATGAGGTTTTGCGTTTAAAAACATTTACAAAGGCGGAAGGTTTTTTATGCAAGAGTTCAGAAGACGCAGAGTAGAAAGAAAAGTACTCAGAGAGCACCGCGGTGTAGAATTCAGAAAGATGGATCTAAACCGCCAGATGCTGGCACTTGATGAGATCAATGGTTTTCGTATCAGGCCTGGTTATTATGAAATGAACGGAGCCACTGTCATCCCTGATGGTGTTAATTTTACATGCTATTCTAAAGGAGCCAAGTCTATAACATTATTGTTATTCCACAGAGGCGATTCTGCTCCTTTTGGAACAATCCCTTTTCCTGAATCTTATAAAATCGGTAAGACATATTCAATGATCGTATTCGGACTGGATATAGAGAATATTGAATATGCATATTCTGTTGATGGTCCCTGGGATCCGTCAAGAGGACTTCTTTTTGATAAAAAGCATATGCTTCTGGATCCGTATGCCAAGGCTGTAAGCGGGCAACGCATCTGGGGACAGAATGATAATAGAAATGGCATATACAGAGCCAGAATAGTAAGGAATAACTTTGAGTGGAATGCTACAAGGCAGCTTGAAACTCCCATGGAAGACTCTATCATATACGAGCTTCATGTTAGAGGGTTCACTAAAGACCCGTCTTCCGGTGTAAGGTATCCCGGAACTTTTGAAGGGCTTAAGGAGAAGGTGCCTTACCTTAAGCGCCTTGGAATAACAGCAGTAGAACTGATGCCTATTTTCGAGTTTGATGAGACTAGGGATAAAAGAGAAGTTAACGGGCGGACCTTGCTTGATTACTGGGGATATAACACGGTTAGCTTTTTTGCACCAAATACAGCTTATGCTTCTGTTGGCGAGTACAATTACGAAGGTCTTGAACTCAAAAATCTTATAAAGGAATTTAAGGATAATGGAATAGAAGTAATCCTTGATGTTGTATTCAATCATACAGCTGAAGGTAATGAGAACGGTCCCTTTATTTCTTTTAAAGGTTTTGATAATAATATCTACTATATGCTGACACCTGACGGCAAATATTACAATTTCTCAGGGTGTGGCAATACTGTGAACTGTAACAATCCACTGGTTCAGGAGATGATAGTCAATTGCCTGCGCTACTGGGTTGAGGATTATAGAGTGGATGGATTCCGCTTTGATCTTGCGAGCATTCTTGGTAGAAATGAGGATGGTACTCCAATGGACAGGCCACCCCTTATTCAGAGACTTGCTTATGATCCTATCCTTGGCAACTGTAAACTAATTGCAGAAGCCTGGGATGCAGGTGGAATGTATCAGGTAGGGAGTTTTCCTACATGGAACAGATGGGCTGAATGGAACGGCAAATACCGTGACGACATTCGTTCATATCTTAAGGGTGAGTACTGGTCTGCGCCGGAAGCAATAAAGAGAATCACAGGTTCCATGGACCTTTATGGTGGTGAGTATGTTGGTTATAATTCATCGATCAATTTTATAACCTGTCATGATGGTTTTCCTCTATATGATCTGTATTCATATAATGGCAAGCATAATGAAGCTAACGGATGGAACAATACTGACGGAACAGATGATAACAGAAGCTGGAACTGCGGCCAAGAAGGAGAGACTGATGATCCAGAGATTTTAAAGCTGCGCTTTAGGATGATGCGCAATGCCATTACGATCCTTATGTGCTCCAGAGGTACACCAATGCTGCTTGCCGGTGATGAGTTTGCCAATACCCAGTTTGGTAACAATAATGCTTATTGTCAGGACAATGAGATATCCTGGCTTAACTGGGATCTTATGAATAAAAACCACGATTTCTATGATTTTTATAGAAATGCTATACAATTTAGGAAAAGGCATCCTGCGATCAGGAAAGATTTACAACCTGCTAGATGCGGACTTCCTTATGTAAGTTGCCATGTAGAAGATCCTTATAATGGTAATATAACTAAGGATAGCAGAATGATTGGTATCCGTTTTGCAGGTTTTTCCAGAGAAAAAGGTCATGATGATGTAGTATATATTGCGATCAATGTTTTCTGGGAAGATATAGCTATAAAACTTCCCGGTTTTCCCGGAGGTGGATATTGGGCTCTTGCTATAAATACAGGAGCTACGGATGGCAAGTTCTTTTATAATAGGCCTGTACCTCTGACAGATGAGGGATGGATATTGAAAGCACGAAGTGTAAGTGTATTTGTTGGTAATTTCCCGACAGATTATTCGTGATCAGGGATGAGAGCAAGTTAAAAAGCTTCTTTGAGGATATTTCTCTGCCGAAGTGGGAGATTTGAAATAAGTATTTATAAAAATAAAAAGGATTTTATTGTCTGGACTTTGATCCGGCAATAAAATCTTTTTTGTTTTATTGACTTGATTACACTAAGATAACAAGATCTTTTATTGTATGTTTGAAGCAAATCCTGGATAAAACAAAATAAAATCTTGATATTATTGGATTTTCTGCCGAAATAGAAGAGTGAAGTACATGGAAATACATCCATGTATTTCCATACATGTACTAAATACATCCTGTATTTGTACATGGAAATATATCCCCCAAAAAATTTAGCTGCTGAGGGGATAATGATTTTGCGAAAAATGGGTTATTGTGTATCTTCAGGAGGCTGCAATGACAGATTTGCGAGACAATATAATTCCAGATAAAAATACTGAGCCTGCTAAGAATGATCCTGTAGAGACTGATGATGCACTTGATGTTGGCGGTTTTTTGTTTAAGACCAAAGAAGACGCAGACAAAGCAAGAGTCGATGCCAGAAAAATAGAGTATCTGGAGTCCCATGTCAAACTGAACAGTCTTGCCAATATTAAAACAGTCTATACTAAATCTATACAGAACAAAGTATTTGGAACGCCTCTTGGATGGAGCTTTCTGTCTTTTTTGCGTCGTCAGGTCATGATCCAGGGAGGGGATCTGTCTGATATGCCATCTATAGAATTAAAGCATATCTATACACATACAACTTCTCCTGATGATTATGTTCCGAAGGAAATTGTCAAAGAAAAACCGGAGAAAAAGAAAAGCCCCAACCAAGGAGAATATAAGGTAAATAGTATAATAAATTATAATTAAGCCATATTTTAAGCGGAGTGTGCATTGATTATATATAATTAAACTTTATAATCAAACATTAAAGAGAGTTTCATATGATACATGAAACTCTCTTTTTATGTTTGGAATTACTGGGGCATATTATCGGCTATACTGCCAATCTCCCTTATATGGAGCTGATACATAACTCCCTCAAGCCTACCAATGTTAAAACCACATTCACTAGCTTCCTTGCGGCATTTCACAAGTTCATTGAACCAATGGCTATATTCGGAATCATTTTGTAATCGCTC